>NZ_CAJMZE010000003.1:0-334006 GCF_905220235.1 Paraburkholderia sp. J41 | reverse complement strand
CACGCTCGGCGGCCCCGGTGACCTGTTCCTGAAGACCATCACGGTTCAAAAAAAAGGCAAAGAATCGCGAAATCCGGCTTTCCCAGCGATGCCGGATGGCAAGCTCTATGAGCAAAACTTCAAACTCGTCAATCAAGCTGACGGAACATTGCTTACGAATACCCCGTACAACATCACATCCGCGAGCGGCCTTCAATTTTTTGGGACTTCCTCTGATACGGCAATCACCGACCTTGCTGTAACCAGTCCCGCAGAACATGTGAAGGTTCGTGCGATTCAAACTACCGACGATCAGTATCATCTGCACTACTGCGATTCGCATGGAAACGTTATATGCGACGGCGATAACAGTATAAATCGCCTGGATTAAAGATCTTTCTATAGGAAAAATATGGCCCCTCCTCGCCCAAAACGCGCAAGCACAGAGCCAAAATATGGTGGCGACCAAACCCGACTTGGCGCCACGACTCCGACCGCCCCACTCGCACAACCGCTTGACAAAGGCTACCTTTGTGCCAAGTGTTGCGTCGCCCTGCCAGCTCCAGACTTGAATGCAGCAGGGCACCCGATGTATCAGCGCACTGTAACGCGTTCCATATGGGCGGACAACAAAAGGGCATATCAGTATTGGCGCTACAAAGGGGAAGTTGGCTATGACATGAGCAAAGAACCGCCGGCACCTCTGATGTCAGCCAAAGACGTAAACAGGCCGAGCAGTTTTCCGCTCTCCGCGTTGCCGGGACTACGCAGACAACCGGATATAAATTCGCAAGACGTTGCCGAAAAAGTAGCTGAGACGTCGCCGATCGTCGTCATGTCACGTAATAATCTCGAACAGGCTGGCGGAAAGATGTTGCGAATCCCGGACGTGGTTGTGCTCAAATCTACCGGACACCAGGCGAGTCCATTGTACGAGGCTTTGAAGGCGGCAGGAGACCCAGACAGGCCGGAATACCTCGAATCTGGCCGACCTGGAATCGGGCCATTTATCCCAGTACAGGCAAATATCGAACGGATCGTTGAGGTTAAATTTGAGAACGATACTTATAGCGAAGGCCAGGAGTTAGCTTACCGATACATTGCTGGCCCCGCGGAATTCAACATCCTTGAACCAGAGCATCCTGACCCAGCCCTGAGTTGCAGGTGCAAAGAAAAGCGGAAGCAGCCCCAAGAGAAACCTGTCACAGTTCCAGACAGGGCTCCCTCGCGTAAGTCATCCAGAAAAAATATTCCTGTTCCAGTCCCTGAAGCTGAGCCTGTTCCAGTCCCTGAAGGTGAGCCTGTACCAGCCCCGAAACCTAAACCGGCGCCCCAACCTGAGCCCGCTCCAGTTCCTGCTCCAGCACGAGTTCCTATCCGTTCGCCGAACCTGCAATCGGCGCGCCCGATTCAAGAGGCGCTTCAAGACACCCCCACGACAAACGTGGGCGGATGGGCAGTCGTAGTAATTGGTGGTCTCATTCTCGTAAGAGTACTTGCAGTCGTCGCCGCACCAGAAACAGGCGGCGCTTCGCTTGTGCTCCTCGCTCTCTAACTAACACCTATCACAATGACACCGAAACAACTTTCCGACTACATCTACGACTGCGATCACATCGCCCCGGATAGCCCCGAACCAAACTATCGGTATGTAGTCAAACTTGTACTGCGTGTAACGTTGTTCTTCCGCGATGCCCATCTGGCGTCATCGCACAATGCGCTATGGGATTGCTTTGATGACTACTTCAAGGCGTTCGGAAAATATCTCCAATGGGGTTGGGACCCTGAACCTTCAAGCGGAAAACCGACGCCATGGCACTTCGACGAGCGCTTGGCAGAAGACACCCAGACCGCAATTATCAATGCCAAACCAGGCAATGGTATCGAGCTTGGCTTTATGGACAGCTTTAATCAAAAGTATGTTGGCGACTATGGAATCAAATGCTTGACGGCTCCCGATTGGGAGCAGGCAATTGGAAGGGATATCTCATATCTCAGCTTTTGGGTCGCGCCCGACTGTGTTCAGAAAGGAGCGTGGGACGCCGGCGCATTTCCAATGCACGACTTCCTCATCTCATGCTGCAACAAACTGAACGCAACACACGGTTATGCTGGCTTCGCGCTTGCGTTGCCGCACGAATACGCCCGATGGGAACCATATGAACTCGAACTGGCAGAACGTTACTACGGCCTTCAAATTGACAAGCCTATCTCAGTTATCCTGATGACCAACGGATGGGAAGGAATCACCGGAGTCAATTGGTACACAGTGCTGGGGGAACATTACACTAGGCAACTCGGTGGTCCCGAATCTATCCGTACCGCGCTCACCGATCCGGAATTTCGTTTTTATCACCTGGATAGCGGAGGTCTCGTGATCCGATCGGGATGCGAGCCTGAAATGGCCCCCGTCGAGAAAGGTATCCCCTCTTTGTATGCCGCTATCAACAAGGTGGTCCTCCCAGTCAGAACAAACAGGATACGCTCGATGGGACTCGGTTCAAACGCTGGCGAACTTCGATTCAACCTTCGACTCACGGACCTGTGGCTGCGCCGTTTTGATGCTCCGGGCATCTGGCCACCTGCACTTCCCTGACTGCCACCCACTACATTGACTGGCCTCGCGAAAGGACATTTTCGTTCATTGTGATAGTCGTCAAAAGCTAAGTCGTAAATAAGATACTATTCGTCGTTTCCCACAACAACATGCAAGGGGGAAACAGCATAGGGGCGCAGGGAGTACTCCCTGCGCCCCTATGCTGTCTCGCTGCCGTTGCCCCGCTTCAGCCTTGTCGTAGCAGAATCTTGGAGACTCCCTGAACATGAATCCACTCAATCCACCAAGGGTATTTCAATGATCACCCAGAAAAATCGTAAGCCACTTCTAATTTTTACATCCATAGTTAAATTGGTCGGAACTGCATTTTTTCTGTTTTCTCCGGGTTTTGAATGCATGCACAACTTTGGTCGATACGCAGACGATTGCGATGATGTGCTTTCACTTTTCTTTGTTTCATTTGCAATATTTTTATCTGGATTAAAACATTTATAATTGTAATTTTTATTGCGCTATAAAATAAAAATAATGTGATTCATGATAATGATTGCTGGATTTGCTCCTGTAATCCCGGACACAGATTCACACTAAGGTTGCGGGGTCCCGTCGCGCGCCGGAATGCTCGTGGTGAGCGGTACTTTAACGCGTTTTGGGGACACTTCTCGCGTTGTAATGCTCGGAATGCGATGGCTAGGTTACTTGTTGCGTCGCCGCATTCGGTTTCGGCATAAAGGCAACGTAATCGTACTTCATCGTCTTTACGAAGCTCTCGGCCATGCCATTACTTTGTGGGCTGCACACCGGCGCGGTCAATGGCTTCAGCCCGATTTTGGCTGCACCGGCGCGGTATCGTCTGCCGTGTAGCCCCGAGCCGTTGTCGCTTAACCGCTCGATTTCGGATGGGGTATGCGACGCGTCACCGAAGTGATTTTCCACTGTCGAAGCATCACGTCGCGCACGATGCCGCCGCTATGGCCCGCCATCGTAGCGGCCCAGCCTCATCAGCGCGAACGTCACACGCAGCGGCTCTCCGTTGTCGCTCCGGAACTCGAAGCCATCCGAGCCCCAACAGCTGATTGCTTCGCGCCACTGCGACCTTGCTGTCGTGTCGTCGTTGCGGACGCGGTGGTGCCGGACGGCACTCCATCAACGGCCCGCGTGTGCTCATGACTCGATAGACGCGTCAGCATTGAACGGCGCCAGCCCGACGCTTTCACGTTCGGCCCGCAACGTGCCCCAAAACTGCGCATTCGTTTCGAGCGTCATCTCGACATTCATGTTGCGTTGCTCTCTGGCTGCTGCCGTTATCTGTTCCCGCTTCGTTGATGACTTGTGTTAGCCGCTCTTAGTCAAAACACAGTCTTATGCCTACCCGTTATTTTAAGTGGGTCGCTGTGTCCGGTGTTTCAGGGGGCTGCTCCCGCGCCCACAACGCGAAAGCGTTTAAACACAGGCAACACGAGCGAAAGCCGGTTCTCCCATACATCAAAAAAACACGATGTCAGGCTAAGGAGATATGCATTTATATCGAGGCGCGGCTACCTTAAGCTCGCTGCAACTCCGATTCAAGGAGCCCAGAAGCCGTGTCGTCAGTACGCCCGAATCAATAAACGGCGATCTTAAAAATAATCTGCCTGTCGACTCAAGGAGACACCCTATGTCGCATGCGTTCGCACGCAGCCGCGTCGATCGTGACGTACCCGCCATCGCACACACTTCTTGCGGAGGTGTGCGATGACCCCTTCCTCCCATCGGCAAGGCGCCGATGAACATCTGCTGCAAAGCCAGGGCTACAAGCAGGAACTGCACCGCGGGTTGTCCCTCTGGTCCTCCTTTTCGGTTGGTTTCGCCACAGTGTCCCCCGTGGTCGGGATCTATTCGGTAATGTCACTGGGCGCAACAAGCGTAGGGCCTTCCTGGGTCTGGATCGTTCCCCTTTGCCTGGCGTTGCAATTGCTGGTGGCGCTGATCTATGCCGAGCTGTCGTCGCAGTACCCGCTTGCAGGCGGTTGTTACCAGTGGGTCAAGCGTCTGGCAGGCGACCGCTGGGCATGGTTCACCGGCTTCATGTACCTGGCATCGGCCCTGGCGTCGCTGACTACCGTGGCCTATCTGGGCGGGTTTTGGCTCTGGCTGTTTTTCACCGGCCAACCGCCGGGCGCGAACGCACAGGTGTTCTGCGGCGCAGCGCTGTTGCTGCTGGGCCTCGGTGTGAACCTGTTCGGGATCAACCCGCTCAAGTATTTCGTCAACGCCGGCATCGTTGCCGAAGCCATCGCTTCGATCGGCATAGGCGTGGTGTTGTTACTGTTTTTCCGCAACCATCCATTTTCCTTGCTGTTTGAAGGACTGACGCCTGCTCAGGGCGCTAACGGCTCCTATCTCTCAGGCTTTCTGACGGCCATGGCGGTAGGTGGTTGGGCGTTCCTGGGCTTCGACGCCTGCTCGCAGGTCTCGGAAGAAACGGCCGACGCACGCACGTCTACCCCGCGCGCCATCCTGCGTTCGATGATCCTCGTTGGGTTGACCGTGATGCTCACCGTGTTTGCCGTCACGCTTTCCTATACCAACACCGCCGCCCTGGTCTCGGGTCAAACCGTCGATCCAGTCACGCCTGCCGTCGTCAATGCGTTTGGCGCGTGGACGCAGCGCCCGTTTGTAGGCGTCGTGCTGGTGGCGTTCATCGCGTGCGTGGTCTCGGTGCAAACCTACATCGGCCGGGCCGTGTTCGGTATGGCGCGGGACTCGATCCTGCCGGCCTCGGCGCTGCTGCGCAAGGTCGACAAACGCAAGGTGCCGTTCGCGGCCATGGTATTCAGCACCCTGTTCGCGAGCTTTGGCCTCGCCCTCGGCATGAACGCAACGGCGGTCGGCACCCTGATTGCGTTTGGCAGCGGCGGTTTCTTCGTGGTGTTCCTGATCGTGATCACGTGCGCCCTGATCGTTCGTCTGCGCGGAAGATGGAAGGTCGAACCGGGGGCGTTCAGCCTGGGCCGCTGGGGTTTGCCGGTCAACCTCGCCGCCTTCGTCTGGCTGGTGTTCGAAAGCGTCAACGTTGCCTGGCCGCGGGAATCTCTTGCCCCGCCTGGGGCATCGTGGATCCAGGTATGGGCGGTGATCGTGGTGTTCTCGGTACTGGCCGTACTGGGCCTGATCTACATGTTCTGGGCCAAGCCTTATCAACGCGCCGCCGTTGCCTGATTGCGTCGCATCCTTACGCCACCGTCCTGGCGGGCGAGGCAAATGAAGCAAACGCCTCGCTGAACTTTTGGAATAACAGATGGCTTCTCTTCACTACTGGAATTACCCCACGGAGATTTTCTGTGGAGCGGGTGCGCTCGACACGCTGGCCCAACGCTGCCGATTGCTCGGCATGCGCAAGCCCTTGGTGGTGACGGACCCGGGCATGCTGGCCCTGGAACCCTTCGCCTTGTTGAAGACACACTTGCAGAACGCGGATATCGAACTCGCCGTGTTCAGCGATGTTGCCAACAATCCGAGCCTGACTGACGTTGCCCGCGGGGTTGCCGCATTCAAGGCCGGCCAGCATGACTCGCTGATCGCCCTGGGCGGCGGCAGCGCCATGGACGCCGCCAAGGGCATCAGCCTGTCGGCCGTCGATCCGCAGGGGCTGGAGAGTTTCGAGTGGTCGAAGGTCATTGCGCACTATCCGAGCCTCGCGGACTACCCACGCCTCGGGCTGCCCAGGCTGATCGCGCTGCCGACGACGGCCGGTACCGGTTCGGAGCTGGGACGCGAAGCCGTACTCACCCAGAGCGAGCTGAACGTCAAGCGCGTAATCAGCCACCCGGAACTGCTCCCGGCAACGGTGATCCTCGACCCGGTGCTGACCCGCGGCCTGCCGCCCTCGCTGACAGCCGCAACCGGCATGGATGCGCTGACGCATCACGTCGAAGCCTTTTGCTCGCCGCTTTATCACCCGATGTCCTCCGGTATCGCGGTGGAGGGCATCCGCCTGATCCGGCAGCATCTGACCGACGCCTGCGCGGATGGCCAGAACATCGTCGCGCGCGAGGGAATGCTGGTGGCATCGGCCATGGCCGCCGTAGCCTTCCAGAAAGGGCTGGGCGGTGTGCATGCCCTTGCTCATCCGCTGGGCGCCCGTTATCACAAGCATCACGGCTTGTTGAACGCGATCCTGCTGCCGTACGTCCTGATTGCGAACCAGCATGCGATCAGCGAAGATATCGCCCGGCTCGCCCGCTATCTGGAACTGGAGCGACCCGATTTCGCCGGCTTTCTCGACTGGGTACTCGGGTTGCGCGAGCGGCTCGGCATTCCGCACTCCCTCGGTGCGATCGGGCTCGATGCCAAAGCGGCGGAGTGGGTCGGGGAGCAGGCCCTCGCCGACATCTCCTCGTCCGATACCAATGCGTGCGTGCTTGATGCCGCGGCGTACAGCCAGATATTCCGCAACGCCGTCGACGGTGTTCTGCCGGTAGCACAACGATGAATGCATCGCGCGACATCGTTGGTCAATGCTGATGTTCGGCCAGCAAGTCGTCGATGAAGGCACGGACTGCTTCGCTTTGAGGGCGACCGGCATGGGTGATCATGCTGTGTTGCACCTCATATCGCAGTGTCGCGGGATGTATCGCCCGCATCTGTCCATTCTCGAGCCATGACCGGGCATAGTGAGCGGGAAGATACCCCAGATGGGTGCCGGCGAGCACGCCATGCACCACCGCCTCCATATGGTGCGCTATGGCTGAGGTTCGATCGGGCGTGACCGGCAGCACCTGATCGGCCGGCAGGAAGCCATGTTTGATCCAGTCGCTGGCTTTGAGTTGTTCGACACTCGGCCGGTCCACGGCAAACAGCGGATGCCTGCGACCGCAGAAAATGCCAATTTCTTCCGTGTAGAGCGGATGGTAGGCCAGGGTCGGCAACGGACGGCTGAAATAGGCGACCGCCATATCCAGTTGTCCGTCGATCACCGCCAGTTCCAGCTCGGTGGGCGAGTTCACCACGATATGCAGGCGCATGTCGTGCTCGCGGCGATAAAACCGTGCGATTGCCGCGTCAATGTGCGCGGCGGGCAAGGTCGCGATATTGTCGGCCAAACCAAGATACAGATCCCCCACCAGGCGAGCGGATAGACCCTGCGCCTCGTCGCGAAATGCGTCCAGCGCGCCGAACAGAATCTTTGAGGCCTTGAGGATGTGTTGACCTTTCTCCGTCAACCGGAATCCGCCCCTGCCTCGCTCACAGAGCCGGTACCCCAGCCGCAATTCCAGCGCGGAAATTTGCGTGCTGATACTCGACTGACTCTTGTTCAACTCGGCTTGCGCGGCCGTGAATCCACCACACTCCACAACAGTGGAAAAAATGCGCAGCAAGCGCAGATCCATATCCGTAACATTTCTCAGCACTGGATTTCTCGACATAAACTCAAACAGAACAGGCTATCCGGCCGCACATGAAGCCGATGTTCATCGACAGCAGTATGCGCTGTCAATTGGGACCGACGACCGTCGTCATCATGGCTCGGTCTGACCCGAACCGGGTGCTCCGGGTCGGTTCCCTTATTGCCGACGGCGAAATTTTTGTGTTGCAGATCGTGTAAAAAAAGTGCCTTGATTTACGGGACATTTGTCAATTCCTGACAATGCCCCGTGACGCGAGGCCTTAGTCTGAATGAAATCGCCCATTCCGGAAACAAGATTTCCCGGCACCCGCATTGCACATTGCAGTCTGTCTCCCGATATCTATAACGCGTTCGGCCGATGATCGTCCGACGAGTACGCACTTGCGATCTGAAAACAACGCGCCGGCTGGATCTGGCACAAAGGGCGTCCAGGAAAACACTGGTATTTTTACGGACTTTTCTCAAGGCCGACGCCATGAAACGCCCAACACTTCTCAGCCCCGCCGGTTCGCTGCGCGCCCTGAACTACGCGCTCGCATACGGCGCCGACGCGGTGTACGCCGGCCTGCCACGCTACAGCCTGCGTGCGCGCAACAACGAATTCCGCAACACGGGATTCCTCGCCGAAGGCATTGCAGCCTGCCGGGCCGCCGGCAAGCGCTTCTATCTGACCGTCAATCTGATGGCGCACAACCGCAAGGTCGACACCTTCATCAGGGATCTGAGCGATGCGGTGGCCCTTGGCCCGGATGCACTGATCATGGCGGACCCAGGACTGATCATGATGGTCAGGCAGACCTGGCCGGACATGCCGGTCCACCTTTCCGTACAGGCCAACACCGTCAATTACGCCAGCGTCCGCTTCTGGAATTCGCTCGGCGTATCGCGGGTGATCCTGTCGCGCGAACTCTCGCTTGACGAGATCGCCGATATCCGCCAACGCTGCCCCGACACCGAACTCGAGGTCTTTGTACACGGAGCGTTATGCATTGCGTACTCCGGCCGCTGCCTGCTTTCCGGCTACTTCAATCATCGCGACTCGAATCAGGGCACCTGCACCAACGCCTGCCGCTGGAGCTATCGCATGAGCGACTCGGCACTTACGGCCGAAGGCGAACACGTGCCGCGCCACAAGGCAGCGGATCGCGTGTATCTGCTGGAAGAAGAAGCGCGCCGCGGCG
Source organism: Paraburkholderia sp. J41 (assembly GCF_905220235.1). Taxonomy (NCBI): domain Bacteria; kingdom Pseudomonadati; phylum Pseudomonadota; class Betaproteobacteria; order Burkholderiales; family Burkholderiaceae; genus Paraburkholderia; species Paraburkholderia sp. J41. Next base: position 324,900 of record NZ_CAJMZE010000003.1, on the reverse strand, counting down.
GCGAATGGATGGAACTGTCCGAAGACGAACACGGCACGTATCTGATGAATTCGCGTGACCTGCGTGCGATCGAGCATGTGCAGCGGCTGGTCGATATCGGCGTCGATTGCCTGAAGATCGAAGGACGCACCAAGTCGCATTACTATGTCGCACGTACGGCACAGCTCTATGCACGCGCCATCGACGACGCGGTCGCCGGGCGCCCGTTCGACGCGGGGCTCATGGGTCGCCTTGATGGCCTCGCCAACCGTGGCTACACCGACGGCTTCCTCCAGCGGCACCGCTCCGAGGATTACCAGAACTATGCCAGCGGATCTTCGGGTAACGCGCGTCAGCAATTCGTCGGCGAATGGCTGGCTTACGATGCCGTGACCGGCCTGACGACACTCGAGGTGAAGAATCGCTTTGCTGTGGGCGACGTGCTGGAGATCATTACCCCGGACGGTCCGCGCGACGTGACCCTAGCTCACATGGAAACCATGGAAGGGCTGGCCTGCGAAGTCGCGCCCGGCAGCGGTCACACGGTCCGGGTCGAAATCGGGGAAACCGGGCCGATGACGCTGGCAGCCCGATATGCCACGGATGACTAACAGGCGTCTAGAGGCGTTTAGAGGCGTTTAGCCCGGCCTTTTTGGGCGCGCATCCAGGATGCGCGCCACACTTCCCTCAGTGCTTTCGGGCCGGCAGAGACTGACTTGCGGCCGGCATCGCGGCAAACAGCCGGTATCGAGCGGCTGTGCCGCCGTTATCGCCAATAGCGACCCGGACCTTCAGGGATCAGGCCTGCAAATCCGGGTTGTCGGCCTGCTGCGTGCCGCCATCGGCCGGCGTTTGCTCGTCCCTGTTTTCCACCATGCCCTCAACCGCGCCTACGCCCTTGAAACCCGCCACGGCAGCCGCGGCTTTCGTGAGGAAACCCGCATTCGGGTCGAGCTTTTCCGCTGCCTCGACGGCTGCCAGTGCGCCCGCGACTTCGCCCAGTTCGTTCAGAAGACCCATCTTTACCTCCCGTTATCACATTCCGGTGTTCTGCACAGGCGCTGGTGCCTGCGCCAACTGATTTTCGGCGACGTGCGGCGGCGAATCAAATACATTGCGCGGCGATTGACAATGTTTGACTGATCCATGAATGCCGCCGCAGCCAGCCCGCGCAATGCGCAACGCACGGAGCGCGGGCCTCGGCGCGAGAGTTCTGCGTCGCCCGCGAATTGCGGCTGTCTTAACGAGGAGCAAGAAAGAAAAGCTTCGCGTGCGAAGCAAGCCGATTCGGAAATCGAGAGCGCGTTCGGTAACAGCACGAGCGGCAACGCGCGGCCATTTTCACCTCCGTCGCCGATAAAAATCTGAATATTGCAGCACGCAATATCACAACGAATTACAGATTGGCGTTCGCCGGAACCCAGTATGCGGAAATAGGCGCGATTGCGTTTCCGACGAATCGCCGATTTACTACGCGCAGTGCCGCCTTCCGATCCCGCCAGAACCGAATTAATGCGCGGCGCGCCTTGCAGCGCCCGCTTGCCGCGTCGCCTTCGTATCGCAGGCGTTGACGCGCATTTGCACGCATCGTTCACAAAGCAAAAGGAAAGAATAAGTAAACCACCGATACCACCGGAAAAATGGCGATGTTATGCTTGGCACACAGCGAAACGATCCGACGCACACGACATCGGCTATTTTCGCTAAATACGCCGTGGCGGTTTTTTCACGCGCACAGTGACTAAAACGAAATCAATGGAGAAGCGAATTGCGATTCGCAGCGGGGAAATCCGGCTTGAATACGTTGAATTTTCAATGCTCGCGCAACAATCCGCATCGAGCGCTCCGGCATTCGCATTCGTTAGACGAATAATCGCCGCCATCGCGCCCGCCTCCGAAAGCCCACTTCTCGCATCCCATTCCAACGACTCGCCCTCAACATGGCATCGAAAACCGTCGAAACCCAGAACGTCGTGTCCGTCGGCAGCAAGATCCGCTCGCTGCGCCAGCGCCAGGGCCGCACGCTGGACGACATCGCGACCGTCTCGCAGCTTTCCAAGCCCTTTCTTTCGCAAGTCGAGCGCGATCACGCCAGCCCGTCCATCACTTCGCTCGTAAGCATCGCGAAGGCGCTGGGCGTGCCCGTCAGCTATTTCGTCGATACGCCGACCGAGGAAGGCTGCGTGCGCCGCCGCAAGGATTTGCAGTACTTCGCCTTCGCCGATTCCGCCGATCTGTTCGCGCGCCTGTCGAATCAGTCGGGCGGCCGCCAGCTCGAGGCGATTCTCGTGCGCATGCCGCCCGGCGAGCGGCCAAGCGAAGTGACCACGCACGCGGGCGAGGAATTCGTGCACGTGCTCAGCGGCGAAGTGACGATCACGCTCGAAGGCAAATCGTTCGTGCTCGGCGCGGGCGACAGTGCGCATTACGAATCGACGTTGCCGCATAGCTGGACCAACATGCGCGACGACGAAGCCGTGCTGGTCTGGGTCGGCACGCCGCGGCTGTTCTGATCGGCGCGCGGCGCGCACATGGACGCGTCGGCTTTCGCGGGACCGCATGCCCCGCATCGCCGCACACTTACTGCGCGTTTTCCTCCAACATGGTTTCGCCGCGCGCCGGACCGCGGCCGCGCCGCGTGCGCCCCACGGCACGCACCGGCGAGCGCGCCGCCACCGCGCAATAAAGCACCGGCGCGAACACGAGACCGAGCGCCGTCGCGGCCAGCACGCCGCCGAGAACGCCGGTGCCGATCGAGTGACGGCTCTCCGCGCCCGCGCTGTGCGAGAACGCGAGCGGCACCACGCCGAGCACGAAAGCCGCCGAAGTCATCACGATCGGCCGCAGACGCTCCGCGCAGCCGGCCGCCACGGCGGCGCCCACGCGCATGCCGCGCTCGCGCCGCGCGTTCGCGGCCTGCACGATCAGGATTGCGTTCTTCGCCGTGAGGCCGACCACGGTCACGAGCCCCACCTTGAAATAGATGTCGTTGGGCAGCCCGCGCATCAGCATCGCCAGCACCGCGCCGAGCGTGCCGAGCGGCACGACCAGCAACACCGCGAGCGGCGTGATCCAGCTTTCGTAGAGCACCGCCAGCACCATGAACACGGCCAGCACCGAAAGCCCGAGCAGCAGCGGCGTATCGCGCGCCGCCTCGATCTGCTCGAACGCCGTGTCGGTCCATTCGTAACCCACGCCCTCGGGCAACGCCTGCGCGAGCCGTTCCATTTCCGCCATCGCCTCGCCCGAACTGTGGCCGCCCGACTCGCGCCCGCTCACGTCGAGCGACGGATAGCCGTTGTAGCGCGCGAGCATCACGGGGCCGCGCGTCCAGTGCGTGCTTGCCAGCGACGAGAGCGCCACCGTCGCGCCCGTGCTCGTCTGCACCGGCAGATCGAGCAACTGGCGGTCGGCCATGCGTGCGCTCGCGTCGGCGGACACGATCACGCGGCGCATGCGCCCGCCCGCCGGAAAGTCGTCGACATAGGTCGAACCGAAGGTCGTGCTCAACACATCGGCAATGCGGTCGAACGGCACGCCGAACGCGTAGGCCTTGGCGCGGTCGATGTCGAGATCGACGCGCGGCGCATCGGGCAGATCCTCCGAACGCACGCCCGCCAGCACAGGGCTTTTGGTGGCCGCGTCGATCAACTGGCCGCGCGCCGCCTTGAGCGCGTCCATGCCCACGCCGCCGCGATCTTCGAGCCGGAACGTGAAGCCCTCCGAGTGGCCGATGCCGGGCACGGGCGAGGGCAAGGTGGCTTCCACGTCGCCGTCGAGGATGGTTGCGAATTGGCCGTTGAGGCGGTCGCGCAGCGCCTGCGCGCTGATCGAGCGGCGATCCCAGTCCTTGAGATCGACGAAGGCCATGCCCACGTTCTGCCCGCTGCCCGCGAAGCTCCAGCCCACCACGCCCGTGACGTTCTCCACCGCGCTTTCGCCGCGCAGGATCTGCTCCGTGCGTTGCAGCACGGCGAGCGTGCGCGCCTGGTTCGCGCCCGCCGGCAACTGGATCATGACCTGCAACTGGCCTTCGTCCTCGGCCGGCAGAAAGCCTTCCGGCATGTGCCAGTAGAGCCACGCGCCCGCGACGAGCAGCGCCGCGTAGATTGCGAGCACGCGGCGGCCGCGGCGCAGCAGCTTGAGCACGAGGCCGCGATAGCCGCGCGACACGCGCGCGACGCGCGAAGTGCCGTGCGCCTCGATATGCTTCGGTTTCCTTAGCATGCTCGCGCACAACGCGGGCGTGAGCGAAAGCGCCATGAACGACGACACCAGCATCGAGGCAATCATCGCGACCGCGAACTGGCGATAGATGCCGCCCACGTTGCCGGTGAAGAACGCCATCGGCACGAACACGGCCGTGAGCACCGCCGTCACGCCGACGATCGCGCCGCCGATGCGCGACATTGCGCGGCGCGTGGCCTCGCGCGGCGCGAGCCCTTCCTCGTGCATCGCGCGATGCACGCTCTCCACCACCACGATCGCGTCGTCCACCAGAATGCCGATCGCCAGCACGAGGCCGAACAGCGTGAACACGTTGATCGACATGCCGCCCATGTAGAGCGCGAGAAACGCGCCCATCAGCGTGACGGGAATCACGACCGTGGGCACGAGCGTGGCGCGCAGATCGCGCAGGAACAGCCACATCACGCAGAACACCAGCACGATGGCTTCGAGCAGCGTGATGACGACTTCGCGGATCGCCACGCGCACGAAATGCGCGGAGTCGAACGGAATCTCCACGGCGATGCCGGGCGGCATGCGCTTCGAGAGTTCGGCGAGTTTCGCGCGGATCGCGTCCGAGGTTTCGAGCGCGTTGCCGCGCGGACCGAGCTGGATGCCGACGGTCGCGGCGGGCCGTCCGTTCAGTCGCGAGAAGAAAGAATAGTCGCTGCGGCCGATCTCCACGCGCGCGATGTCGTGCAGGCGCACGATCGAGCCGTCGGTTTTGGCCTTGAGCACGATTTCGCCGAACTGTTCGGGCGTTTCGAGCTGGCCCGTCACGTCCACCGAGGCGTTGGTCTGCTGGCCCGCCGCGAACGGCGCGTCGCCGATCGTGCCCGCCGTGACCGGCGCGTTCTGCGCGCTGATCGCCGTGGTCACGTCGCTCGCGGAAAGCCCGAACTCGCGCAGCCGGTACGGATCGAGCCAGATGCGCATGGCTTCGTCGGCGTCCCACAGTTCCGCCGAGCCCACGCCGGGCGCGCGCTTGAGTTCGCGCAGCACGTAGCGGTTCAGATAGTCGGCGAGCTGCGCGGAGTCGCGCGAGCCGTCCGTCGACGTGAGCGCCACCAGCATCAGGAACGTGTTGGACGCTTTCACCACGTTCACGCCCTGCTGCACGACCGCTTGCGGCAGGCGCGCCTCGATCTGCTTGATGCGGTTCTGCACGTCCACGAGCGCGATGTCGGGATTCGTGGCGGGCGCGAAGGTCACGTCGATCTCGAGATTGCCGAGGCCGTCGCTGGTGGTTTGGTAGTAGAGCATGCCGTCCGCGCCGTCGAGGCTTTCCTCGATGATGCTCGCGACGTTGTCGTCGACGGTTTGCGCCGACGCGCCCGGATACTGCGCGACGATCACGATGCGCGGCGGCGAGAGGCGCGGGTACTGCGCGATGGGCAGTTGCGCGATGGCGAGCGCGCCCGCCACCATCACGGCGAGCGCGATCACCCACGCGAAGACCGGCCGGTCGATGAAGAAGAAAGGCACGCGAGGCGTCCTGGCTTAGAGAGCGGTCGTGGAATGCGCGGCGTTGACAGGCGGCGCGAACGCGGGCGCGTCGACGAGACGCGCCATGTGCAGCACGTCGCGCAGCGCGCCGTCGGCGATCGCGCCAGCGCGGGCGCGCGCTTCCACCACGAAGCCGAACTTGTGATAAAGCGCGAGCGCGCGCGTGTTGTTCGCAAACACCTGCAACTCGACGCGGCGCAAGCCGAGCGCATTGTCGGCGGCATCGAGCAGCGCGGCGAGCAGCAGCGAGCCCACGCCGCGGCCATGATACGCCTCGTCCACCGAAATGCCGAGCGAGCCGCAATGCGCGCGCCGCCCGTCGTGCGCACGAAGTTCGGACTGGCCGACGAGCTGCCCTGCGTATTCGGCCACCACGGTCATCGAACCGGCCTTCTGGCTCGCGAGCCACGCGCGCACGGCTTCGCCCGTGCGGTAGCCGTGCGACAGCGTGCCGGGACGCACGCTGGGATGGTTCATGAGCGCGGCCATGGCCTCGGCGTCGTCGGCTTCGGCGGCGCGCACGCGCACGGCTTTCGCGAAGGCGGCGCGGTCCGCCGCGGCATCGTGGGGAAGATTCATGATGCCTCGCTCTCGACGTAGGGCAGCGGCGCGCGCAGACGCCCCATCAGAAACGAATCGACATAGGCGCCGTCGCGCAGCATCGGGCCGCGCAGCCGCCCTTCGACCTCGAAGCCGAACTTCCGGTAAAGCGCAATGGCGGCTTCGTTGTCGACGAACACGTTGAGTTCGAGCCGGCGCAGGCCGAGCCAGTTGTCGGCGAGATCGAGCATTTCCGCCATGAGCCGCGTGCCCACGCCTCGCCGCAGCCAGTCGCCGCGCACGCCAATGCCGATTTCCGCCACGTGCGCGCGGCGCATCCGGCCGACCTCCAACTGGCCCTCGCCCACGAGTTCCTCGCCCATCCAGGCGCCGATCAGGATCAGTTGCGGCGTGCGTTTGGCGAGCCACTCGCGCGTGGATTCCAGGGTGCGATACGGCGTTTGCGGGTCGCCGTGCGCCATCGACGGCGCGTAAATGAGCGCGTGGAGTTGCTCGGCGTCCCGGTCTCTTATGCCGCGCAGCACGAGCGGCCCGCTCGTCTGCGGATTTGCGTGATTCGACGCGTGATTCGACATCTGTGCATCCTTGTTGTTTTACGTTTTGCTGCACTTCCGTACTGCGATTGGCGGCTTCTTTTTCGCGGCGCGCGCCCTCGTGCGCGCCGCGCGCCGCCTTGGGCGTCGGCGCGCTTACAGCACCAGCTCGAACGACTTCACGAGCGCGCCCGGCAGTTGCAGACCGCCGGTCGCGCGCTGTCCCCAGGTGGAATCGGAAAGCAGCAGTTCGGGCTGCGCGCCCAGCGCTTCCAGGCGTTCGCCGAGCAGGCCGTAGAGGCTGTCGTCGAAGCGCATGGCGTCCACCGGCGCGACGATCTCGCCGTCCTCCACCCAAAAGGTCGCGAAACGCGTCATGCCGGTCAGGCGGCAATTCATGCGGTCCGAGAAGTTCACGTACCAGAGGTTGCCGACGTACAGCCCCGTGCCAAGACGCGCGAGCACGTCGGCGGGCGCGAGATCGCCGGCCGCCATGGCCACGGACGTCGCCATTTCCTGCGGCAGCGCGCCGTTCGGCTCGAGCCCGTACTCGCGCGCCGAACGCGCGCTCGTCAACTGGCCGACGCTGCGCCCCGCCTCGATCAGCGGCACGCTCGCGCGCAGATAGCCGTCGTCGTTGAAGGCGGGCGAGATGCCCAGTTCGAGCGACTCCGCGAGCGACACACGCGCGTCGAACGCGGCCGCGCCCGTGTTGAGCTTGTAGAGCGGACTCGTGGACGACGCCTGAGCGCGCGCCGAAAAGCCGCCCCACGCCATCGATTCCACGAATTCGGCCAGCGCCGCCGGCGCGAGCCACGCGCGATAGCCGCCTGGCGCGAGCACGCGCGGCGCGCGCAGCAGCACCGGCAAACGCGCGGCGGCCTCGCTCACCTTGGCCGCGAACACGGCGTCGTCCCAGGCGTCGCCCGCGTAGTGCGTCTTGATCGCGCGGCCGTTCGGCTGATACAGCGACCAGCTGAAATTGAAGTTCTCCACTTCGTACCAGCCGCGGCTGCCCGTGGTGGACGCGAAGCCGCGCGAGAGCGTGCCGCCCGCGTAGAAGCCGACGAAATCGAGCCCTTGGGCGCATTGCGCGACGAGTTCGACGAGCGCTTGCGGCGCGGGCAGCTTGCCGTTGCGGCGCGTGCTGCGCGACCACGACGTGGTGTCGAACAACAGGTGCGGATCGTCGGGTGCGTCGAGCAGGCTTTCGCGCAGCGCCGCGAGCGCGTCGCCCGTTTGGCGCACGTCGGCGTTCGCGTCGCCGCTCAGGTCGAACGTGGAATACGCCTGACGCGCGCCGTTCACGAGCCGCAGCGTCAGACGCCCCTGCTCCACCTGGCCGCTCTGGCGCACCTTGCCCGCGTTGAAGCGGATGAAGTCGGACTGCTCGCCCGCGAACGCGCTGAGCACGGTTTCGCCGGGCTGGCGCAAGCGCTCGATCGCATCGGCGAGCATGGCGAAGTGCGCGTGCCAGTCGATCGGCGCGCCCGCTTTTCGCGTATCTTCACGCGTACTTTCTTGCGCACCTTCGCGCCCGCCTGCAAAAAGCATGTCGGTCATCACGCGCCTCCGAACACTTCGACGTTGGAAAACACGCAGGCCGGCGACGCATGGCCCACGCGGATGACCTGGGCGGGCTCGCCCTTGCCGCACATCGGCGTGCCGTAGACCGCGCGCGTGGAGGCGTCGCCGACGGCGGCGAGGCTGCGCCAGAAACTCGCGGAAATGCCGCGATAGCTCGGCCGCTTGACGATCTCCGTGAGCTTGCCGTTCTCGATCAACTGGCCGAATTCGCAGCCGAACTGGAACTTGTTGCGATGGTCGTCGATGGACCACGACGTGTTCGTGCTCATCAGGATGCCGTGCTCGATGCCCGCGATCAGCGCGTCGAGCGGCTGGTCGCCGGGCTCGATGTTGAGATTCGCCATACGGTCGATCGGCGGGCGGTTCCAGTTCGCCGCGCGCGAGTTCGCCACGCCGGGCAGGCCCGCGCGCTGCTGCGAGAGCGCGCCGCCGAGCGGCCGCTCCAGCACGCCCTTGCGAATCAGGTATTCCTTGCTGGCCGTGCTGCCGTCGTCGTCGAAGGCATAGGCGGCGGCTTCCTCGCGCGTGTCCGGGTCGAACGTCACGTTGAGCAGATCGGAGCCGTACCGGTAGCTGCCGAACATCTCCGGCTTCACGAAGCTCCAGCCCGCGAAATTGCGCTCGTCGCCGAGAATGCGGTCGAGTTCGAGCGGATGGCCGATCGACTCGTGAATCTGCAACATCATCTGGTCGGGCATCAGCAGCAGGTCGCGCTTGCCCGTGGGGCAGTTGGGCGCGGCGAGCAGTTGCAGCGCCTCGTTCGCGACGCGCACGCCCGCGCCGTCGAAACCATGGCGCGCGAGAATTTCCATGCCGCCCTGCGCGAGCGTGCCGTAATGACCGCCGAGCGTGCGCTCCTGGGTGTCGCCGTCGTCGTGCGCGACCACGGCCAGGCTCGGCATCAGAAAGCGGAAGCGCTGGTCGATGCGCACGCCGTCGCTCGTCACGTAAAGCTGGTCGCATTGCGTGACCTGCATGCCCGCGACGCGCTCGACGATGCGCGCGTCGAGCTTCGCGCCCGCGCATTCGTGCGCGAGCCGGTCGAGCCATTCGCGGCGCGAAGGCAAAGCCGCCTGCGCGTTCGGCGAAACGTACTCGCCGCTCCGCGCGGGCCGCGCGATCTCGCGATGATCGATCAGCGCATGCGCGGCGCTCGCCTGCGCGCGTGCCGTGGCGACCTGTAGCGCGCGTTGCAGGCCGCTCGCCGTGAGGTCCGCCGTGGCCGCGTAACCCGCGCCCGCGCCGGCCCACGCCGTCACCATCGCGCCGCGTTCGCGCGCGACGCGCAGCGGCAGCGCCACGTCGTTGCGCACGACGTGATCGTCCTTGCGTTCGTCGACGAAACGCACCGACCAGAAGTCGGCCGCGCTGCGCAGTTCGCGCGCGGCCAACGTCCAACTTTCGTCAATCATGCGATGTTCTCCTTGAGCGCGGCGGGATTCGACGCGGGATTCTGCAACATGGACGCCGCGAGCAATGCCTGCGTGTAGGGATGCGTGGGCGCGTCGAGCACCGCGAGCGTGTCGCCTTGCTCGACGATGCGTCCCGCCTTCATCACGATCACGCGATGCGCCATGGCGCGCATCACCGCGAGATCGTGAGTAATGAACAGATAGCTCAGACGATACCGCTTTTGCAGGTCGGTGAGCAACGCCAGCACCTGTTTCTGGATGGATACGTCCAGCGCGCTGGTCGGTTCGTCGAGCACGATCATCTCGGGTTCGACCGCGAGCGCGCGCGCGATCGCAATGCGCTGACGCTGGCCGCCCGAGAATTCGTGCGGATAGCGCAGCATGGATTCGGCCGGCAGCCCCACTTCCTCCAGCAGCCCGCCGATGCGGCGGCGCTTCGCCTCGCCCTTCAACCGCGGCTGGTGTACCGTGAGCCCTTCGCCGACGATCTGCTCGATCGTCATGCGCGGCGAGAGCGAACCGAAAGGGTCCTGAAACACCACCTGCATGCGCTTGTAGAGCGACAGCCGCGCGTTCGCGCCGCGCAGCGAAGCGAGCGGCTGCCCGTCGATGCGGATCTCGCCCGCCACCGCGCCCTGCAAGCCCAGCACCGTCGAGGCCAGCGTGGACTTGCCGGACCCCGATTCGCCGACCACGCCGAGCGTTTCGCCGCGCTGGAGCGTGAAGCTCGCATCGTGTACGGCGCGAAACGCCGAACTGCCGAACAGCGAGCGCCAGCCCTTGGCCGAGGTGCGGTAATCCACGGCCAGCTCCTTCACGTCGAGAATCACCGGCGCGCCGGGCGCGACCGGCGGCACCGCGCGCGCGGGCTCGCTGTCGAGCAGGCGCTGCGTGTACGGATGCTGCGGATTCGAGAACAGCGCCTCGGTCGTGCCGGTTTCCACCAGCACGCCCTTTTCCATCACGGCCACGCGCTGCGCGAAGCGGCGCACGAGATTCAGGTCGTGCGTGATCAGCAGCACGGCCATGCCCCGCGCGGCCGCTTCCTGCTCCTGCAATTCGAGCAGCAGATCGACGATCTGCTGGCGCACGGTCACGTCGAGCGCCGTGGTCGGTTCATCGGCGAGCAACAGACGCGGGCGGCACGCGAGCGCCATCGCGATCATCGCGCGCTGGCGCTGGCCGCCCGAAAGCTGGTGCGGGAAGCTGTCGATGCGGCGCTCCGGCTCGGGAATGCCGGTGCGCCGCAGCAGTTCGATGCCGCGCGCGCGCGCCGCGTTCGGGCGCAGGCCTTCGTGCAGGCGCAGGCTTTCGGCGATCTGCTTGCCGATCGTGAACAGCGGATTGAGCGCCGTCATCGGCTCCTGAAACACCATGGCGATGTCGCCGCCGCGAATGCCGCGCATCTGGCGCTCGCTTTGTTGCAGCAGGTCCACGCCGTCGAGCAGCATGCGCCCGCCCAGTTGCGCATGCGCGACGAGGCCGAGAATCGACAGCGCCGTCACGCTCTTGCCCGAACCCGACTCGCCCACCAGCGCGACGCGCTCGCCGCGCCCGATCGCGAGACTCAGATCGCGCACGGCCAGCTTGTCGCCGAAGCGCACCGAAAAATCCTGAATATCCAGCAGCGGTGCGCTCATTATTTGCCTCCGCCGAATGCCGAGCCGCGTGCGCGCGTATCGAGCGCGTTGCGCAGCGCGTCGCCCATGAAGGTCAGCAGCAGCAGCGTGACGACGAGCGCCGCGAACGCGGAAACGGAAATCCACCACGCGTCGAGATTGTTCTTGCCTTCCTGCAACAGCTCGCCGAGGCTCGGCGTCGGCGGCGGCACGCCCAGGCCGAGAAAGTCGAGGCTCGTGAGCGAAAGAATCGCGGCGCTCATGCGGAACGGCAGGAACGTGATGACCGGCGTGAGACTGTTGGGCAGCACGTGACGCCACATGATCTGCCAGTTCGTGAGCCCCATCGTGCGCGCGGCTTTCACGTAATCCAGCGAGCGGTTGCGCAGGAATTCGGCGCGCACGTAGTCGGACAGCACGAGCCAGCCGAACATCGAGAGCAGGATGAACAGCAGCCACAGCGTGGGCTCGAAGATCGACGCGAAGATGATCAGCAGATAGAGATCCGGCATCGAGCTCCAGATTTCGATCAGGCGCTGGCCGATCAAGTCGGTGCGCCCGCCGTAGAAGCCCTGCACCGCGCCCGTGAGCACGCCGAGCAGCACGCCCGAGACGGTGAGCGCGAACGCCATCAGCACGGAAAGCCGGAAGCCATACAGCAGGCGCGCGACCACGTCGCGGCCGAACTGGTCGGTGCCGAGCCAGTTGCTCGACGACGGCGGCGCCGGATACGGACGCGCCGCGAAATAGTCGATCGTGTCGTAGCGGTAAGGATTGGGCGGATAGACCGCGAAATTGCCGTGCGAGGTGAGCTTCGAGCGGATGAACGGATCGAGATAATTGGTCCGCGCCGGGAAATCGCCGCCGAACAAGGTCTCGGGATAGTCCTTCACGATCGGGAAATAGTAGTGGCCGCCATAGCGCACCACGAGCGGCCGGTCGTTCGAGAGCACTTCGCCGAACAGGCTCACCACGAACAGCACCATGAAGATCACGAGGCTCCAGTAGCCGAGCCGCTGCGCGCGAAAGCGCAGCCACGTGCGCCGCCACGGCGAGACCGGCTGCGCGTGCGCGAGCGTGGCGGAATCAGCGGTCCAGCCGGTGGAACTGGATGCGGGGGTCGACGAGGACATAGCAGACATCGGCAATGAGTTTGGTGACGAGGGCGATCAGCGTGAACAGAAAGAGCGAGCCGAGCACGACGGGGTAATCGCGGCGGATGACCGAGTCGTACGAAAGCTGCCCCATGCCGTCGAGCGAAAAGAGCGTTTCGATCAGCAGGTTGCCGTTGAGGAACGCACCCACGAAGGCGGCGGGCAAGCCCGTGACGAGCGGAATCGCCGCGTTGCGCAGCACGTGTTTCCAGAGCACGTCGCGCTCGGGCGCACCCTTCGCGCGCGCGGTGAGCACGTATTGGCGGCCGATTTCCTCGAGGAAGGTGTTCTTCGTGAGGATCGTGACGATCGCGAAGTTGCCGACCACCGACGCCGTCACCGGCAGCACCATGTGCCACAGATAGTCGAGCACCTTGCCGATCGTGCTGAGATCGTCGAAGTTGTCCGAGGTGAGGCCGCGCATCGGGAACACCTGCCAGAAGGTGCCGCCGCCGAACAGCATCAGCAGCAGCACGCCGAGCACGAAGCCGGGAATCGCGTAGCCCGCGAGCACCAGCACGCTCGTGACGGTGTCGAAGCGCGAGCCGTTGCGCACCGCCTTCGCGATGCCGAGCGGCACCGATATCAGGTACGTGAGCACCACGGTCCACAAGCCCAGCGAGATCGAGACCGGCAGCTTCGAGCGGATCACCTGCCACACGCTCGCGTGCTGATAGTACGACTGGCCGAGATCGAAGGTCGCGTAGTCCTTGAGCATCATCGCGTAGCGCGCGAGCGGCGGCTTGTCGAAGCCGAACTGCTTCTTGATCTGCTCGATCTGCTGCGGGTCCACGCCCTGGCTGCCGTGATAACCGCCGCCGCCCGCGCCCACTTCGCCGCCGCGCGCGCCGCTGCCGTGGCGCAGTTGCGTGAGGACCTGTTCGACCGGACCGCCCGGCACGAACTGCGTGACGATGAAGGTGACCGTGACCACGCCGATGAGCGTCGGCACCATCAGCAAAAGACGTCTGAGAATATAGGCGTACATGCGGCTCCTTACTGCGCGGCGGCGGTGTGGGCGGCCACGCGCGCGGGGTCGGGGGCGCCGGGTTTGCGGAACCAGTAGTCGATGGCCCACTCCTCCGGCACGTAGGTGAGCGGCGCGACCTTCGGCTGGCCGATCGTGGTTTTGAACGCGATGCGCTCGTTCGGCGCGTAATACTCGGGCACGAGGAAATACTCGTTCATCAGCACGCGGTCGAGCGCGTGCGTGGCCGTTTCGAGGTCGGCGAGCGTGTTGGCTTTCTGCACCGCGTCGATGAGCTTGTCGACCACTTTCATCCGCACGCCCGCGTAGTTTTCCGAGCCCACCTGGGTGGCCGCCGCGCTGCCGAAGCGGCGCGCCAGTTCCGCGCCCGGGATCGTGGTGGGCGCGTAGATATAGGTGGTCATGTCGTAGTCGAAATTGTCGATGCGCTTCTGATACAGCGCGCTGTCGATCTCGCGCAGATGCGCCTGGATGCCGAGCATGCCGAGCGCCTGGGTGTACGGCAGGATCAGGCGGTCCATGCCGGGCTCGTCGTCGAGGATCTCGACGGTCATGGGCTCGCCGGCCGCGTCGCGCAGCGCGCCGTCGCGATAGTGCCAGCCCGCCTGCGCGAGCAGATCGCGCGCCTCGCGCAGATTGCCGCGCAGCGACCTGGGCGGCAGCGTGTTCGGCAACTGCATCATCGGGCCGAACACCTCGGGCGGCAGGCTCGCGCGATACGGTTCGAGCAGCGCGAGTTCCTGCGGCGACGGCAGACCCGTGGCCGCGAACGGGCTCACGTCGAAATAACTCTTCAGGCGCGTGTACTGACCGTAGAACATCATGCGGTTCATCCAGTCGTAGTCGAACGCGAGCGAGAGCGCGTGGCGCACGCGCACGTCCTTGAAGCGGTCCTTGCGCGTGTTGATCAGCATGCCCTGGAACTGCGCGGGACTGTTGGCGAAGTCGCGCTTCTCCAGCATGCCGTTGCGGAAATTCTTGCCCACGTATTTGCGCGCCCATTGCGTCGCGCTGTACTCCACGTGTACGTCGGCGTCGCCGGCCTTGAAAGCTTCGAGCTGCGTGTAGAGGTCGAGATACAGGTTGAATACGATGCGCTGGAAGCGGTACATGCCGCGCCGCGTGGGCAGGTCGGCGGCCCAGTAGTCCGGATTGCGGCGGTAGACGATCTGCTTGTCGTTCTTGCGCGACTCGATCAGATACGCGCCGCTCGCCACCGGCGGCACGTTCGAGAGCTGATTGAAGGCAATCGCGGTGCCGTCGGCCTTCTTCGCCCACTTCGGCGAAAACACCGGCAGGTCGCCCGCGATCAGCGGCGCGTCGCGTTCGGCGCGGCGGAATTCGAAGCGGATCGTGTGCGGATCGACCACCACGGCGCGGCGGATCACCTCGAACTGCGCGTTGAACAGCGGCGAGGCCTGGGGGCTCGTGAGCGTGTCGAACGAATACTTGACGTCGGCGGCCGTGATGGGGTCGCCGTTCGAAAAGCGCGCGCGCGGGTCGATATGGAAGGTGGCCGACGTGAGGTCGGGCGCGACGTCCACGCTCTGCGCGATCAGCGGATATTCGGACGCGAGTTCGTCCCAGCTGCGCTGCATGAGCGTGTCGAACATCAGGCTCTTGATGTCCGGCGCGGGCGAGCCGCGCACGAGAAACGGATTGAGCGAGTCGTAGCTCTGCGCCTCGTTGAAATTCTGGAAGCTCAGCGTGCCGTCCGCGGGCGCGTCGGGATCGGCGTAATCGAAATGCGTGAAGCCGGGCGGATACTTGGGCGAGTCGTACTGCGCGATGGCCGTGGCCGCCTGCGCGGCGCCGGCGAACGCCGCCCCCAGCGTGCATGCTGCAAGCGCTGCGCGGGCTGCCGCCACGACGCGCGCACACTTCGTCAGTCTCATCTTCGGTCTTTCTGTCCGCATGGTTTGCGTTGGCGGCGCGCGGCGCGCAGATGACGTGCGCGCCGCGGCCCTGGTGCGTCCTTCGTGAGGACGGGGCCGGTCGCCCGGCCCCCTTGCTGCCGGCCCACTGCGTTTAGAACTTGTACGTCGCGCCGATCTGGAGGTAACGGCCCACGTAGTTGTACAGCGACTGGTCGTAGCCGGTCTGGTCGATCGAGCCGAGCCAGAGCGGATCGAACGGCGGCGCCTTGTTGAAGATGTTGTTGATGCCGCCGTAGATGGTCCAGTGCTTGAAGCCCGAGTACGCGACGTTCAGGTTGAACTGGCTGTACGAGCCCGTCGAGTAGTTGTAGCCCAGCGCGTCCGAATACGGGCCGACGTACTGCCAGTCGAGCGTCGCATTCCACTTGTGCCAGTTCCACGCCAGATCGGTCGTGCCCTTCCAGCGCGGGAACGAGCCGCCGAACGGCTGTGCGAGCGTCGCGTCGTTGCCCGCGCCGTCGATCGTGCCCGTGCTGCCGCCGATGCCATCCATCTTGAAGTGCCACACGTAGGCCCAGTCCGCCGACAGCGTGAAGCGGCCGATCTGCGTGTTGATCGACTGGCTGAAGGTGGTTTCGAAGCCCGACGTGTCGAACGAACCGAGGTTCTGGTACGGCTCGACCATGTAGGCGATCGAACCGTCCGCGTTGTAGACCGTCTTGGTCGGGTCCACCACCGCGCCGATCGCGTTGTCCACGTGAATCTTGTAGAAGTCGAAGCCCACATCGGTGCCGCGCGCGGGCGAAAGCTGGAAGCCGATGTTGTAGTTCTTCGTGCGTTCCGGCTGCAACTGGGTATTGCCGGTCGTGACGACGGTTTCGTCCGCGCCGTTCGGACCGACCGGCGAGATGCCCGTGCTGGTCGAATTGGTGTTCTCGACGAAGCTCGGCGCACGGAAGCCGCGGTTGTACGAACCGTACATCGTGAACTGCTGGATCGGCTGGAAGCGCAGCGCGAAGCGCGGCGAGAACGCGCCGCCGAAGTCGCTGTAATGGTCGTAGCGGCCCGACTGGCTGAAGGTCAGGACGTGCTGCCAGAGCGGAATATCCACCTGGTAGTACACGGCCGCGACGTTGCGCTCGCCGTCGACAGTTTGCAGCGCCGGGCTCAGCACCGAGCCGCCCATCGTGCTGGCGCCCTGGTCGATGCGCTCGCTCTGGTGCGTGAACTGGCTGCCGAGACCGAGGCCCACGTCGCCGGTCGGGATGTGGAACAGGTTCGGCGTGGACAGCGTGGCGTCCACCACGTCGAGCTTCGACACCGCGATGTTGTTGGTGTCGGTGAACACGCCGTTCAGGCCGTTGGGCGTCGCCGACGGATTCGCGAAGTCGTAGGTGCCGTTCGCGAGCATGTTCTCCACGCCCGCCACGCTCAACTGGCCCGTCGTGGTGTTCGTCACCGTGCTCTGCGAGTGGCCGTACGACAGCGCCCAGTCCCAGTCCTCCTTCGAGACCGAGAAGTTGCCCTTGATCCCCATTGCCGCGCGATAGAAGTTCGCCTCGGTGGTGTCGGAAACCGTGTTCGGCAGCCAGGTGAAGATCGTCGCGTCGGTGCCGTACGGGTTATACGGATTGCTGCCCGGCACCACGGCCTGCCACGCGGAGAGCGTGCCGGTGGCCGGGTCGTAGACCGTCTTGTTGCCGAGGTACGACGAGAAGTCGTTGGTGACCGTCTTGATGTTGCTTTCCCAGAGGTCGGCCCAGGCGGTGGTGTTGTCGTTGACCTTGAAGTCGGCGTGAACCTTGGCGTTCCAGCGCTCCGTCCACGGGTCGATCGAGGCCTGTTCCGCCGTGTTGCGGCCGCACACCGTACCGCCGGAAGCGGCGCCTGTGTTCGACGCGATGATGTTGCTGCCGTACGGCTGGACCACGCCGCCGCAGGGACCGACGGCTTGCGCGAGGCCCGAGGTCGGGTTCAGCCAGTACGACGGCGACAGGACCGAGCCGCCGAAGCCCTTGTTGCTGAAGTCCTGGTTTTCGGTCGTGTCGCGGTCCGCGAGCGTGAAGCCGTTCGACTTGTAGTAGCTCGCCGTGGCGGTCACGTTGAAGCGGTCGCTCGTGAGATTGCCGAAGCCGCCCAGGATGCCGAACTTGGTCGTGCCCGCGCCGCCTTGCGTGGCGCCGCCGTAGCTGCCGTCGAGTTGCAGGCCCTGGAAATCGTGCTTCGTGATGATGTTCACGACGCCCGCGATGGCGTCCGAGCCGTACTGCGAGACCGCGCCGGTCTTGACCACTTCGATGCGGTCGACGGCGTTCAGGGGAATGGCGTTGAGGTCGAAGAAGGTGTCGGTGCCGTTCACGGCGAAGCCGTAAGGCGCGACACGCTGACCGTCCACGAGCACGAGCGTGTACTTTTCGCTCAGGCCGCGCAGCGCGATGCCGGCGCCGCCGGCCGCGAAGCTGTCGTCGTTCGACTCGCCCCAGCTATTCGCGGAGTTCGCCGAGATCGTGCGCATGTAGTCCGAGACGCTCGTCGCACCCGAGTTCTGGATCTGCTGCGGCGTGATCGTCTGCACCGCCTGATAGCCGGTCTTGTCGGACTGGCGGATCAGCGAGCCGGTCACCTCGAACTTCTTGAGCTGCGCGACGTTGTCGCCGTTCGCCTTGGCCGTCGTGGACGACGAAGACGGCGCCGCCGCCGAGGCATCCGACGCGCCCACGGGCGCGGCAGCGGTCGCGCCGCTCGTGGCGGCAGGCTGGCTTTGCGCGAACGCCGGCGCCGCGATGGCCGCCGATAGTGCGAACTCAGCCCAGATTATCCTTTTGATGGCTAGCGCCAAAACCCTCTGTTTCACTTTTTCCCCTTCTCACTCGTCAGTCACGCCCACTTGCGTCACGCGGAGCGAGGTCTTGTGAACCTCGCCGTCGATTGACGACGCTGTCGCGTCGCGCCCATTGCGTGAATCTCCCCGACGGCGCGGTTGCGTCCGGCGCGGCGACTCACCCAAACCATTTTTTTAAATCGGACTACTAACGGCTTTCAAAGCATGCGCGCCACGCGGTCTCGAACTACGACAGTTCTTGCGGACGCCTTCGGTCCCGCGCGGCAACCCCTGTTTATGCTTGCGCGCCGCGCGGGTGAAGTCTTCACCTTACATCTGGAGTGCTAATATTTCTGTGTTCGCCGTGAAGCGCATTTTTCTGTTGCAACGGCGTTTCTCAATGCAGTGAATCGTTCAAATCAGTTTCGGCGTTCCCACCCAGACGAATACGCTTTCCGTATCGGAGGGATTGGCCCACGCATGCGGCACCGCCGATTCGAAATGCGCGGTGTCGCCCGCGCGCAGCACGAACGTCGTGTTTTCCAGCGTGAGCGAGACTTCCCCGCTCATGACGTACAGAAACTCTTCCGTGGCCTGCGCAACCACGTCGAAGCGTTGCGCGCCCGCCGGCATCTTCACGAGCTGCGCGTCGAGCTTGCGATCGCCACCCGGCGACGCGAGCCGTCCGTACTGATTCGCAGACCCGGTGAAGCCAAAGAACTTCAGGCGCTCGGCGCGGCGCACGACCTGTTCTTCCGCCGGTGTTTCGATGAAGTACTGCAAGGTCACGCCCAATGCCCGCGCGATGCCGATCAGCGAGCGCAACGACGGCATGGCGCGCCCGCGTTCCACCTGCGAGAGATAAGGCTTGGAAATTCCCGCCTGCTCCGCGGTTTCCTGCAACGTGCGCCTGAGGCGTTGTCGCAAGGCGCGGATGCGGCGACCGGTGGTTGCGGCAACGTAGGCCTTCTCATTGAGTGGCGAAACCATAGCAAGACAAAATAACGCGTCAAAATTTGTTTGATTAGATCGAACCTATTTTTATGGCGCGACACCTCCATCGGTTCGCCGAAAAAAGCGAGCCTTTTCTTTTCGACCGGTTTGAATGCACAAAGAGAAATACGTGGTGCGGCTTTGGTGCGGCCTTGGTGCATACCGCAATTCGTAATTTGTAATTCGCAATTACATTGCGATTACGTTCTCACTCGACCGCGACAGCACCATCGAAATTACTTCGCCGCGATCAGCAACCAGAGCTGCGCGAGATCGGCTGAACCGTCGCCGCCCTTCACCGCCTTGAACGCCGCCGCCGCGCGCGCCTTCTGGCCCGCGAAGTAATACGCTTCGCCAAGGCGCAAACGCGCGAGGTCCGGATGATCGACGCCCTTCGCGAGCGCCGCCTCCATCGCCGCGAAACCGGCCTGCTGCTGGCCCGCGAACACCTGATTGAAACCCGCGTCGAACGGCGCGAGCGGATTCTGCGGATCGGCGGGCGCACTCGCGCGCTTCGCGGCGAGCGCCTGCAAACGGCGTTCGCGGTCCGCTTGCGCGTCGTGGCCCAGCGCGCCGCTCGCAAAGCCCTGATCGACGATCTGCTTGCCTTCCGCCGTCGAACCGGACACGATCGCGAGCTGCGTCATTTCCATATAGTCGTTCGCCGTGGTCAGCGAACCCGCCGCGCGGCGCAGCCGGTACACGTCGACGTCGAGCGCCGGGAGATAACCGGGCTTCGCGCGGATTGCGTGAATCAGATCGTCCCAGTAAGCGGGTTTCGGGTGATACGCCACGAGCTTTTCGAGCGCGCCGCGATACGCCGCCTGATCGTTGGCCTTCTGCGCGACCGTGCCGAGCAGTTGCAACTGTGCTTCGTCGGGCGCGCGACCGGCGCGCACCTGCGCGTCGACGTTCGCGCGCAACAGTGCGAGCGCGCCCGCGTTGTCGCCCGAGAGGTAATACGCCTCGATCAGCAGCGTCTGCATCTGCGGATCGCTGCCGCCGGCCTTCTCGTAGCGCTGCGCCGTCTTGATCGCCTTCGCGTAATCCTTCTGCTGGAAATACAGCCCGGCGAGCGCCGCCGCCGTGCGCTGCTCGTCCTCGCCCTTCACCTGGCCGCCCGCGAGCAGCGTTTCGTACGCGCGCTCGGCGGTGGCGTTGTCGCCCGCCGCCGCCGCTGCCGCGCCGCGCATCTCCTCGACCATCAAGGTCTCGTAGCCGGTGCGGTTCGGCACGGCCGCGGCCTGCGCAATCTTCGCGAGCGCCTCGCTGTAGCGGTGCGCGCGATAAAGCGTCTGGGCGTCGTTGAGCGGCTTCGCCACTTCGGGACGCAAGGTCTGCGCCGCTTGGGCCGCTTGGCCCGCTTGAGCTGCCCAAGCCACCTGCATCGCGAACGGCACGGCGCCGAGCACGCCGGCGCCACCGAGCGCCGCGGCCAGCAACGCCTGTCTGAATCGTCGGGAAATACGCGCCACGTCGTTCCTCACTGCATGTACTGTTCGTTGCCGATCAAGCCGATCTTCGTCGCGCCCTCGCGCTGCGCCGCGGCCATCACGGCCGCCACGTCGCGATACGGCACGAGCCGGTTCGGCCGCAAGTGAATCTCCGGCTGCTCGGGCTGCGCGGCCGCCTGCGCGAGCCGCGATTCGAGGTCGGCCTCGGTGGGCACGGGCTGGCCGTTCCACGTCGTGGTGCCGTCGAAGTCGATGTCGATCTGCACGATCTGCGGCTGCGTGGCGGGCGGCGGCGGATTGCCCACCGGCAGATTCATCTTGATCGAGTGCATCTGGATCGGAATGGTGATGATCAGCATGATCAGCAGCACCAGCATCACGTCGATGAGCGGCGTGGTGTTGATGTCCACCATCACTTCCGGCTCGCCGCCCCTGCCCGATCCCACGTTCATACCCATGACTTTCCCCTGCTCAATGAAACCGCCGGCATCGCACTGGCGGATGGAAACCGCACGTCGCGCTCAGCCGCCGCGCGCGGGCGGCTCGGTGATGAACGACACCTTGGCGATGCCCGCGCGCTCGCACGCGGTCAGCACCCGGCCGATGAACTCGTAGCGCGTGCCCTGATCGCCGCGCACGTGTACTTCCGGCTGCGGCGTCTGCTGCGAGGCCGTCTTGAGACGTTCGAGCAGCGTGGGCGCGTCGACGAGCGACTCGTTCCAGAAGAAGTTGCCGTCGCGGTTGATTGCGATCTCGACGCTTTTCGGCGTGGTCTGCAACGGCTGCACCGTTTGCCTGGGCAGTTGCACAGGCACGGTGTGCGTCACCACCGGAATCGTGATCAGGAAGATGATCAGCAAGACCAGCATCACGTCGACGAGCGGCGTCGTATTGATGGCGGAGATGACTTCGTCTTCGCCGTCCTCCTGCCCCACGCTCATGGCCATGGCGTACCTCGCTCGTCGGGATTATTCGGCCATCGCGACGGCGCGCGACGCGGCGCGCGCGCCACGCTTGCCGCCGGCGAGCAGCACCGAATGCAACTGGGCGCCGAACGCGCGCACGCGCTCCATCACGGCCTTGTTGCGGCGCACGAGGAAGTTGTAGCCGAGCACTGCGGGCACCGCGACCGCGAGGCCGATGGCCGTCATGATCAGCGCTTCGCCCACCGGGCCCGCGACCTTGTCGATGGACGCCTGGCCCGCGATGCCGATGGCGGTCAGCGCGTGGTAGATGCCCCAGACCGTGCCGAACAGGCCCACGAACGGCGCCGTGGAGCCGACCGTGCCGAGGAACGCCAGGCCGTCTTGCAGACGGTTCGACACGTTGGTGATGGCGCGCTCGACCGAGACGTCGATCCACGTGTTGCGGTCGACGGCTTCGAGCAGCGCTTCGTCGTGATGCTCGCCCGCTTCGATGGCCGTTTCGGCGATGAAGCGGAACGGCGAGGCTTCTTCCAGTTGCTTTGCGCCGTCGGCGAGCGTGGGCGCGCTCCAGATCTGGTCGTCGGCCGACTTGGCGCGCCGGTTCGCGCGGGCCTGCTCGACGAACTTGGTGATCATGATGTACCAGCTACCCATGGACATGATCACGAGCAGCAACAGCACGAAGCGCGCGACGAAGTCGCCGTTCTTCCACAAGGCGCCGAGGCCATAGGGGTTGCTCACCGTTTCCGAGGTCGCGGGCGGCGGCGGAGGCTGGTCGGCTGCCGTAACCGGCGCGGGCGCCGTGGCGGCGGTGGCCGTCGTACTCGCGGCGGCGTCGGCCGAAGCCGTGGCGCTCGCATCGCTTGCTTGCGCATTGGCGAGCGTAGGTGCAACAAAGGTGTCGACCGTGGCTACGGCGAACAACATGCTGGCCGCCAGTGCGGCGAAAGAACGCTTCTTCATGCCTGCTCCAGTTCAATCGTTGAACTTGTGAATCGTGACTAATGAATCGCCACCCGAATGCGGCCGCTCGCGCCTCAGTTGAGGTTGAACGAGAACGGCACCTGCACGCGGACCGGCTGCCCCTGCGAAATGCAATTGAACTGCTTCACCGCGTTGAACGCCGCACGATCGAGGCTGTCGTCGTCGGCGGACTTCGCCACGCGCTCGTTCGTGACATGGCCTTGCGGGTCGACGACGAACTCGATCAGCACGTCGCCGGTCGCGTTGTTTTCCTGCGCCTCCTGCGGATACTTGATCGACGAACGGATCTGATCCGAGTTCGGGCACACCACGCCCACCTCGTGGCTGACCGGCTTGGCCGGCGCGGGCGGCGCAGGCGGTGCGGGCGGCGCCGTCACCGGCGCGCTCTGCACCGGCGTTGGCGCATGCGTGATGGTCGGCTGCGGCGGCGCCTGCACCGGCACCTCGGGCGGCGGCACGAACGGCGGCGGAGGCGGCGTGAACTTCGGCGGCGGCAACTGCACGGTCGGCAATGGCGGCGGAGGCGGCGGCTTCACCGGCTCGATGATCTTCGTGGAGATGGGATGCTGAATGACCTGCACGACCTTGGTCGCGAGGCCGTTGATCAACGCGTAGATCAGCACGACGTGCAGCAGCAGGACTATCGCAATGCCGCCGAAACGGCGCACCGGATTCTGCTGCTTGCGGCCGAACTCGCGGGGCCGCGCAGGCCGTTGCAGCGCGGCGCCCGCCGATTGCACCGATCGCGCCGATTGCACCGATTGCAAACCGACTTCCCCTTTCATCACCACCTTCGCTCCCTCGGGCGCCTTGCGCCCACTTTCCGCTATGCGGCGACGCGGCCCGCCGCTCGGGCGTGCCGCGTCACATCAAGTCAGCTATTTCTTTCGTAGTCCGAACCGAATGGCCTATATGACGTCGGGAACCTTCGCGGCAAACCCGATTCATACACTGGCACGGAAGCGGTCTACAGCATCGCGTCATTTCCGTCACTCCGGCAGCCTTGCCCCGCATGGCGCGGTGACAATCGTGTGTCGAAGCTCGTAACGCGTGTGGCGGACTGAACGATAGCAAGTAAAAAAACGCGCAGTAAACTTTTTTTGATGGGAGATTACCTAAATTAGAAAAATCGCTCTAAATCGTCGAAATTGCCGTCTGGCAGCGGTCCTGGATATTGACCGGCGTTAAATTTAAATGCAGGAAGCCGAATAAATTACAAAGCGTGAATGTACATTTCTATTGCATTTCAATTTAAGAGCCATGCATCGAATTGATGCGCGACATTTAAAATGCGGCATGTTGGTGCATTAAGACACTATTGCCGATTGCTCATTCGTTTCGTAAAGAATTTGTAATTAACGGCTGTGGTTAGGCGAATTGAAGTTGCCGAGCCTTTCCTCAGCGCGAACGGATTTCTGGTCCCTTCGATTTCTTTTTTTAGTCAGGATTCCGTATTGATGACGCCGCACGTCGAGCGAGCGGCGCGCCGCCGAACGGAAGCCGGCGGCGCTGTGCCGCAAGCACGGCACAGCGTCTGAAAGAGCTGGAACAGGAGAACAGCGGAGACAGCGGCGAAGCGCTTGACCCACTCGAAAGCGGATGAACGTTTTACCGGGTGACGATAGTAAATTCATTCCCACGGCCGGGGCTGATCGGGATGGATTGCGACAGATAGCCGTTCGCAGGATTGCGCACGTAGTCCAGATAGGGATTTTCCAGATCGAACGCGTTTTCCGCCAGAATCATCGCCCCGGTTCTCAGACATGGTTCGAGCAACTTCAGTACCGGCAGATAGAGGCTGAACGCGCCGTCGAGCAAAACGAGGTCGACTTCCTCGCGAAGGTCGGCGAGCGTTTGACGCGCATCGCCCACGCGGATGTCCACGATATCGGCGAGTCCCGCAACTTCGAGGTTGGCGTGAGCGCGTGCCGCTTTACTGGGTTCGAGTTCGGTGCCAGTCAGATGCCCGCCGCCATTGTCGCGCAGTGCCGCTGCGAGATAGACCGTGGATATACCCATCGACGTTCCGAACTCGACGATGCGGGTTGCCTTGATGGCGCGCGCGCATTGGTAGAGAAACTGTCCGTATTCTTGCGTCACGTTCAGAAAGTTATCGACATAGCCGTGGTAAAAGCCGCGAACATCCCTCTGCTCTCCGGCGAAATGATCGGCGATCACGTCTGCCAACTGTGGCCCAGCGGTATCGACGTCCTGAAATTGCGCCATTAATGCACGGTCCGCCTGTTCCGCTTCCGCAAATAGCTGCTGCAAGGTCTGGGCGACGCGCGTGGTACTGAGTGAGTTCATGGTTGGGTCCCATCGGTAAAGGTTCGGAATCGGCAACGTCGTCCGGGCGCACCTCTTAAGGCAGTGCGCTATCGACGTCCCTGGCAATGCTAAAGAACCTCGCGCTTGGCAACATCAGGAAGTTTGGCCAAAATATGTGGAATTCCTGCCAAACGATATCGGTTCGCCCATGCCCGTCCTAAGCCCGACATCAGACCTGGCCGAATGGCTGGACCCCGATGAAGTTCCTCGTCCAGTGGTGACGGTCGGTACGCTCGGCTTCGACATGCAAGCGCTCGACAAGAAGGCCGCGGCCGTTCTTCGCGAGCGCAAGGAAATGGGTTTTCATCAGCATCGCAAAGCCGAACTCATGCTCGCCATTCGAGGCGTGCTGACTTGCGAAGTCGACGGCGGCTTGTGGATCGTGCCGCCGCAAAGCGCGATCTGGGTGCCGGGCGGCGTTGTTCACAAGTTCATGGCCTCCGGCCCGCTCGAGTGTTATGTCACCTTCATCGAACCCGATGTTGCGTCGGCGCTGCCGGCGACATGTTGCGCGCTTGCTGCCACACCGCTTCTACGCGAACTGCTGATTCGCTCTGCCCGCCTGCCAACGATGTACGAGCGCGGCGGCGTCGAGTCCCATCTTGTCGCCTTGCTGCTGGATGAAATCGCCAAAGCGCCGCTGGGCAATCTCCATCTGCCGATGCCCACGGACACACGGCTGCGCAAGATGGTGGACATGATGAAAAGCAATCCTGCCGACCGGAGCACGATGCGCACGTGGGCGCGGCGAATCGGTATGAGCGAGCGCACGCTGGCGCGCGCACTGAGCAATCAAACGGGCATGAGCTTCGGTCGCTGGCGACAGCGGCTTCATCTGATGCTGGCCGTCCAATGGCTGGGCGCAGGCGCGTCGGTGCAGCAGGTCGCTGACGATCTCGGGTATCAAAGCGCGAGTAGCTTCGTGTCGATGTTTCGCAAGCAACTGGGTGCGTCGCCCGCGCGATATATGGCCGGGCGTGCGTGATTGCCGACGACTGAATTCACGCGGCTAATTGTTTTTTATTAGCCGGACAACAGTGGATGGCGAATCCTGGCAGAGACTATTCCTGCGCGGAGGCTTCAGCAGCGTTCCCTCGTAAGCGGACCGGTACACGTACTTGCGGACCGCGAACGAGCGCTCCCGACTGAACGGCGTGGCCGCTCAGTCGGGCTCAGCCCGCTTATGTCGGGCAAGCCAGATCACGGATGCAAATGTCAGCGCCGAAAAAACGGCCGGCCCAATGGTTTTAACGATGTCGTGTAACAGCCAGCCGACGATTGCATCGCACGCCTGGATTGCGCCAAGCAGCGGTGAAAGCACGAATAGAACGTCAAGCGACGCTGCCCCTGCGCCGAGAATCGCCGCGATGGCAAGGCAAAAAGTGCGTGCCGCGCTATAAAGGTCGCCCGCCTCGCCGCGGCCGTGCGCGAGCAAGACCAAAGAAAACGCCAGGCTCGTCACGGCGTTCGCACAGGTGACAACCGCACAGACATACCATGCCAATGGTTTCTTCATGGAATTGGAGAAATAGCGAAGAAGTCGTTACGGAAGGCGTCAAACGGGTGCGTTACGAATCTGCCGAACCGTTATTACCGTGCCGAAAAAGCGCGATCAGTCAGCCGCTACCTGCACACGGCCCCTGTCCTATCGGTTCTGCAACAACGAGCCGAGCAAGCCCGCCATCGCGCGATCGGAGAGCGTGGCGTCGAGTGCGGCCGGCATCGACATGATGACCTTCGCCGAGCGCTTGCTGTAAAGATGCGCGGCTTCGCGAGCCGCCGAAGCGTCCCGCGTGCCAATGGCGTCGACAAGGCGGCGGCGCTCGCGCGCAAGCTTGCTTGTGGTCTTTTTCCACACGTCGAACGAATCGCCGCTCAACTCCTTGGCCAGCGAGACCTGCACGCTGGCGAGAAAACGGCACAGCACGGCCAGCAAGGCATTGCCCGACGCCTTCGCCAACGCGTCCACGAACGCACGCAGGCCGCCGGCTATCGTCTCGGCGTCCGCGCCTTGGTCCACGCGGTCGAGCGCCGCATGAAGCGCATTGATGTCCTGTTCGCTCGCCTCGGCCGCCGCGAGTTCCGCCGCGTGCGTCATCAGCACGGCAAGCACGCTGAGCACGTCCGCGAAACCGACGCGTTCGAGCTGCATCATCGAACTGAGCGACGTACCGATCAACTGGTCGCTGTCCGCCGTGACATACGCGCCGCTGCCGTGCCGAACCTCGACCAGCCGCGCCGTGGACAACCCGCGAATGGCTTCCCGAACGGTAGGACCGCTCACGCCATACGCCTCGGCAAGCTGCTTCTCCGTCGGCAGCTTGCTCCCGCGCGGCAACTGACCATGGAGAATGCGGCCGCGCAGATCGTCGAGAATCTGCTCGGCTGCGTTGCCCCGCTCAAGGCGCCGCGAAGGTTGCCACGCCACTTCGGTTGAACCCTGCATTCTGTCTCTCCTGTTACCGGTCTGCGTGGGTCGAATACTACTATATTTCACAAGACACTTGGTGACTTGTTGTTTACCATAGACGCGGTCGACATAAACTAACGAGAGACGAACATGACACCTACCGAGCAGCAGTCGATCGAGCGATTGCTAAGCGATTTCGCTTTTTGCGCCGATCATGGCGACGCGGCCGGACTTGGGCGGCTGTTTATCGAGGACGGCGTGTTGAGCGTGGGCGGTCGCGAGTCGATCGGCCGTGCGCAAATCGTTTCGGACTGCCAGGCGCGCTTCGATATTTCCGATCGCAAGACGCGGCACGTCTGGTCGAATCTGCGCATCACGGCTCTTACCGGCGACAAGGCGTCGGCGACGGCGCTGCAACTCACGTTTGAAGTGCCCGGCAACGACATGCCGGTGCGCCTGCGCGTCAACGATGTGCTCGACGAACTGCACAAGGATGCAAGCGGCGTCTGGCAATTCGCGCGTCGGCGGATTATTTGCGAAATGGCCGTGACGTTTTAAACGCAAGCGCGCCGGTCTGTTGACCGGCGCGCTTGTGCAAGAGGGAATCGGCGCGGTCAGCCGGCGTCAGCGCTCAAGCCCGCACATTCGATGCCGTGCAGCGCGCATGCTTCGTCCTTCTCGGGGTGATCGCCGCTCACGCCGACCGCGCCGATCACCGCGCCCGTCGCGTCGCGAATCAGCACGCCGCCCGCGACCGGCGCGATGCGCCCCGCAGCAATATCCGTCAAGGCCGCGAAAAAAGCGGGCGCGGCGTTCGCGCGCTGCGCAAGCGCCCGTCCACCCACGCCCATGCCGAGCACGCCCCACGCTTTTGCCTGCGCGATCTGCGGGCGCAAGATGCCGCTCGCGTCTTCGCGCTTGAACGCCACGAGATGACCGCCTGCGTCGAGCACGGCCACCGTCATCGGCGCACATGCGGTTTCGCGCGCCTTGTCGAGCGCCGCATCGACGATGCGAGCAGCCTGCGGGAGAGTCAACGTATTCATGTTTCGTGATCCTCAATATTTACGGGGAAGCGTCAGACGTTAGCGATGCGCGTGAGCGAGCCGGGTTCGGTGCGCGACGCGACGTGCGCATCGTGTTCATCACGCCCCTGGCCGCCCTGCCCGCGAACGGCACGCCCGAGCGCCAGCACCGCGAGCGCCGCGCCAGCCGACGTTGCGCCCGCAACGAGAAAAAGCGTGCCAGCCGTCACGCCCGCACCGATCAGCATGCCGCCGAGCACGGGACCGGCAATCGCGCCCGTACGGCCCACGCCCATCGCCCAGCCGACGCCCGTGGCACGCAAGAAGGTGTCGTAATAGACCGCGCAAAGCGCGACCGTACACATTTGCGCGCCCACGCTCAGTGCGCCCGCTACAAAAGTCATCGCGTAAAGCAAGGCCGGCGACCACGACACGAAGCCGATGCCCGCGATCGCGAGCGCCCCCGCGAGATACGCGCAGCCGATCACCACGGGCGGCCCGAAACGGTCCGATAAACGGCCAAGCGAGATGCACCCGGCCACCGCACCGAGGTTCAGCATCGACACGGCCAGGACCGCCTTGCCGATGTCGAGCCCGTTGCTGCGCGCGACAACCGGAATCCAGTTGATGAGAAAGTACGTGAGCAGCAAGCTCAGAAAGAAAGCGATCCAGAGCAGCGTGGTGACGGGCGCGCGGCCATTGCGAAAGAGACTCGACACGGGAGAATGACGCGTGCCCGTCGCGCGGGCGGCGACTGCCGCCGTGCGGCCGTTCCATTGCGCCTGCACCCGCAGTCGGCGCAGGATGCGTGCGATGGCCTCGCGATCGCCACGCAGCGCGAGATAGCGAATCGACTCCGGCGCGACAGCGAGAAACACGGGCAGAATGCACAGCGGCAACGCACCGCCCAGCAGAAACACGGAAGCCCAGCCGAACTTCGGAATCAGCGCGGCCGAGGCCACTCCGCCCACCACCGCGCCGAGCGGGAAGCCGCAAAACATCGCGCCCACCAGCGTGCCGCGCAGGCGCTTCGGCGCGTATTCGGACGTGAGCGAGATGAACGCCGGCAACGCGCCGCCCAAGCCGATGCCGGTGGCGAAGCGCAGCAACGTTAGCGAGCCGATGGTCGTGGCCAGCGGCGTACACAGCGACGCCACCGCGAACATCAGCACCGCGCAGGCCATGGTCGTCTTTCGGCCGAAGCGGTCGCCCGCCGCGCCAAGCACCATCGCGCCCACCAGGCCGCCGAACAGGCCCGCGCCGAATACGCGGCCGAACCCGGCGGGCTCGACGTGCCATGCCGCGATGATCGGCGGTGCGACGAACGCGATCGCCTGGGTGTCGAAACCGTCGATCATCGCGATCAGTCCGCACAGCACGAACACGGCTATCTGCAAGCCTCTCACGCCGCCTTCGTCGATGACCGCTTCGAGGTCCAGCTCGCGCGTCGCTTCCATATGAATCTCCATCGTTGAATCCGCCTGCTAGAAACGGAAGTTGAGATTGGCGAACACCTTGTAGCCCTTGATGATGGTCGCCTTGTCCGCGCCGCTCGAACCACCCGACGCACTGGCGATCACGTCCTGCGTCGCCCACAGGTTCACGGTCGCGCCGCCGAAGTCGTAGCCGACCAGCGCGCCGAGCGCGAGCAGGTTGTAGCGATCCACGTTGATGGCGTTGTGATAGAACGCGCTCGATGTGTCGCCGCTCACCTGGCCGATGTACGAAGCCACGGGGCCGACCGTCCACTTGCCGAACTTTCTCGTGGCCGTGAAATCGGCGTGCAGAATGTCGCCGGTGCGATAGTGCGTTTTCGTGTTCGGTGTGTTCATTTCCAGCGAGACATTGCTCGTGAGATTCCAGCCGTTCTTGATGTACGACGCACTGAGCAAAGGTTGCACGATCCACCACGGCGCGCCCGGATCGGCGAGACCGTTCGCGCCGGAAATCGTGCCGTCCGGCACCGTAATGGCGAGTCCCGCTTTCACGTAGAGCCCCGTATCGCCGAGCTTCCAGCTCAACTGGCCCGGTGCGATCAGCGTGTTGTGAATCCCCGATCCTTGCTGATTGAGCGGCGCGCCCGCGTCGTTCATCGTGAACGGCTGTACGATGAGCGCCTCGTAGCGCGCACCCAGAAACGTCCAGCCCGGCGACCACAGCACGCCGGTCACGGCCGACGCCACATGCAACGCCGTCTCGCCCGTGGGATCGCCGGGACCGCTGCGGTGCCCCTGCGCCGTATAGATTTCGTTGAAGCTGTAGACGCCCGGCGCGGGCGACGCCGCCGTCATCGTCATCATCGCGCCCGGTGGAATCGACCAGCCGGGATAGCCCAGTTCGTAAGCGCTTGCGCCCCGCGAACCGGCTGCCGCGGCCAACGCAACCAGCGCGGCCGCGCGCATCCTCTTGACGTTCATTGTGTCTCCTCGTGACCGGCTGGCTCTTGGGCGCAGCCTTTTACGATGCCGCCCGTTGCCGGCCGCCGCGGCGGGCCGCCAGGCGCCGGCACGGGGCGGCGAAGTTAGCGCGGCGTGGCGTCGATCATGCAGCCGCACAGCAGGCACGGCTCGCTGGAGCGATTACTCCACGCGTGATTGGTGCCGCGAATGACAACGGTGTCGCCGGGTCGCATGAGCACTTCGTCGACGTCGGTCACGAGCCAGATTTCTCCCTTGATGCAGGTGATGCAATCGAGCGTGTCCGTGCGATGCATGCTCGGGTGGCGCGCAAGGTCCGCTTCCGTGGGCAGATGCTTTTGCTTGACCTCGGTGTTGAGTTGGCGCAGCGCTTCGACGTGATGCTGCTTGTCGGCGGTATCGGGCGGGATTTCCAGCGCGCGGAACAGCAAGCCGCCAGGCAAGGGTTCGCGCGTCTCGATGGCGTTCGTGCGATCGTCCTCGATGGCGTTGTCGACGGGCACTTCGGCCGCGCTCCACAAGGTCGCGCGATAGAAAATACCGGGATTGCGCTGCACGTTGGTGGCTTCGTCCATCAGCACGGCCGACTTGCCGTTCGCATCCGGACCCACCACGTAGCGCTTCCAGTTCCATTTAGTCATTCGGATTCCTATGTTTATGAAAGAAGTTCACGCGCGTTGCGCGATGCGGGCTTACTCGGGAAATGCACTTTCGGGCGCGGGCGCGCGGGAAAACGCGCTGCCCTCCACGCCCGCGTTCAACGCCGTGACGGTCTGCTCGCAGAAGCGCCGGAAGCCGAGCATGTCGAGTCCGAGACAAAAGACGCGCACGCCGTCGTCGAGCGATTTGCGGCACGCGGCCGGTGTGGGATCGAGCACGGGGCCGCCGATCACGGCCACGCCGTGGCGCTGCGCCGCGTCGAGCACCGTTCGATACGCCTGCTGCACGCGCGGACTTTTCATCATCTGCGTGCCTTCGCCCATGGCGTAAGCCAGATCACCCGCACCGAAAACGATCATCTTCACTTCGTCGAGCGCGCAGATTTCGTCGATGTTCGCCACGCCTTCCGGGTGTTCGATCATCGGCACGAGTGCGATTTGCGCGTTGTTCCAGCTGGTGTAGCGGTCGAAATGGCGGAACGCGTAGCCTGCCGCGCGCGTGGCCGGGCAAATGCCGCGTTCGCCGAGCGGTGGAAAAAACGCGAATTTCGCCGCATGGCGCACGTCGGCCGCGCTGCGGATCATCGGCAGGAAAATGCCCTCCGCGCCGGCTTCGAGCGCGCGGCGGATGCCGGTTTCGTCGGCGCGGTCGGGCACCCGCACATAGGGCGCGAGGCCCGCACGCTGCGCGACGCGCACGCTGTCCTCCATGGCGCGAACGTCGTTGCCGGAATGCTCGCCATCGAGCATGACGAAGTCGAATCCCGTCAGGCCCATGATTTCAATGAGCGCCGGGTGCCCCGTGAAGCACTGCATGCCCAACGGAATCTGGTTGCTCGCAAGCATTTGCAGTAGCCGGTTTTTCTCGAACATATCCTCTCCTCTCCAAGTCACCTAGTGACTTTATCACCGACTGTATCGAAAATGTCGAGACAGCGGGTTAACGATGAGGTCGGCAAGCTTGAAATTCGCAGCTCACGAAACCGCGAACGGCGGCAAGTGCGGGCATTGCCGCGAGGAAACGGGACGGCGCATGGCTCCGGCGGCAGACAGGCGCCGCGCTTTGCCGCGCATAGAGGACGATGCAACGTCGATGAACGAAGCGGGGCCGATCGTCGGCTTCATGAAAGAAGCGACGCGGTGCGCGAGGAACGGATCGCGTTGACTTCGCGGTATCGGGTTGAAGGCGCCGTCATGGTGCGCTTTTTAATCCGGCTTTATTGAGCCGCATTTAAGTGACGCGCATTTAAGTGACGCTTAAGTCGCGGCTCCTACGCTTTCTCCGTACGACATGGAATGCGCGCGAACCATGCCGTCGCCGGTACGAGCGCACTCACGGAGGTTCGACATGCAAGGACGTTCACTCGCTTTTCTCGGAGCGGCGGCACTCTCCACGGCATTCAGCGTGCAGACGGCTTTCGCCGACGTAGCGCTGCCCGCCACGCATCATTCGGGCGACATCACGTATCTGTCGGGCGGCATCGGTAGTGACCAGTCATCCGCGCTCAAAAACTTGATGCACCGTTATCCGCTGACGCTTGAGTTCGTCGGCCGACACGGCGACTATCTCGCCGACGTACCGGTGCGCATTGCCGACATGCATGGCAACACGGTGCTCGACGCGCAATCGGATGGACCGTTCATGCTGTTGCGGCTGCCTGATGGCCGCTATGAGGTGACGGCAAGCTATGACGGCAGCACGGTGCGCCGCAACGTGAACATCGACAGCGGCACGCACGCTCACGACCTGTTCGTGTGGCCGACCTGACGCGATGCGTGAATACAACATGCAAGCGCGCATGGCCGCCGCCCGGCGGCCGCGCACGATCAAAACGGAGTGTTGGCATGGATCGACTTCGGATGGCCGAAAACCAACTCCATCTCGACGAAACTGAACGTACCGTGCGCCGCTCGCAGCGTGGCGCGACCGGCTGGGTCGTCGTGCTCGTGCTGCCGGCGCTGATCGTGGTGCTGATTGGCGCGCTCGAAGTGCTGGGGCTGATCGCGCGCTTCGTCTGAAACCGACGGGCGTGACGGAGGCCGGGTTCTTTTTTTCTCTCTTTGGCAAAAACAAACCTGCTTATGCATCGCGTCGTTTTGCGAGGCTGCTTTCGCATTTGCTGGTCGCGGCGTGGGCATCTCGTTCCGTCCGGGCCAAAACGGTTCAAGGCGCGTTCATCGCCTGTACGCGTGACGCGTACGGCGGAGGATGGTCGCCTCGCGCTGCTATGTCGAATAGTGTGGAATCTGCGTACAACATCGCTATAAAGATAAGTATCCTTATCACAAGGCGTCTATCTTCGAAGTAAACTCGATGTCATGAAAACACGCCCCAACCCGCTACCCCACGCGCGCGTCAGGCCTTTCGATGCCGCTGAAGGAACTGCTGCGGCGTGCTGCCATGAAGGCCGCGTTGTCGAAGAGGTACGGCGAGTGCAGCGTGCGGCGCCGAGCGCGACCTCCGCGCTTTGATAAAGCAATTACGCGGCGAGGCAATTCACATCCGCGTGCGTATCATGGCGGCCGCGGAACGCGAATTCGCCTCAGTGCGGGAAAATGTTTCCCGCAAGCGTACGCGCCACCAATGCCACTGACTGACCTGATAAAACATCGGACCCGGCGCATCGGTCGTGCAGACCGAGATTTCCACATAATTTCCGCCTACCATGCCGAACCGGATCTTTGGAACCTCGTCACGGTTCCACTGGCACAGCCAGCTACGCACGTCACGAATTACGCAGAACGGAAGCGTTCGGGGCAACCCAGGATCGTTCATCGTCCGATACGTCACCGAATGCTCGTCCAGTGACACCTGATAAGTAAAAGGCACGCCGGCTCGCTCGTCGCCGTGACAGATGCCGCCTATTCGCGCCCCGTCGCAGGACACCATGTAGACCGTCATTCCGTTCTCGAACGAAGCCCACGCCGTCCACGCGTTCGGAAGCGTCGAAACGCCGATGCTGATCAGAAGGCAACCCAATAGCCGAAGCATGTTTCGAGGTCAGTTCGTCACGCGATATGGCCGCATCATTTCGTTATCCTCATGGGTGAGGACATGACAGTGCCAGATGTAATACCCCTGCGTGGGATCGAACGCGTAGAGGTTCTGCCCCGCGTACGATTGGCCGGGTTGGACGGGAACACTCGAAGGCGTCCATCGCACGAGGATTCTCAGGACTTGGCCGGCGTGCGCGTCGGCCGTGTCTTTCCATCCCGATTCGCCCGCCGCTGGCGCTTCGAAGGCACCTTGCAGATAGCCGCTGAAAGGGAGATTGCCGCCGAGCGCACCGTCCTTGTTGGGCGTCAGGTAGCTCAGCGGCGGCCCGTAGTCGGTGCAATAGGCGCCCGCCGTGCATCCCGCGGGCAGTGCTGCTGGACTGCTTCCCGTCGTGCCGAATGCCTTTGTCCAGTCCGACAGGTACTGACTCACGTTGATCGACTGGCGATTGAGCACCTGAAACTGCGAGAGGTGAATATGAACCGGGTGGCTTGCCCCGTGTAACGTCGAGAGATAGAGAATCTCCCACATCTCCGTCGATCCAACGCGCGGCAGTTCGCTTATGCCGTCGGCCGGGAACTCGCGAGCAATGCTTGCCGACTCCAGTCCGTTCCACGTGGTGTTGTTGACGTACTCCTTGATGTCGGTGGGCACCGGACCGCCCGACGTCTCGACGCGATCGTAGAGAACCATCTGTCTCACGCGGTCAATTTTCACGCCGGGCAATACGTTGCCCTTGCCGTCCGTCAGGTGAACCATCGGATGCGGTCGTGCGCAAAGGCCGCTGGATGAGTCCGGATTTGCCGGATCGCAACTCGTGTCGGGGCCGGAAGCGGAAGCGGCCACCCTGAACTGCATGATGTCGGGTAACTGAACATCCTGGCCGGGCTGCGAATTGGTGAGTTCGATCGTCTGGCCCGCAAAGGGGGAAAAATCGACGATGATGTCGGCGCGCTCGCCCGGCGAGACCGGCAGTCCCTCGGACGCGCCGGCCGAGGAAATGGGAAGCGGCACCGGCTTGTCGAAATAGTTGTCGTCGCTTCCGACCAGATAGACGGGCGCGTTGCCAAACACAAAGGTGTATCCCCGATTCAGGCTTCCGTTCAGAATGTGTAGCCGATAGCGTCGCGGCTCCACGTTCAGGTAAGGAAAAGCCGCTCCATTCACGACCGCAACGTCGCCTTCGAAGATCGGGCTCCAGAACGGATGATTCAGGGACGGCTGCTGTATCGGCATATACAGTTGGCCGCTGGTGTCGAACATGTGGTCCTGCACCGCCATTTCTATCTCGTACTGCCCGCTGGGATAACCCTTTGGCTCGCTGTCCGGGTCCTTGAGGAAATAGAATCCCGCGAGCCCCGCGTAGACGTTCAGGCGAGTCGTTCCCAGCGAATGATCGTGGAACCAGAGCGTGCCCGGTTCCTGCGAGTTGGGATACTCCAGTGTCGCCGCACCGGGGCCGGGGTTTCCGATCGTGTGGTAATCGGCGCCTTTCAAACCGTCCGGCGTGAACCACGACTCCGGATCGCCGTCGTCGGCGGCGGCTAATTCGGCGCCGTGGAGATGCACGACCGCCGGGACCGGGCCAATATAGTTCGTCTTGCAGGCCGAACCGGCCGCGGCGGCCTGCCCGGCCATGCCGCAGCCGGTCTTCAGAGGATCGGCCCAATGCACGGTCTGATCGAACGGCAATTCTCCCTGGACCATGCCGGGACCGGAGGGGTCGTCCGGGTTGAAGCTCGGCAACCTGTTGACGTAGGTGGCGCGTGTCGCGATTCCGCGCTGCGCGGCGATGGTCACGGCCGGCCAGTGAGCCGGCCCCAGCACCGCGCCGGTATTGGAGTCTGTTGTCCGGTACGTCCATACGCGCGTCGGACCCAGCGTCACGCCCGCGCCGCATTGGGGGTAGGAACCGGGCGGCAGCACCTGCTGACTGGTCTCGGACATGGTCACGGTCAGATCGGGATGAGCGGCTGCATCAACGCGCGCAAGCGCTCCGGCAGGCCCGAACACCGGCAAGGGGATCGCAAACTTCGTAAAGCAGTTTCCGTCCAGTTTCGCCCTCGTGACGACGGTCGGCGCTTCGCCTATATCGCCGCCGTGACACCCATGACCCAGCAGCGCCAGCAACAACGTCGCCACTGTCACCGCGACCGGACGCCCTATCGGGAGTGCCGGACGAGCGCGTTGCCTTGCCCGATCCCGCGACATGATATCTCTCCTTCGCAGGCTGTTGGCCGCGTTGGCATGGCTCGAATGCCGGGGCGCGCGCGACGCCTCCCGACCGTCCGATTCGACATGGAATTGCCTCGCCTTGCCATCCGAGGCGTGCGAACATACGTCCAATGCCCATGCGCCCTTCCCCAAGCCCAAGATGGCCGCGAGCGGGAACCGCGCGGGCAAGCCATTGAAGTCTGTAACATGGAGCGCACGCCCGTCATCCCCAGAACTGGTGATGGTCATGCCCGACCGTCACATCGCGCGGATACTTCCTTTGCAAGGCTTCGAACTTCCAGAAGTTGCCGATCTGATCTATGCGGCGGCGCTCGGCGAGGGCGCGAGCTGGCGGGATCTCGGCGACCGATTGATGTCCCTTATGGACGCTCAGCGCGCCACGTTGTGGCTCGCGAACGAGTTCGGTAAGACGGGCAATCTGTTGATGCGCCGCGATTCGTATGACGACGAGTACGCGTCCCGATACGTCGTGCTGGACCCCTACCGCCAGGCGGCCGGGAAGATCGGCCTTGAGGAAGCGCAGCGCCTGCGGGGAGATGTCCGGCTCGGTCACGAGATCGTTGCCGACAGCAGCTACGTGAGAAGCGAGTTTTATACGGATTTCGGCCGCAAAAGCTCGCGTCGCTACCTGATCGGCGGTCTGATCGGGACATCGGAGGTGATTCCGCTCGGGCTTCACCGGGATGCCGCGTCACGGCCGTTTGCAGACGATGACAAGCGCACGCTTGCCCTGCTCATTCCGCATCTGAAACGCGCGCTTCAAATGCGCGCGCAGCTAACGCCCACTGCATCGGCTCTCGGTGCGGGCGCGCTGGACGTGCTGCCGCTCGGCGTCATCGTCGTCAGTCAGGAGATGAAGCTTCTTTATTGCAACGCGGAAGCCGCTGCCTTGCTGGAAGAACCGCGCTTCGGACTGTTCGCCACCCGCCACGGACGCGGACCCGGCACCGGCACGAACGAATCCGGGCTGCGTGCGCGTCATCCGGAGGACGACGCGCAACTGCGGCGCCTGGTCGGTGCCGCCTCGCGCGGCGCTGCCGGGGGCGGCATGCGCATACGCGCTCGTCCTGGCGCACTGCCAAGCGAACCCGTCACGCTCTGGACCCTGATATGCCCTGCGTTGCGCCATCTTTCGTCACCAGGACAGCCGAACATGGGCACCGGGGTCATTCGCGGCGCAGCGACCGTCCTCGTGCGCCGTCTGCTCGCACCGTCCGCCCCTTCCAGCGCACTGCTTACTGATCTGTTTCGACTCACGCGCTCGGAAGCCGAAGTTGCGGCGATTTTGGCGGGCGGGGTGTCGGCCGAAGATGTCGCGCGCGCGAGAAACGTTTCTCTCGATACGGTTCGCAGCCAGATTCGCGCAATACTGAAGAAAACGGGGGCGTCGAGTCTGCGAGACTTCGAACGTATCGTCGCGCTGGGTTCGACGATGCAGGCGGCGAGCGCCAGCCGCCCGCCCTTCGGCAATCAAGTGGCGAGTCACCCGGAAGAACGCTGAGTGCTTGCCGCCCTGCACCCGGCGCGATCCGGGCCTCGTATTCGGCCTCGTATTCGGCCTCGCATTCGATGAAGCAGCCCGCGCTGCAAACAAGGAACGTATCGACATGACCCAACGAATGCGGAATCGACGTCAGTCGAAATATCCGCTTTCGATTGCGCGCAACCATATCGGGCCAATGACGCGCACCTGCCGATTGACAATGCTGTGATTGAAACCGTCGATACGGATGAGCACGTGCTTGCCGACGTAGGGCTGCATCATGTTGCGCGCGGCCTGCATCGTCGGCACCGAATAGACTTCGTCGAAAGTGCCGTTCATATCCCACACGGGCAGGCCATGCAACGCGGGGCCCGGCATCGTGGTTGCGATGATGTCGGTGAAAATCTTGTTGAAACCCGCGGCTTTAACGTCGGCCGGCACGAAATCGGCAGTGTAGAGGCGCATCGCGTCTTCGGTCAGCGCGGCCGTGTTGGCGAACATGGTGGGATCTTCGACCGCCTTGAAGCGCGGCTCGCGCAAATCGCGTTGCCAGCGTTCATCCTTCGTTGCCGGATCGGCGCGCTTGTTATAGAACTCGAAGTCGGAGCGGCCGCGCCCGCGCACACGCAGCGCCGAATGCTCATAAGGCCAGTCCCAACGCCCACCGAGCGCGGCTCCATAGTAGTACACGACACCCGGCGGCGACGAGCCCCAATTCAGGTAGCCGTCAGGACGGATGCGTTCGGCAAGCGGCCACATCAGTGCGCCGCCGGTCGAGAAACCCCAGTAAAGAAGCAGCGACTTTTTACGCTCGGCATCGGGCAATGCATGCCGCAAGCCCGTCTCGAGTCCGTCGACCATTGCGACCGGCGTGCAGGCGACCATGTCATCGTATAGCTCCGTGCCGGGCTTGGGAAAGCGAACGTATTCGCTGCCGCTCGAACTGGAGGTCTTGCCCGCCGGTTCGACGACGTAGTCGTCTTTCGACCAGTACGCCTTTTGATGCTGCGAGAAGATCGGCATGCGCTCGTCGAGCGGAATAGTCTCCCACGTTCCGCTGCGGTTGGGCGCGAAGAAGTTCCAGCGCCCGACACGGTTCAACGCAATGAACGTCACGCCTCGCTTGGCCAGCCAAACGCCAATGCCCTCCTTGCCTTCGTCGGTTTCGACGAAACCGTTTGCGCTCGAACTGCCTTCCTCGGTGGCCGCGAGAACCACCTTGCGGCCGTCGTGCATCAGCGGCGTGTTCGGGTCGAGCCGCATGACGACCTGGGTGAACGTCCTGCCGTTCGCCGTGTAGTCGATGTAATCGAGGTGCCGCGTAAAGCCGGTCGTTTCCGGGTAATCCTTGCCACCGAGAATCTGCTCGACTTCGGCTTGCGGGACCGTCGAATTGTCGGCGGGCAGATCCCACGCCGCGGCATGCATCGAAAAACCGATGCCGATCGCCAGCAGACAATATCTCGCCAAACTGGATTTGCCTCTGCTTCGGACTACGAATGGAATCATGGATGGTTTCCTCTTTTTTGGAATCTTTTGCCGCCGCCATGCACAGGCGAGGTGGATGGGAACGCTTTTGCCGCGATGGTAGATGGCTTGTTTCCCACGCACAAACAAG
Organism: Paraburkholderia sp. J41; assembly: GCF_905220235.1. Classification (NCBI taxonomy): domain Bacteria; kingdom Pseudomonadati; phylum Pseudomonadota; class Betaproteobacteria; order Burkholderiales; family Burkholderiaceae; genus Paraburkholderia; species Paraburkholderia sp. J41. Next base: position 285,106 of record NZ_CAJMZE010000003.1, on the reverse strand, counting down.
GACAATATTTCGATTGATCGACGCAGATTATCAATTTCGGATGCCGAAATAGTCGTTCACGCGACAGCGGCGAACAGCGGCGAACAGCGGCACGACAGCGTGCGCATCCACGTAGCGTCCGCCTTGCAGATGTCGTTCGCTTACTTCAGCCTGAAAACCGCAACGGCCTCGCGCAGCGCCGCCGCCTGATCGTCGAGCGAGGCCGCCGCAGCCGCCGCCTGCTCGACCAGCGCCGCATTCTGCTGCGATACCTCGTCCATCTGCGACACCGCAACCCCAACCTGTTCGATGCGATCGCGCTGCTCGTCCGAGGCATGCGAGATCTCTCGCATGATGGTCGCTACCCGCGTGATCGACTCGCTGATTTCCTGCATCGTCTCGCCTGCGACGTGAACCTGCCTTGCCCCCGATGCCACGCGGCCGACCGAATCGTCGATCAGCGTCTTGATCTCCTTCGCGGCGGCCCCGGCGCGCTGGGCCAGGGAGCGCACCTCGCCGGCAACCACCGCGAAGCCGCGCCCCTGATCGCCCGCGCGCGCGGCTTCAACCGCCGCGTTGAGGGCGAGAATGTTGGTCTGGAACGCGATGCCCTCGATCACACCCGTGATGTCGGCGATTTTCTGCGAACTACGGTCGATCTCGCCCATCGTCTGCACCACGCCGGCGACGACCTGCGAACCGCGTGTCGTGACGTCGTGCGCGGAATCGGTCAGGCTCTGCGCCGTGCGGGCATTGTCCGCGTTCTGCCTCACCGTCGCAGTCAGTTCTTCCATGCTGGCCGCGGTTTCCTGCAACGACGCCGCCTGTTCCTCGGTGCGTTGCGACAGGTCGCCGTTGCCCGCCGCAATCTGCCTGGTCGCGGCGGCGATGGCCTCCGAGCTTCGCGTCACCTGCCTCACGGTGCCGTCCAAGCCGCCCTGCATCGTCTTGAGCCCTTCCACGAGGCGACCCATCTCGTCCCAGGAGCGCACCTCGAGCGCCGCGGTCAGATCGCCGCGCGCGATACGTTGCAGCGCCGAGAGCACCTCCGCGAGCGGAACGGCAATGGAGCGGCGCAGTCCATATGCGCAAGCCCCCGATACCATCAGCCCAGCCACGGTGAGCAGCATGCCGGCGAGACTCAGCCGCCTGTAGAACTGCTGGGCTTCGTCGAATTCGTGCTGTCCATGCGCATCCTGCCAGCGGTCCAGCGCATCGGTGCTGCTCGTCAATGCCAGCGAGAGCGGTGACATCGTTTTCATCGCGATCCGGTCTGCGGTGTCGCGATCACCACGCTTCAGCGCATCCGCCATCGGCACGATGCCTTGCTGCACCAGCGCCGTGCGAGCCGCATCCACACGATCCGCCAGAGCCTGTTCCTCGTGTTCGTGCGGGAGCGCCCGAAAGGCATGCCAGGCACGATTGGAATCGTCGAGGTGCCCAAGCGCCTTGGCAATGGCGGCGGGCAGCCCCGGTTCTTCGGGATGCATCAGCGTCCGGTCCAGGCCGACGCGCGCGATCGTCAACGCGAGGTTCGCGCTCCCTAGCTGGATCGACGCCGCCAACTGGTTCGAATAGGCGTATTCGAGCGCATCATTCGAACGCTTCATGCCGATCTGCCCGAGCGCTCCCACGACCACGATCAGCAGCGCCAGCAGCCCGACGGTCGCCCATAGCCGGGTGGAAATTGAAAGACGAGAGAACATGGCACCCCTGAATGATTTAGTTAGGGTAACTGAGGGTGTTCACGACGCTATGCTCCACCGAACTATAAAGACGCGAGCGGTCGACCGGCGGCAACGGCGACGCCGCCAGGAGCGCCTCCCAGCGCGCGCAATCTTCCGCCGTATTCCAGGCCGTCACGCTGACGATGCAGGCAGGATCGCCCGACTCTCTCCCAACGTGGCGAAAGCAAAAGCCTGGCTGCGTGCGGATTCGCTCCGTTAGCGCGTTGATGCGTGCGAGCGCCCGTTCTTCGGCATCGGGCAGAAGGCGATGCCTGATGATGACAATTTTCATGGTAATGACTCCCCTCGCAATACGGCGATGGCGCAGTTTTTCGTGCGCGAGCGGGCGCAACCTGCCCGCCGTTCGCTGCCCGCCGCTGCCTTCGCAAACGAACGGCTGCTTCACCGGCAGCCGCTCCCCCTGCATCGTCGCTGCGTCGTGACGGCCCTAACGGCAGGCCGCTACGGCAACGATTTCCACGCGGCAATTCGGGTCGTTGAGTTCCACCTTGCCGCAGCAGCGCGTGGGCGTCTGGCCCGGCGTCACCCACGCGTCCCACACCGCATTCATGGCGGCAAAGTCGTCCATCGTTTTCAGCCAGATCTGCGTACTGAGCAGCCGTTCCTTCGAGGTGCCCGCCTCGGCAAGCAGCGCGTCGATCTTCGCCAGCACCTGACGCGTCTGGTCCGCAACGTCGCCGGTGCGGTCGTCGGGCACCTGGCCGGAGATATAAAGCAGCCCTTCGTGAATCAGGGCGCGGCTACGGCGGGCGTTCTGGTCAATCCGGACAATATCGGTCATGCGTTTTCCCTTGTTTCGTTTTGTTCTCGATAAGTGCGAGTGCGAGTGCGAGTGCGCGCGAGGCGCGCCTCAGGCGGGCGTTCCGTAGGCGCCGCCGCCCGCCGTTTCCATCAGCACGCGATCGCCCCCGTTCAGCACGCGCGGCTCGGTCGGGTCGACCACTTCACCGTTGATGAGCAACTGGCCGGGCTTGCCTGCGCCGCCGCCCGCGAGTCCCGGCGGCGAGGACTTGAGCTGCGTCATCAGGAACGAGGCGCTCACGTTCGACGCGTCGGGCAGCAGTTCGTATTCGAAGCTGATCCCGCAGCCGCCCGGATGCCGGCCCGCGCCACCGCTGCCGCGGCGCACTTCACGCCGCAGCACCCTGATCGGGGCGAGCGACTCCATCATCTCGACCGGCGTATTGCCGAGATTGGCCGGAAAGCTCATCGCGGAAAAACCGTCGCGACGCGCGTTCGCGCCCTGGCCGGCGTTGACGAAATTGACCACCGCGAAACGCCGCCCCTGGTATTCGCCCGACATCGTCATCGACGAATTGGGCGAGCCGCCGGCCCACACTTTTTCCGGCAGCACGTTGCCCAGCGCGCGGAACACGCACGCCGGCAGCAGATGGCCGATCGCGCTGCGGCCGCCCGACGCCGCCGGGTACGTGGGGTTCAGCAGCGAGCCGAGCGGCGCGGTGGTCGTGATCGGCACGAAGCTGCCTTCGTTGTTGGGAATGTCGGGGCACAGCAGGGTCTTGATGCCGTAGACGGTGTACGCGAACGTGTAGATCGGCACGACGTTGACCGCGCGCGCCAGTTGCGCGCTGCTGCCCGCATAGTCGATGTCGATCCGGTCGCCCGTCACGGTGAGTTTGCATTTCAGCTCGATCGGCTTTTCGAAGCCGTCGTGCAGCACGGTGGACTCGTAAATCCCGTCGGGAATCTTCGAGATCGCATCGCGCATTGCCTGCTCGGAACGACGCCGCACCTCGGCGCCGAGCGCTTCCAGGTCGACCGTGTCGAGCAGTCCTTGCAGGCGCTCGCCCATCTTCCGGCAGGCGGACACCTGCGCCCAGATATCGCCCATGCCCTGCTCCGGCGCGCGCACGTTCTGCATGATCATCTCGATCAGCACCTCGTTGGGCTTGCCCGCGTCGAGCAGCTTCATCATCGGGATTTGCAGGCCTTCCTCGTAGATCTCGCGGCTGCTGTTGCTGCGCAATTTCCCGCCGATGTCGACCAGGTGCGAGACCACCGCCGCGAACGCCACAACGCCGCCGTCCCGAAAGATCGGCGTGACGGTCGTCACGTCGTGAATGTGCCCCGAGCCCTTCCACGGGTCGTTGGTGATGAAGACGTCGCCTTCCTGCATCGTCGGCGCCGGATATTTGTCCAGCACGTGCCGCACGGTCGCCGGCAGGCAGCCGATGAAACCGGGCAGGCTCATGGTCGACTGGGCGAGCGAGCGCCCTTGCGCATCGGTCAGCACGATCGCGAAATCGTTGCCGTCGCGCACGAGCGTGGAAAAGCAGGTGCGCACGAAAGCGGCGGACGCTTCGTCGACCACGCTGATCAACCGTTTCCAGAGGATTTCCAGCTCGATCGGGTCGAACGTGGCAGCCCGCTTCCGGGACGTCGTGGACGGCGCAGTGGAGAGCTGAGTCATTTATTCGAACTCCTTGATAGTGACGGAAGTGGTGAGGTCGGGCAGCACCGTGACGTCCGACTTCACGGCGACGACGATGGTCGACTCGCGCTCCTCGAGAATCAGCGGCCCCTGCAAGGTCTGCCCCGGCCGCACCGAATAGCGGTCGTACACGGGCACCTCGGCGTATTCGCCGCGCAGCGGCAGATAGACCGGGCGCTTGCCGCGCAGCGCGTCCGTCGCCTTGACACGGTTGTCGCCCCACTCGAAATGCTGGCCCGAGGTGCGCTCGCGGCCCGTGAGCCGCCACGTCACGACCTGCGGCCGCGCATTGGGCACAAGCCGGCCGTAAAGCTTTTCGTACTGCGCTTCGAACGAAGCCAGCACCTTCGCGCCCGTCTCTTCGGTGACCGCTTCGTAAGGAATCGACACCGACACGTCCGCGCCCTGGCCGAAATAGCGCATCTCGGCGCCGATGCGCCATTCCACGTCGGCAGCGCCGGCCGACTCCAGTTCGGCTTCGCCTTCACGTTTGAGCGACTTGAGACTGTCGGCCACTTGCGCCCAGTCCGTATCCGCGAGCAGTTGCGGGCTCGAGAACGAACGGTCGACGCGCGCGGGAGCGGCCAGCATCCCGAGGCAGGATCCCGCACCCGCCGCGATCGGAATCAGCACGCGCGGAATGCGCAGCTTGCGCGCCACTTCGACCGCGTGGACCGGGCCCGCGCCGCCCGTTGCCACCATCGCGAACTCGCGCGGATCGTGGCCGTTCTCGGCGATGTGAATGCGCGCGGCGCTCGCCATGTTCTCGTTGACCATGTTGTAGATGCCCCAAGCAACGTCGGTCGCGGCCATGCCCAGCCGCTTCGCGAGCCGCTCCATCGCCGCCGAGGCAAGGCCGGTGTCGAGCTCCATTTCGCCGCCGAGAAAGTTCGACGGGTTCAGGTAGCCCAGCAGCAGGTCCGCGTCGGTGACGGTTGCGTCGGTGCCGCCGCGCGCATAGCAGGCCGGGCCCGGCACGGAGCCCGACGATTCGGGTCCGATGTTGAGAAGGCCGAGGCGATTGCAGTACGCGATGGAACCGCCGCCCGCACCGATCTCGATCAGCTCGATGCTCGGAATGAGGATGGGCAGCCCCGAGCCGCGCTTGAAGCGTTCCACGCGCGCGCATTCGAAACTGTGCGCCACGGGCGGCTCGCCGTCGACGGCCACGCAGGCCTTCGCCGTGGTGCCGCCCATGTCGAATGCGAGCACGCGCTTGACCTCGTTCTGGTACGCCGTATTGAGCGCCGACAGCACGCCGGCGGCCGGCCCCGACTCCAGCAGCAGGATGGGCGACTCCGCGCCCGCCTTCGCCGACGTGAACCCGCCGCTCGACACCATCACGCGCAGCGGAATGCCTTCCTGAATGCGCGCGATGCGGTTTTCGAGTTCATGGAGATACTTCGCGACGATCGGCTTCACGTAGGCATTCGCCACCGTGGTCGAGGTGCGCTCGAACTCCTTGATCTCGCGCGCAAGGTCCGACGACACCGACACCGAGAGGTTCGGGAGCGCCTGTTTGAGGCGCGCCTCGATGCGCTTCTCGTGCGTATCGTTGATGTACGAATGCAGCAGCGATACCGCCACGGATTCGACGCCGGCCGCGCCGAGCTTGCTGATTACCCCGTCGATCAGCTTGTCCAGTTGCGCGTCCGTGAGCGGCGTCAGGATCTCGCCGCGCGCATCGAGCCGTTCGTCCACCGCGAGGCGCAACGCGGGCGGCACGAGCGGCGTGGGTATCACGATGTCCAGATCGTAGATGTCGTAGCGCCATTCGCGGCCGATGTCGAGCATGTCGCGCATGCCCTGCGTGGTGACGAGGCCGGTTTTCACGCCCTTACGCTCGATCAGCGTGTTCGTGATGAGCGTCGTGCCGTGTACCACTTCCGCGAGCTTCGGGGCCGACGGTCCCATCGAGTCCGCCACCTGCTTGAGCAGGTTGAGCGCGACCGTGGAGACCGCCTCGCCCGGATCGTCCGGCGTGGTTGGAGTCTTGCCGACCCAGATGCGCCCCGACGGCGAGAGCGTGGCCACGCCGTCGGTGAAGGTTCCGCCGATGTCCACGGCAATGCGCAGGACAGGGTTCGTCGAAAGGGATGTTTCCAAGATAGGGGTTCCGTTCATTCAGTCAGTCAGATGGCTCGCAGGCGGCTCGTGCGGTGCGTCAGTACGCGACGGTGACGAGACGCTCCTCGGTCATTTCACGAATGGCCCAGGCCGGGCCCTCGCGACCGAAGCCGCTGTCCTTCACGCCGCCGAAGGGCATTGCGTCGATGCGGGCGCTGGACGCCTCGTTGATATGCACGCCGCCGAACGCAAGCTGCTGCGCCGTGCGCAAGGCGGTTTTCAGGTCCGACGTGAAGAGGCCCGCCGCGAGGCCGAAGTCGCTTGCGTTGGCGCCCGCGACCGCTTCCTCGATCCGGTCGAATTCGATGATCGACACGACCGGCGCGAAGATTTCCTGGCACACGACCTTCATGCTGTCGCGAACGCCGTGCAGCACCGTGGGTTCGAACACCGTGCCCTCGCGCTTGCCGCCCGTCAGAACGCGGGCGCCGTTCTCCACCGCCTCGCGCACCCACGATTCGGCGCGCTGCGCATGCTGGAGCGAGATCATCGGCCCGATGACGGTTCGCGAATCGGCCGGATCGCCGCACGGCGTCGCCTTCACGGCTTCGACGAACTTCGGAATGAAGGTATCGGCGATCGCGCGCGCCACGAACAGCCGCTGTACGGAAGTGCAGACCTGACCGGCCTTGCGGAACCCGGCGTTGACGATCTTCGGAATCGCCATGTCGACATCGGCGTCCGCGCAAACGATTGTGCTCGCGATACTGCCCAGCTCCAGTTGCATGCCGCGCAGGCCCGCCGCCTGCTGGATCTCGCGCCCCACCTGGGTGCTGCCGGTGAACGCATAGAACGCAATGCGCGCGTCGGCCAGCAACTGGCGGCCGATGGCGCTGCCCGAACCGTGAACGAGCGCCAGCAGGTTCGCGGGCAGGCCCGCGTCGATGAGCGCCTTGCACAGCTCCACCGCGGACAGCGGCGTGACGTTCGACGGCTTGATGACGACCGCATTGCCGCCCGCGATGGCGGGGCCGACCTTGTGCGCGAGCGTATTGAGCGGCGAATTGAACGGCGTGATCGCGCACACCACGCCGCGAGGCACGCGCAGGGTGTACCCGAGCCGGTTCTTCACGCCGGCGGCGGCCTGCATGGGCACCAGCTCGCCGGCCAGATGCTTGCCCTCCTCGGCGGAAAGCTCGAGCGTCTGCACGCAGCGGCGCACCTCGTTGTCACCGTCCGCGTGCGTGAAGCCGGCTTCGTCGCGCATCAGTTCGATCAGCCTGTTGCGGCGGCTCTCGATCACGCGTGCCGCCTCCAGCAAGATGCGATACCGTTCGTACGGCGAGAGCGTCGATTCGCGGAAGCCCGCGAGGGCGCCCTCCACCGCCTGGTCGACTTGCGCGGGCGACGCAACGGCCATGCGCGCGTATTCCCTGCCGTGATACTTGTCCGTGAGCGGCTGGGTCGACTCACCGTCAACCCATCTGCCGCCAATCAGCAGTTGTGACATCGGGGACTCCTCAAATGCGTGGGATTGCCTGGCGCGCAGTTACGCGGCGATACCTTCCATGAAACGCTGGCGAATTCTCGCGGGGTCGCGCTCGGTCACGCCGGCCGGCTTCGCGTCGTCGATGCGCACCGCGATGAACGCAGGCTCGTCGCCGGCCAGTGCGCTTTCGATCAGCGCGTCGAAGTGCGCCTCGTCCGCGGCCCACGCGCTTTGGCGCAGACCCGCGCCACGCGCGATCGCCACCAGGTCGACGGTGCCCGACGTCAGCGTCTTTTGCGAACCGGTGATCTGGTAGATGCCGTTGTCCCAGACCACGATCAGCAGATTTTTCGGCGCGCGGGTCGCGACCGTGCCGAGCGCGCCCAGTTGCATGAGCAGTGAGCCGTCGCCTTCGAGCGCGACCACGCGGCGCCCGGGCTGCGCGGTGGCGACGCCGAGCGCGATGGGAATGGCGAGCCCCATGCTGCCGAGCATGTAGAAGTTCTGGGGGCGCTGGCCGCTTGCCCACAGGTCGAAGTTGGTGTTGCCGATGCCGCCGATCACGGCTTCGTTCGACCTGAGTTTCGCGACAAGCCTGCGCGTCAGCGCCGAGCGGTTCATCACCCTGGCGGCGCTGCGGGCCACCGTGCTGTTTTCGGTTGCGGTCATGGAGAGTCGCCTTCAGTGGGACGTGTTGCTCTTTTTCGTGAGCAGCGGAGAAAGAATGATCGCGGCCGGCTCCAGCGTCGAAAACGCCTGCTTGATCATGCGGTCGACCACGAACTCGACGTCGTCGAGCCGCTCGATGGCGAAATGCTCGATGCCGAGCGACGTGAGCACGGGGCGCATCGTGCGGCACACGACCGCTTGCCCAAGCTGGAAATCGCCCAGCGTGCCGCGCTCGGAAATCAGCATCACGAGCGGCAACTGGTAGGGACGCACGAGCGAGGCCAGCGCGTTGGGCAGGGTCGCGAAGCCGCTCGTCTGCATCAGCGTGATGCCGCGCATGCCGGCCATATGGGCGCCGACCGTGATCCCGACCGCCTCCTCTTCGCGCGCCGGGCAAATCACCGTGAAGTACGGATCGGCTTCGACGGCTTCGATCAGCGGCCGCAGCACGTTGTCGGGCACGTAGGTCACGAGCCGCACTTCGTTGAACTTCAATGCCTGGACGACGATCTCGGCCCAGGTCCGGGCGGGTGCTTGAACGGACATTCGGTTTCCTCTTCTGGATGCCTCGTATTGCACGGCAACGGCTGCCAGTGCGTTGTACGCATGCTAAGTCCGCCATTTAATGGGCACAAACAAGTAGTTTTTGCCCATTAATCGGTCCGAACGATAAGTTCGCGAGGAAGCCGGCGATGCCGGCCGGCGATGCCGGGTCATCGGTGCGCGCGGCGGCGGGCGCCGGGGGCGGCCCCTTCGACGCACCGTGCGCCGCGTGCGAAACTAGTCGTCCCCACGAATAAGGCCGCACGGAAACCGCTCATGGAACTGAGGCAGTTGCGTTATTTCATCAAGGTCGTCGAGCACGGGGGACTCGGCCGCGCCGCTGCCGAACTCGGCATGGTCACGTCCGCGCTCAGCCAGCAGATCAGCCGTCTCGAAAGCGAACTCGCCACCCGGCTTCTCACCCGCACCGCGACCGGTGTCGTACCCACCGACGCGGGAATCGCCTTCCTGCGCCAGGCGCAACTGGCCGTGCGGCACGCCGACAATGCGATACAGAGCGCCGGTCAGGCGCGCCTGACCGGCCACGTGAGCGTCGGCCTGCCGCCCACGACCGCATCGGTCCTCGCGCGGCCGCTCCTTGATGCCATGCGCGAGCGTTATCCCGAAGTGAGGGTGCATCTCGTGGAAGCGCTGTCGGGGCACCTGGGCAACATGCTCAATGCCCGACAACTCGATCTCGCGGTCATGTTTCGTTCCGACGCGGGGCATCGCTGGAGCGTCCTGCCCCTGCTCGATGAGCGTCTGTTCCTGATCACGCGCTCCGGAACGGCCGGCCTGCCGCCGCGCGGCGCGGTGCGCCTGCGCGAACTGGGGCAGACGCCGCTCGTGCTGCCCAGCAGCAGCCACGGACTCAGGGCATTGCTGGACACGGCGTTCGCCCGCGCGCGCGTCGCGCCGCCGCTCGCCGCGGAGGTCGACGGCCTCACCGTGCTGATGGACCTCGTTCAGCACGGCTTCGGCGCGACCATCCAGCCGGGCGCGGCAACGGCACGGCTAGGCGATCAGCCTTTCGACATCCGCCTCGTGCGCGACGACTTCCTGCATCGCCCCAACCTGCTGGCGAGCCTGTCCGACGACGAGCTTTCCCCGGCGGCGCTCGCGGTGCGCGTGCTGCTCGCGCAAGTCGCGGCCGGCCTCGTCAAGGGCGGGCTGTGGCCGGGAGCGACCCTTCACGAATAGTGAAGACCCCTTGCGCGCCGCCCGATGGCCCTGCCGGCGGAGGGTGTCTACAGTGCAACACTGGCAACGAAGACACCCCTCCCCATGATCGACGTACTGGTAATCGGCGGCGGCAATGCTGCCCTGTGTGCGGCACTGACCGCACGCGAAGCGGGCGCAAGCGTCCTGCTCCTCGAAGCGTCACCGCGCGAATGGCGCGGCGGCAATTCACAGCACACGCGCAACCTGCGATGCATGCATGACGAACCGCAGGACGTGCTGCTCGATGCGTACCCCGAAGAAGAGTTCTGGCAGGATCTGCTCAAGGTCACGGGCGGCGTCACCAACGAACATCTGGCGCGGCTCGTCATCCGTCATTCGTCGTCGTGCCGCGACTGGATGCGCCGGCACGGCGTGAACTTCCAGCCGCCGCTGTCGGGCACGCTGCACCTCTCGCGCACCAATGCGTTTTTCATGGGCGGCGGCAAGGCGCTCGTCAACGCCTATTACCGAAGCGCCGAGCAATTGGGCGTCGAGATTCGCTACGAGAGTCCGGTCGACTCGCTGCAACTGGGCGACGGCGGCCGTTTCATCGCCGCGTACTGCAAAGGCGAGCGTATCGAAGCGCGTAGCTGCGTGCTGGCCTGCGGCGGTTTCGAGTCAAACCGCGAGTGGCTCCGTGAGGCATGGGGGCAAAACGAGCGCGGCGAGTGGCCGGGCGAGCAGATCCTGATTCGCGGCACGCGTTTCAATCAGGGCGTACTGCTCAAGTTCATGATGAACGCGGGCGCGGACATCATCGGCGATCCCTCGCAGGGGCATTGCGTGGCGATCGACGCCCGCGCGCCGCTCTACGACGGCGGCATCTGCACGCGCATCGACTGCGTGTCGCTCGGCATCGTCGTCAATCGCGACGCGCAGCGCTTTTACGACGAAGGCGAGGACTTCTGGCCCAAGCGCTACGCGATCTGGGGGCGCCTGACCGCGATGCAGCCGGGCCAGATCGCCTACTCGGTCATCGACGCGAAGGCCGTCGGGCGTTTCATGCCGCCGGTCTTTCCCGGCATCCAGTCGGACACGCTCTCCGGGCTCGCGCGCGCGATCGGTCTGGACGAAACCCGCTTCCTGCACACCGTCGGCGAATACAACGCGGCCTGCCGGGGCGGAACGTTCGATCATACGGTGCTCGACGACTGCCATACGGAAGGACTCCTGCCTGCCAAGACCCACTGGGCCCGTCCGATCGATACCGCACCGTTCTACGCGTACGCGGTGCGCCCCGGCATTACCTTCACCTACCTCGGTCTCAAGGTCGACGAAACCGCCGCCGTGCGCTTTGACGACCAGCCGAGCGAGAACCTTTTCGTGGCCGGCGAGATGATGGCCGGCAACGTGCTCGGCAAGGGCTACACGGCGGGCGTGGGCATGTCCATCGGCACCGCGTTCGGCAGGATTGCCGGCGCGCAGGCGGCAAAGGCCGCGCAGCAGCTTTCCCATGCAGGACACGCACAGCAGAAAGAGGAAACCGAACATGCAGCCGCTTGACGACCTGATTCACGACGCGACACTCACGGCTGCGGGCGTGCGCGAACAGCCCATCCTGTTCCGCTCGAAAGCCGGCCTCCTGCAAGGCCAATGCACCGAAACCGAAGGCGAAGTCGCGCGCATCATGCAGATCTGCAACGCCTGCCGTTACTGCGAAGGCTTCTGCGCCGTGTTTCCCGCGATGAACCGGCGGCTCGCGTTCAGCAAGGCCGACGTGCATTACCTCGCGAACCTGTGCCACAACTGTGGTGCGTGCCTGCACGCATGCCAGTACGCGCCGCCGCATGAGTTCGCGGTGAACGTGCCGCAGGCCATGGCGAAGGTGCGGCTCGACACCTACACCGACTTTGCCTGGCCCGCGGCGCTGGGACGCTTGTACGAGCGCAGCGGGCTCACGGTTTCGCTCGCGCTGGCGGGCGGCCTCGCACTGTTCCTCGCGCTGGCGGCGGGCATGGGCGGCGGCCTGTTGCGCGGGCCGCTCGCGGGCAACTTCTACGCGGTATTCCCGCATGGTCTGCTCGCGTGGCTATTCGGTCTCGTGTTCCTTTACGCATTGCTGGCACTGGGCATCGGCGTGTCGCGCTTCTGGCGCGGCGTCACGCCCGGCGCGGCCACCGGTCCCGCGCTGGCGGAAGCGGCCCACGACGCGCTGCGCCTGCGCTACCTGGGCGGTGGCCACGGCAAGGGCTGCAACAACGAGGACGATGCATTCTCGCTTGCGCGCCGGCGCTTTCATCACCTGACCTTCTACGGATTCATGCTGTGCTTCGCGGCAACCTGCGTGGGGACGATCTACGACTATCTGTTGAACTATGCGGCGCCCTATCCGCTCCTGAGCCTGCCCGTCGTGCTGGGGTCGCTCGGCGGCGCGGGCCTGCTCGCCGGACCCGCCGGGCTTCTGTGGCTGAACCTGCGGCGCGATCCGCGCCAGGGCGATCCGGCCCAGCGTCCGATGGACCGTGGCTTCATCGTCCTGCTTCTGCTCGTGGCCGCAACGGGCCTGCTGCTGCTCGCGCTACGCGACAGCGCCGCGATGAGCCTGCTGCTCGCCGTTCACCTGGGTGTCGTGATGGGACTGTTCCTGACGCTGCCCTACGGCAAGTTCGCGCACGGCATCTTCCGGTCGGCCGCGCTGCTCAAGTCTTCGATCGAGAAGCGTCAGCCCAGCAATCTTCAGCTCAAGTCGGACTGAACCGCCTCACCCGTGAAGCCGGCCGGTAGCAAGCTCGGGCAACAAGCTCGATGCGTGCTGCCGGCCTTGCCTGTTTCCGTGGGCGCAAGCCGTACCGTGTTCGCCCGCGACGGTGTTCGCCCGCGACGTGGCCGTAACGGCGACACCCTGGGCGGCCCGCAATTCGTCGAAATTCGTCGAAGCCGATTACGGAATCAAACGCGCCGGCTGCCGGCGATCACGATTGCGGCGGCGTCATGTTCGATCCCTGCGAGCGCGAATCGCCGATGGAAACCCTGGCGAAAACAACGCGCTGATTCCCCGCGATCGCGACCTGCTGGAAGAAGCCGTTACGGCGTACCCGGGCGGCACACACACTGCTGCCGCGCAGGTTCAACCGCATCGCGATCCATCCCGGCGCGGCCGACCTTGAGCGTTTGAGTCGGACTGCGAACCGGTTCGATCCGCAATCCATTGGCGCAAGGCCTTATCGCATCTTGAGGACAATGACCCGTTCACTGCTCATGTCGGTCGAAGCGCGCAGCTTTGCGACGTCCGAGGGCGTAACGGCGCCGGCATGATTGCCCCACGCCTGACGGACCCAGGTGGTCACGTCCGCAATCTCCTGGTCGCTCAACTGGAGCCTGAACGGAGCCATCCGGTAGCTGTCCGGTACGCCGTGGCGCACGACGCGCTGCGAGCCATTGAGAATCAGGTTGACGACCGACGAGGGGTCTGCCGCCAGCACGTTCGGATTCCCCGCGAGCGAAGGCAGGCGCTGCCCGAGCCCCTTGCCGTCGATCCCATGACAGCTTGCGCATTGCGTGCGGAACGTTTGCGCGCCGGGCATCCTGAGGTCGCCCTGTTTCAGCGTCTGCGCGGTGGCGGGGTCGTAGGTCCAGGTCTGCGCGGGATGCCCCGGCGGCAGCGATTTGAGATAGGTCGCAATGGCATCGCGATCGCTGTCAGTAAGGAACTGCGAGCTGTTGTTGTAGACGTCGATCATGGAGCCGAACACGGATGCGTGCGCATTGCCGCCGTCTTTCAGGAAAGCGACGATGTCAGCCTTGCTCCAGCGGCCAAGCCCCGTCGCCTGATCGCCGCGAAGATCGCTTGCCGTCCAGCCATCGAGCGTTGCGCCGCCCAGAAACGCGCTGTCGTCGCCGCCCGTCGTCTTTTCTTCGAAGGCCGCGCCGCGCGGCGTGTGGCACGCGCCGCAGTGGCCGAGGCCCTGCACGAGGTAAGCGCCGCGGTTCCACTGCGCATCGTGCGCCGGGTCGGTCCGGTACGGCTGCGTATCGACGAATAGCCCGTTCCAGATGGCAAGCGGCCAGCGCATGTTCAGCGGCCAGCGGATCTCGCTCGCACGGTTCTGCTGGCGAACGGGCGCCACCTCGTGCATGAAGTAGCCGTAGAGCGCGGCAAGATCGGCGTCGCTGATGCGGGCGTACGACGGATAGGGCATCGCCGGATACAGATGATGCCCGTCCTTCGCCACGCCCTGGCGCACGGCCCGATCGAAATCGGCAAGGCTGTAGCGGCCGATGCCCGTCTGCGTGTCGGGCGTGATGTTGGTGCTGAAAATGTTGCCGAGCGGCGTGCCCATTTTCAGTCCGCCGGCGAACGGCTTGCCCTCCGGAGTCGAATGGCACGCTATGCAGTCGGCCGCCCGCGCGAGGTACGCGCCCCTGGATTCTCCGGCGATCTGCGCGGCCGGCTGTGTGGACAACTGCGCGGAAACCGGCGCGGACGCCTGCGCACCGGCGAGGCCAGGTTTCATTGCAAAAACGATCGCCGCGCCCAGCGCGGCCACGTGCATCAGTCTCTGGGGTTTCATGCCTGCCTTTGGGTTCTTGTACTCGGGCGCACCATGCCTGCGCGCCGGCATCGGCCGCTCTGTGCTCCGGAGGCGGCGCGATCCGACGCGGGAGCGCGCGTGCTCACGTTTCGGCGAGCGCCGCCCTGACTTTTTCGGGCGTCATCGGCAGCTCGCGAATGCGCACGCCCGTCGCCGCGAAAACCGCGTTGCCGATGGCGCAGGCGGGCGTCACATTGGGCACTTCGCCCGCACCGAGCGGCGGGTTGTCCGTGTCGAGCAGCACGACGTCGAGCGTCTCCGGTACGTCGCTGAATTGCAGGACCGGGTAGGTCAGCCAGTCGGCCGACGCCACGGCGCCGCCGCGAAACAGCACCTGCTCCTTCAGCGCCCGGCTGATGCCCATGAGCGTGCCGCCTTCGGCCTGCGCGCGCAGCCCGTCCGGGTTGGCGATACGGCCCGCGTCGAAGGCCACGAATGCGCGCTTCACGCGGATCATGCCGGTGCGCCGGTCCAGCACGATGTCGACGACCGTTGCAAGATTGCCCCAGGCGCCATGATTTTCGAGCTTGCCGTCGCCCGCGCACATCGCGGCAATGCCGCGGCTCTCGATCAGGTCGCCGTTCACGACCGGCTTCTGCGACGCTTTCCAGCCCGCCTTGTGCGCCACCGCCTCGATCACCTTTCTCGACCGGGCGTTCTTCGTGTGGCGCAGCCGGAACTCGACCGGGTCGATGCCCGCCTTCGCCGCGAGATCGTCCATATGGCTTTCGATCGCGAACGCGTTCTGGATGCCCGCCACGGAGCGCATGTAGATCGCCCGCACGATCTCGTCGGTGTAGTGAGTGACGACGTGCAGGTTCGGAATGTCGTAGCTCGGGTTATCCGCGCCGCCGCTCAGGCGGTCATGTCCCGGATTGGTCCCGAGCGCCCGCCAGGCGAGGATGTTGCCGCGCTCCGCAGTGGAATGGCCCGGCGTGCGGTTCTCGAACTGCCACGCGACGATATTGCCGTGCGCGTCCAGGCCGCCCTTCACCTCGATCACGGCAGCCGGACAGAACGGAGACCACTGGTTCTCGTCGGCGCGTTGCCACTGCACGCGTACCGGCCGGCCCACGGCCTGCGAGAGCAGCGCGGCGTCACCCGCCGCATCGTCGACGCCCAGGCGGCCATACGAGCCCGATCCCTGCGCCCAGATCAGATGCACCTTGTCGACCGGCAGCCCGAGCATCGCGGCCACGTCGCGGCGCGTGCCGTCCGGCCACTGCGTGCCGGACCAGATCGTCAGCGCGCCGTCCCGGAAATCCGCCACGGCGCACGACGGCCCCATCATGCCGTGCGAGTTGACCGGCAGCAGATACGTGCCTTCGACCACGCTCGTCGCACCGGCAAAGGCAGTTTTCACGTCGCCGACGGTGCCCTCCACGTGTTGCTTGATGATCCGCGTCCGTCGAACCGTGGCGTACATGTCATCGTAGTTCTCGTGCGTGACCGGCGCCCATGTCACGCGCAGCGAATTGCGCGCGCGCACCGCCGCCTGCTCGGTCTGCGCCACGATGCCGACGAAATTGCCGCGCGTCACCACCTGCACCACGCCCGCTACAGGTTGCGGAAACCCGTCGACCGAGACCAGCTTCATCCCCCGCGCGGGCGGCAGCACGACCGTGCCATGCAGCATGCCGTCGACGACCACGTCATGCACGTATTGCCATTCGCCGCGCACCTTGGCGGGAATGTCCACGCGTTGAACCGGTTTGCCCAGCACGCGAAAATCCTTCGGCTTTTTCAGCGGCGCGCGGCCGATCAGCTTCGTCTGATTGCCGGTTCCCTTGACGCCGAGCGTCACGTCGAAACGGCCGCCGCCGATGAGTTCGCCGTAACCGATACTGCGGTTGCCGCCGCGCACGCTGATGACGCCATCGCGCGCGGTCAGCGCCCCCACAGGAACGCCGAATTTCGCCGAGGCCAGTTCGAGCAGTTTCAGCCGGGCTTCCGCTGCGGCCTGGCGTAACGGCGGCAGATTGCGCGCGATGTTGTTGCTCGCGGTCGATTTGCCCTGCTCCGGCGTGCGTGCGGTGTCTCCGAGAATGAACGTGACCGCGCTCACCGGCACGTCCAGTTCTTCCGCCACCGCCTGGACGAATACCGTCTGCACACCCGTGCCCATGTCGATGCGGCCCGTGAAGGCCGTCACCGAGCCGTCCTGGGCGATCGCGAGCCACGAGTCGAGCTGCTCCGGCGGCACTTTCGCAAATGTCTCGCCGGTCTGCGCGCACGAGCCCGCCGACGGCAGGCAGAACGCCACCACGAGCGCGCCGCCGGCCTTGAGAAATCCTCGACGCCGAAGCGAAGCGATAGCGTCCGGCGAGGAGTGAAGTTCGTTCATGGCCATGGCTTATCCTTCCCTGCCCATCTGCTCGGCGGCCTGCTCGACGGCGGCAATGATTCGCATATGCGTGCCGCACCGGCAGATGTGGCCCTGCATGGCCGCCACGATGTCGGCGCGCGTGGGTCGCGGGTTGGTGTTGAGCAGGCTCACGGCCTGGACCATCATGCCGCTCTGGCAATAACCGCACTGAGGCACCTGATGGTCGATCCACGCCTGCTGGACCGGGTGCAGATTGCCGTCGGCAGCGCCCTTCGCCGGCGTGGCCGCGGACGCCTTCTTGCGCTGCGCCCAGACGTCGCCCAGGCCTTCTAGCGTGGTGATCTCGTGCCCGACGGTCATCCCGACCGGCATGATGCACGAGCGTATTTCCTGCCCGTCCAGCAGGACCGAGCACACGCCGCACTGCGCCACCCCGCAGCCGAACTTCGTTCCGTGCAGGCCGATCTCGTTGCGCAGCACATAGACAAGCGGCGTTTCGGCGTCCGCCTGCACCTCGTGCTGCCTGCCATTCACGGTAATGGTCATCCCCACGGACATACTTTGGACTCCATATTATTTGACAGCATCGGCCGATTCCATCCAGCCGGTCGAGATCGCGGCACCGGAACGCGCCGGCAGCGGCGCTTCGTCCGGACTTTCAGTACGACGCCCCGCTAGTTGGCCGCATGCAGCCCGATCTGCTGCACGAGCGGCTTGTAACGTGCGATGTCGCGCTCCTGCAATGCACTGAACTCCTGGGGCGACGTGAGGAAGGGTTGCGCACCCAGGTTCGCAAGACTGTGAATCATCGCGGGGGACGCCATCGCCGTGCGCAGTGCCGCATTGAGCTTTTGCACGATTGCAGCGGGCAAGCCGGACGGACCGACAATGCCCATCCAGAACTGCATCGTGGCGGACGGATAACCCTCCTCGCCCGCAGTGGGCACGTCCGGCAGCAGCGGCGAGCGCTGGTCCGACATCACCACGATCGGCCGGACCTGCTTCGCGCGGATGAACCCGAGCGTCGAGGGGATCGAATCGAACATGAACGACACGCGCCCCGCGATGACGTCGGGAAAACCGAGCGCGGACGAGCGATACGGAATGGGCGTCATGTCGATCCCGGCGGTCCGGTTGAGAATCTGCCCCGAGATATCGCCCGTACT
The DNA here is from genome assembly GCF_905220235.1 of Paraburkholderia sp. J41. Lineage (NCBI taxonomy): Bacteria > Pseudomonadati > Pseudomonadota > Betaproteobacteria > Burkholderiales > Burkholderiaceae > Paraburkholderia > Paraburkholderia sp. J41. Next base: position 266,914 of record NZ_CAJMZE010000003.1, on the reverse strand, counting down.
GCCCGTTCCGCCCGAGGCAAAGCTCACGTCGTTTTTGCCTGGCCCCTTGGCGTAAGCAATCAGATCGGCCAGGCTACGGACCGGCAGCGACGTATTGGCAACGAGAATATTCGGCGTCGTCACAAACGTGCCGACCGGCGTGAAGTCCTTTCTCGGGTTGTAGTAGAGACCGGGGATCAGCAGGGGCGCCACGGCAATCATCGGCGGACTGGTCAGCAGAAGCGTATAACCGTCGGGCGCCGCCTTCGCAACCAGCGTCGCGCCGATGGTTCCGCCGCCGCCGCCCCGGTTGTCGACGTACACCGACTGGCCGAGCACCTGCGTGAGCCCGGCGGCGATCACGCGGCCGATATTGTCGGCGACACCGCCCACGCCATATGCGACCACGAGGCGGATCGGCTTGTCGGGATACCCTGCCGCGTCGGCAGCGTGCGCGCGGGAAACCGGCATCCAGGCCGCGCACGCCAGCAGTGCAGCGCCGAACCAGCGCAGACTCCGCCCGCGCGGGATGCCTGCGCGACTGCCCTCTTCGGGACGGGTCTCACGCCCGGTGCTGACCGGGCCCAGCGTACCTGCCATCGCAATTGCCTCCTTGCTTGTCGGTAATTCAACCTGTGCAACGGACTTGCATGCGTCGACTGCCTTCGGGCGATTGCGCAGCCTCTGCGCGCCGCCGCAAAAACGGCGGCCCTATACGCGATTTCGTCGCGCTTCGCCCGCGCGGGCGCTATGGGAAACCCGGATGGCAAACCGTGAGCCCGTGTTGAAATTGATTATAGGTTCGGCGCCGAACGAGAAAAAAACACAATTAATTTTTGCTCATTGTTATAGTTTTCCGATGAATGCCTTTTGAAATCATTCAGACAGTTTGTCCTGACCAAAGGGCCGCGCGAAAACGCCGGCTCATCGGTGATCGACCTCGTCCGCCACGCTCTCTCTCGCTCCTGCGCTGCCTTCTCGCTGGACTGCCACGATTCATCGTCTGGCAGTAACAATCCCGTTTTTTTGATTACTTGCGACCATAAAAAACCAGGCATATCTTGGTGCGATAAAAAACAGGCGCACGCATTCACGATGCGCTGAAGATTGCCGCTATCGCTGCCGTTGCGAGGCAAGGCTTACCTGCGGCCGCCGATAGCCATGTCACGACGACGATGCCCCGCATCGGCGCCGCATGAGCACCAGAGTCAAGGCGACCCATTCAGACGAGGTATCTGAAACCATGGCAACGAGAAAAATATCGCTTCGCCACCTTCGCTGTTTCGTGGCGGTCGCCGACACCGGCTCATTCACGCTCGCGGCGGCGCGGCTTTACCAGACCCAGTCCTCGTTGACCGCTACCATCCAGCAGTTCGAGGAGGAGGTCGGGCTAAAGCTGTTCGACCGCACAACGCGCCGGGTCGTCATGACGGCCGACGCCGCGCGGTTCAAACCGGTGGCGGACCGCGTACTCCAGGACTTCGACACGGCCGTGGGCGATCTCCAGGCGATATCGCTGAGTCACCGCGGCCATGCACGCATCGCAGCCGTGTCCTCGATGGTCGAGCACGTCCTCACCCCTGCGCTGGCAGCCTTTCAGCGTTCGTATCCGGACATCACGATTTCCGTCAGCGACGGCAGCTCCGACAAGGTCGAGCGCGCGGTATTGTCGGGAGAAGTGGATTTCGGCATCGCCAGCCGCCTGAACAATTTTCCCGATCTCTCGTACCTGCCGATCGTCGGCGACCGCTTTGGCGTGCTCTTTCCTGCGGATCACCCGCTGGGCACCATAGAACGTCCGCTCAAATGGGCCGATCTCGTCGAGTTCAAGACGATTTCGCTGGCCAACGACACGGGAATCGGCGCATTCCTCGATACTCATCCGTCACTGGGAATGCACCATGCCAGCCTGACCGACCGCGCGTCGAGCACGACATCGCTATTCGCCATGCTCACCCTGGGAGGCCGCATTTCGGTGTTGCCCGAACTCGCGATGCAATCGGGGCCGCTCAAGAAGTTCTCGTTCCGGGAATTGACGGACCCCGTGGTCACGCGCGAGGTGTGTCTCATCACCCGGCAGTTGCGATCGTTCTCGCCCAATACGCAGCGGCTCGTCGACGCGTTGATCGAAACCATTCCGCCGGACTACCGCTGGAAAGACGCGGCAACCGGTGCCCGCAAAGAGCACCGGTCCACCGAGGCGGCATGACAGCGTTCATCACGGCCGCCTCATCACGGCCGCCCTGAGCCTCGTGCGGGACTCCGGCTGAAACGCGGGCAATCAGGCGCAGACGCTGGTTTGCGCCGCCGCCGCGATTGCCGACTTCGCACCGCTTACACGCCGGACATCCGCAATCCGCACGCCGTTTTTTTCGGCCGTCACTTCCGCAAGAATCGACAACGCAATTTCGGGCGGCGTGCGGCTGCCGATATAGATTCCGGCAGGCCCTCTCAGACGTGCGATCTGCCGATCGTCGAGATCGAAAAGCTTCAGTCTTTCACGACGCAGGGCGTTGTTGCGGCGCGAGCCGAGCGCGCCCACATAGAAAGCGGGTGAGCGCAGTGCCTCCATCAAGGCGAGATCGTCCAGCTTCGGATCGTGTGTCAGAGCAACGACCGCGGACCTCGCGTCCAGACGCATATCGACGACGGCATCGTCGGGCATGCTCTGCACGAGCTTGACGTGCGATATGGGCCACGCCTCCACGTATTCCTCCCGTGGATCGCAGACCGTGACCGCATAACCCAGACCCGTCGCGATCTCGCAAAGGTAGCGCGACAACTGCCCCGCGCCTATCACGAGCATGCGGTGCCGGGGACCGAGCACGGTCACGAGGCTTGCGCCGTCGAACCGCAGTTCGTCAGCCGCTCCCGCAGGCTCCAGACGAACGTTGCCCGTAACCATATCGAGTGCGCGCGCAACGAGTTCACCGCGTTGCAGCGCTTCGCACAACGCATCGAGCAAACTGCGGGGGCCGAGCGGTTCGAGCACGAGTTCCATCGTGCCGCCGCACGGCAGTCCAAAGCGATGCGCCTCTTCGGCCGTCACGCCATAGGTGACGAGTGCCGGGCGTGGGTTCCGGATGCCTTGCGAGCGTACCCCGGCGATCAGATCGTCTTCGATGCAGCCGCCTGAAACCGAACCCACCACGAGGCCATCGTCGCGGATGGCAAGCATCGACCCCGGCGGGCGCGGCGACGATCCCCACGTTCTGACCACCGTCACCAGCAGCACGCGGTGCGCTCCGCGCGCCCATGTTGCGGCGGCGTGCAGTACATCGTGATCGGCGTTGTCCATGGGGTGCTCCAGCATTTCGGCTGCTGTTCGTCCTGCGCGGGAACGTAGAACCCGCAGGCCGGCGGTCGACCGGACGCGGCAACGCGACGTCGCTCGACGGCAATGCACGACTCGCGCCGCCGCGCCGCCGCGCCGCGAACGTATCCTAGAAGCGATGCCGCATGCCAAGGCGGAAAAGCGCCTGATGGTTATTGGACGAGTCGCCGACGAGCGAGATGTCGGCAACCGCGGGCGCACCCGTGGAGTTCGTGCCGCTCGCGATCTGATAGGTCGCGGTCAGATAGACGTCGGTTCGCTTGGATACCGTGTAGTCGGCCATCGCGGAAAGCTGGTGATACGTCTGATCGCCGATATCCCCGCGCACCGCATTACCCTTCAGATAGTTGTACGCAAGCGAGAAAAAGACCGCCGGATTGAGCTGATACATTCCGTTGACTTCGGCGTCGTTGAAGGTCGCCGTTGCGCCGTTGTAGCGCCCGATGTTGCCGTAGCGAACGTTGGTCCACGCGCCGGCGACCGTGACCGCGCCGAAGTTGTACGAACCCGCCGCGCCGATGACCTGCCACGAGGTTGCCGGATTGGCGCCGCTCAGATAGCCCGAATTCAGGGAGCCGAACGCCGTGGTGGTCGCCGGCGCGACGGCATTCGCGTTGCCGTTCAGGATGGCCCCGGCATTCGAAGGATTCTTGAATAGCTCGTACACGACGCCAAGCGAAACCGGGCCTGCACGGTATCCGACACCGCCGGAAAACCCGCTGTTCCGCGACACGGCACCCGCGACCCCGCCCAGCGTCACCGTCCCGCCGAACGTCAGGCCGCCGAAGTTCGGCGAGATGTACTTGATCGTATTGTTCGCGCGGGACTCGTGCGTGGTGTTGTCGAGGTCGCCGGGGTGCGCGAGCCCGCTGCCATAACCGGCAAGACCAAAAGTCATGTAACCGATGTAGTCGTTCACGCTGTCGTACTGGCGGCCGAGCAGCACGCTACCCAACTGCTGGCTGCTCAGCCCCACGAACGCCTGGCGGCCGAAAGCCGTGCCGCCCTGCCCGAAGCTTCCGGAATTGAGGTTGATGCCGGACTCGAGCGTGAACACCGCTTTCAGGCCACCGCCCAGGTCTTCCGCCCCCTTCATGCCCCAGCGGCTGCCCGAAGGACCGGCGAGCGAATCGAGATTCCACAACCGGCCTCCGACATTGCGGCCACCGACCACATTCTTGTTGTTCGTATTGAACTGAAGGCCTTCGTCAATGACGCCATATAACGTCACCGTGCTTTGGGCATACACCGGCATAGCCGCGGCACTGCCCAGCGCGGCAATGGCAAGAACACGCTTTTTCATCCGTTACTCTCCTTTCCCGTATTCACCTGCGGATTTCCCGGCGCGAAAGACTGGATTTCCGCGAATTAATTAATTCGTTGTACTTATTTAAATGCGCGAACGATTGACTCGATAACTCCGTTGAACTCGCACAATTCATCTGCGGGACGGCAACTACGGGTCGATTATAGGTTCGACAATCGGCGAAAAATAAACACAACTAATATCCGCTTATTGTTATCTTTTACCGATAGATGAATCGCGCCGTCTCTTTCTCCACGGCACGGCGGACGGTGCGCCAGGCGGCAGGCGGGAGATCGTTGAAGCTGTGCGCCGCGAAGCGCCCGCGTGGCAATCAGCCCTATGCTTTTTCAAATGAACAGAGCTGTCGATCCGCGACTGAACCGACAGCTCCGGGCAAGGTACGAACTCAGGTACGGACAATCAAGCAGACAATCAGGTGCGGAAAGTGCCCCGCTTCGTTCCTTCCGAGAGATCGAGGAACAGTTCGTTCATCGCGATCATTCGCCGGATCAGCCCCTGTTCGTGTGAATAGCCCATCAGCGTCTCGATGTTTTTCACGTTCGCGGCGCTCAGGCCATATTCCCAGGGGTCGTCGCCGAGCAGCGCATCCTGTTCCTCGAGCGCTTCCTGATACCAGGCGAGCGGCGCGACGCGAGGATTGCGCATGCGCTTCATCCCGATGGCCTTGGCCTGCTCGAAAGCCTTGGCAAGGCTGCGGGGCACCCACGGATGCCGCTCCACCACTTCCTGCTTCAGTCCGACGAAATGCATGATCGGAAAGATTCCGGTGCGCTCGTAATACTCGATCTCGGCGGCCTTCGGATTTTCGAAGAGCCGTCCCACGCGCGGGTCCTTTCTCACGATCGGCTCGATGATATCCGGGTGCAGCAAGGCGTCGAGTTCGCCTTCGGCCAGCATCGTCTCGACGGACTGGTCATCGCGCACGCGCGTGAGTCTCACGCCTTCGGGCGGCCGGAAATCCAGGTCTTCGTCCAGGTCCGAATACCAGTCGATCGACCGGTGCGGCACCCCGTACTCGTGCTCGAGCATCCCGCGCAGCCACAGCACGGCAGTGACCTGGTACGCCTTCACGCCGATCTTCTTGCCGATCAGGTCAGCCGGTTTTTCGATGCCTTTGTTACGGTTGATGTAGATGAACCCATGCCGGAAACGACGGTGGGGAAATACCGGAATCGCGCGGAACGGCAGATCGCGGTCGCGCGAAACGATATAGGACGAGGCGGAAATCTCCGCGGCGTCGAACTCGTTGTTGCGCAGAAAGCGCCAGTGCCGGGTAATCGAGTCCATCCCGGTTAGCACCGTCAAGTCGATGCCTTCGGCCTGTACTGTGCCGTCCCTGAGCGGGCGCGTGATCTCGTAATCGCCAACGGCCAGTGTCAGTTGTATCTTCTTCATGCTCGATGCCTCTTGTTTTATCTACACGGAATGCAGTCGCACCACGCGACGTTGCAGGCCATTCATTCTCGCCATGCCGCTTCGCGGCTGTGCCCGTCTGCTAAAAAGAAATCATGCTCGACCGTGCCCCGCATTACCGCGCGTTCAGAAAGCGGTTGCCCTCGCGCTCGGCAGGATTTTCGGCCTGCGCGGGTGCCGATGCCGGTGTCGATGCCGGCGTCGATGCCGGCGACGATGCAGGTGTCGATGCCGGCGTCGACGGGCCGCGCTTGCGCCGGCTTCGCCCGAAAGCCGCGAAATACATCTGCGCAAGCACGAGAATGGCGCTCGCGGCAAGAAAGCCCGCGCTCACGGGATGCAACACGAAAACGGAAAGCTGGCCGTGAGAAAGCAGAAGCGCCCTGCGGAAATTTTCTTCCAGCATCGGCCCGAGAACATATCCGAGAAGAATCGGCGCAACCGGGAACTTCAGTGCGAGCAGCACCGCGCCCAAGAGGCCGAAGAGAAGCACCTCGCCAACCTCGAACAGGCTGTTGTTGGTGGAATACACGCCCACCGCGATAAAGAGAAGCGCCGTGGGATAAAGAAACCGGTAGGGCACCTGAAGCACCTTGACCCATATCTGGATCAGCGGCACGTTCAGCAGCACGAGCAGCACGTTGCCGATCCAGAAGCTGGCCACGAGTCCCCAGAAAATGTCGGCGTGCCGGCTGATGAGCAGCGGGCCGGGCTGCACCCCATGAATGAGGAGCGCGCCCAGCAGCAGGGCCATGATGGGATCGCCCGGAATGCCGAGGCTCATCGTCGGAATGAAGTCCACCTGGGTTTTCGAATGCGACGACGCCTCGGGGGCGGCCACGCCTTCGAGCGCGCCCGTGCCGAACCGCTCGGGCGACTTCGAAATCCGCTTCTCCAGCGCGTAGGCAATGAACGTGGTGATCGTCGGCCCCGTGCCCGGCATCGCACCGAAAACCGTGCCCACCGCCGTTCCGCGCATCATGGGCCACAACGCCTGCTTCATCTCGCGGCGCGTCGGCCGCATGTCGCGCAGCCGCACCTTCATGCCGGACCCCACGACGTGCATGCGGTTCACGTTGCGCAGGAACTCCGCCACGCCGAACAGTCCCAGCGCCAGTGCCACGAGCTGAATGCCGTCGGCCAGCTCCGGAAACCCGAAGGTAAACCGGATCGTCCCGGAATTGATGTCGATACCCGCCGCGCCGATCAAGAGCCCCAGCACGGTCATGGCGACACCCTTGACCGGCGAGCCGGTGGACATGGTGCCGCCGGCCAGCAGGCCGAGCAGCATGATGGAGAACAGCTCGCTCGGACCGAAGCTGAACGCGAGCCGCACCAGAAGCGGCGACAGAAAGATCATGACCACGATGCCCACCGAGGCCGCGAAGAACGACGACATCATGGTGATGCCGAGCGCCGCGCCGCCGCGCCCCTTGCGCGTCATCGGGTAACCGTCGAGACAGGTGACGGCGTGGGGCGGATGGCACGGCAGATTCAGCAGGATCGCACCGATCGCGCCGCCGTATTGAGAACCGTAGAACACCCCGGCCAGCATCAGGATGGCGGCGACCGGATGCATCGAATAGGTCAGCGGCAGCAGAAGGGAAATCGCCGACAACGGTCCCATGCCCGGCAACACCCCGATCAGGTTGCCGATCACGACGCCAAAGAACGACCACATGAAATTGTGCCATTCGAATGCGACGCCGAACCCATGCCACAGGTCAGTCAGAGATTGCAAAGCCATCGGTTTAGCCCCAGCTGAATAACGGGAACGGAAGTTTCAGCGCCCACCAGAACAACACGACCGCGATCGCGCAGATCGCGATCGCGAGCAGGAATGCGGAGCGCACGGTGTTGTCGCGGTCGCCCAGCGCGGAAACAAAGACGATCGCGAAAGTCGCGGGCACCAGCCCGCCGTAACGCCCCAGAACGAGGAACGCCAGGATGCCCAGCGTGATGCAGATCCATCCGCGCCACTCGGGCGGGAGCACCTCCTCTTGCGGCCCGGCCGCGTTTTTCCTTGCGCCGGCCGCGATGACCAGCCCGAGGAGCGCAAGGACGCAGCCCAGTGCGACCGGAAAAAAGCCGCTTTGCATGTGCGTCACCGTGCCGACGCCGTACTGCATTCCCTGCACGACTGCGCCGAGGCCGATCAGCAACATCAACGCGCCGCCGTAATAGTCGCGCGTGTACTCCGTCACGAAACGTCTGTCCCCGCTCTCTGACATGGATTACCTCGATAGGGTGGGAGGAAGGAGCCGGTCCAGCGCGAGCCGGCTCCCTGCCCGTGCATCAGCCCCCTTTCGGCGCGGTGACGTAGGCACCGCGGCCACTGGCGACGATGCGCCGGCTGTCGTCGAAAACCTCAGCCTCGCACACCGAAAATTGCTTGCCCAGCTTGATCACGCGCCCTTTCACCACGAGGTCGCATTGTTTCGTCAAGCGGTGGTAATCGACGCGCATGTCGATCGTCGGCACCGGATGCCCGATGCTGCCGAGCAGGGCGAAGTCGGCGGCAAAATCGATCAGCGCCGCGAGAATGCCGCCGTGCGTCTGGCCGAGCACGGGATTGGCCACCCATTCCTCGCGCCAGATCGCCTTCGCCGTAATGGTGTCCGGTCCCAGTTCCAGCACCTGAAGGCCGAGCCAGCGCAGATAGGGACCGCGCGAGACCAGCGCCTGAGCCTCTTCGAGTGTCATGCTCTCTCCGCGCGTGCCACGGCCACGGCGCCGGATTGCGCCTCGGGTTCGGCCCGGCTGAATTCGAGCGCCTGCGCCGTGATCGTCTTGCGGTCGATCTTGCCCACGCCGTTGAGCAACAACTGCTCGACGAAAATCACCCGGCGCGGGTACTGATACGGCGGCGCGTTCTTCAGCGCGTGGTCCTTCACGTCCTTCTCCGTGAGCGTCGATCCTTTGCGCTTCACCACGTACGCATAGGGAATCTGGTGCTTGACCTCGTCGGGCACGGGCACCACCACCGCCTGGTCGATGTCGGGATGACGTTCGAGCATCAGCTCGACTTCGGCCGGATAGATGTTGTTTCCGCTGCACACGAACATGTCGTCCGAGCGGCCGATGAAGTAGTACCAGCCGTCGGCGTCGCGTCGCAGCACGTCGCCCGTGTTGAACCAGCCGTCCTTCAACCGGCGCTCCATCTCCGCCGGATTGTTGTGATAGCCGTTCATCATGCCAGGCCCGCGCACGTGCAACACTCCGAAGCTCTCGTCGGGGCCGCCCACGAGCCGGAACTCGTTGCCCGAGATCGGATAGCCGATCGAGTGACGGGGACGGGAAAGCTTGCGCGGATGCGAGCCGAACAATGCGGCGCTCGTCTCCGTAATGCCGAAAATGCAGATGATCTCCGCGTTCGGCAACAGCTTGGCCACCGCGTCGATCAGTTCGTCCGACGCCGGCGCACCGCCCATCGTCGCGAGCCGCACAAACGAGAAGTCCTTGCCTTCGAGCAGATCGCGCTGCTGGAGGATCATCGCGAAGATGGTCGGCACGCCCGAGAGAACCGACACCTTGTAACGGCTTACCGCTTCCAGATACGCGCGCGGCTCGAACTTCTTCATCAGCACGACCGTCGAGCCGCCGACGAACACCGACTTGATCGCGTTCATCGCATGCTTGTGGTAAAGCGGCGCGGCGACGATCATGCGGTCCTCGCGGCTAAAGCCGCGGTCACGCGAAATCGTCTCGGCAACCCAGACGTGCGCGCGGTGCGACAGCACCACGCCTTTGGGCCGGCCGGTCGATCCCGACGTGTACGGCTGGAAAGCCACGTCATCGCCCTGAGGCACGATGGCCTCGAACGGTCCCGGCTCCTTGAACGCCGCATAGTCCGCACTGTCGACGACGATGCGCGGCGTGTCGCCGGGCAGCTTCGCGCTCAGCTCCGCGTCGCAGAACACCAGCTTGAGCGCCGCGTCGTTCACGATCCATTCGATCGTATCCTTCGGCAGCAAAATGCCCATCGGCACCGGAATAACGCCCGCGCGCATCGCGCCATAGAACGTCTCCAGAAACTCGAGACGGTTCGAGCAAAAGATGCCGACGCGGTCGCCCTTCACGAACCCGCGCGCGACGAACCCGCGTGCGATCGCATCGCACGAGGCGTGAAACGTCGGATAGTCGACCTCGCGCGGATTCTCGCTGTCCCACAGGTCGATGATGGCGGGCCGGGCCTCGTTGCGGTATTCGTCGCCGATGCTGCCCAGATTTTTCAGAACCTGACTCATGGCTTGACAATCACCTTTCCAAAAATGCGTCGATCTTCGAGCAGGCGGATACCCTCGCCGGCCTGCTCCAGCGGGAACTTCGATTCGATCACGGGTTGCAGCTTGCCCGAGGCGACGAAGTCGAGACAGGCGCGAATGTCGTCGGGCACGTAGGCACGCGAGCCGATGATGTCCACTTCCCGATGCCAGACGTAACGCACGTCGATTTCGCTGATGTGCCCGATCGTCGAGCCGCAGGTGAGAATCCGGCCGCCCGTTGCCATGCAGCGCTGGGTTGGAATCCACGTGTCGCCGCCGGTGAAATTGACCGCGACGTCCACACCTTTCTTGCCGCTCGCCGCCCAGACGGCTTTGGAGAAGTCCGGGTTCTCCGAATAGTTGATCGTGTGATCGGCGCCCAGCTCGCGCAGCTTGCGCGCCTTTTCTTCGGTGCTCGTACACACGAAAACCTCGGCGCCCGTGAGTTTCGCGAACTGGAGGCAGGCCACGCCAACCCCGCCGCTGGCGCCGAGAATGAGGATCTTCTCGCCGGCCTTGAGCTTGCCGCGCGTGAACAGCATGCGGTGCGCCGTGCCGTAGGCAATGGGCAGCGCGGCCGCGTCGTCGAAACTGACGCCGTCCGGGATTTCGATCAATTGCCGCTGGTCCGCCGCAATGAATTCACAGAGGCCGCCATTGCCGTTTTCGCCAAGCACGCCGCCCTCGGGAAAGCGAGGAAACAGCACCACCCGCTTGCCGATCCACTCCTTCGAGACGTCCGCGCCCACTTGCCGGACCACGCCTGCGATATCGCCGCCCGGAATGCGCGGCATCTGCGTTTTGACGTCCGGCATGCCGTGCATGACAAAGACGTCCATGTAGTTCAGCCCGCAGGCGGCTACCTCGACCAACGCCTGATTGGCGGTCGGAAGCGGGACGGCCCAGGTGTCGTGCTTAAGCTTGTCAACCCCGCCATGCTCCTGAAGGGCCATGACCTTCATCGTCGAACTCACAAATTCCTCCGCTGTACGTTGGGTCAGTCGAAACGATGTTATGCGACTGATTTTTTTATGACAAACAAGGAAATAACGAGGATTGATCGTCTGCGGCGATAAATAATGGCGCGCGTTCTGGAGCGGAAACCGGGAATTCACCGAGGCTCCGGGCCGCGCCGGAAGGCTCAGGAGAAGCGCGGCAGCGGCCGTCCGATCAGCCCCGCGCGCTCTGCCCCAACGTGGTCTTGATCCCCGGAACGTGCGTTGCGGGAGAGCATCTGCGACACGCGGCCGTGGCAGGGATTGCTTTGCGGGCGCGCGAAGAAGAATCGGCGGCAAACCCGGAGGACGAGGCGAGTCCTGAAAGCGCTGGTGACGCGGCGAGGCGATCGGCTTGCCTGCCGATCCGCATCGCTATTTAGTTTGGGTGCTGTGCGCTTTCCTGCCGTTCTTGCGGCAAAGCGCCAAGAGAGCGCGCCTCCGAAGGCGGAGGGACGCTCAAGGCACAGGACTGTTGTGGTCTAGCGGGCGGAACGGATAGTCCGGTTACGGACGCGCATGCCGAAAGCCCCACGAGATAGTTCGTAGTCCGTAGATTTGGAAAGAAGCCTTGCGAGTACGCCGTGGATAAACGACGTCAACCGGCTGCGCCGAGCCGGTAATGCCCGCCATCGTGAAACCGCGCAGGCTTGCGAACCTCAACGCTTCCCTTCCAGCTTGTCTTGCGTCGAGGTTTCGAAATCGCGGGCGTCGTGCCGCTCGCGAAGCTGTTCCGACAGCTCGCCGCTCGTTCTGTTGACCATGCGCCCCCGGCGCACCGCCGGCCGTGCGAGCAGCCTGTCGGCCCAGCGTTGAACGTGGCGGTAGTCCTGCACCGAGAGGAATTCCGCCGCGCCGTACAGCCAGCCCTTGACGAGCCCGCCGTACCAGGGAAACACGGCCATGTCGGCAATGGTGTAGGCGTCGCCGGCAAGGTATTCGTGGTGGGCGAGCCGGCGATCGAGCACGTCGAGCTGGCGCTTCACCTCCATCGTGAAGCGATCGATCGCGTATTCGATCTTCGCGGGCGCATAGGCGTAGAAATGGCCGAAGCCGCCGCCCAGATACGGCGCGCTGCCCATCTGCCAGAACAGCCAGTTCAACGCCTCGGTACGCGCTGGGGCCTCGCGAGGAAGGAAGGCGCCGAACTTTTCGGACAGATACAGCAGGATCGAGCCCGATTCGAACACGCGAACCGGCTCGGGGCCGCTGCGATCGAGCAGCGCCGGAATCTTGGAGTTCGGATTGATGTCCACGAAGCCGCTGCCGAACTGATCCCCTTCGCCGATACGGATCAGCCACGCGTCATATTCCGCGCCGGCATGTCCGGCCGCAAGCAGCTCCTCGAGCAGGATCGTGACCTTCACGCCGTTCGGCGTGCCCAGCGAATAAAGCTGCAACGGGTGACGGCCGACCGGCAAGGTCTTCTCGTGCGTCGCCCCGGCGACGGGCCGATTGATGTTCGCGAAAGCGCCGCCGCTGGGCTTGTTCCAGGCCCAGATTCTGGGGGGAAGATAGTCGTCAGAGTCCGCCATGCTCGTCTCCAGGTTCATGTGGCCCGCGCTCATGCAGCCGGGGGATAGTTGGACGGAAACAGCGCGCGCCGGGTTTCCTCGTCGTTGACCTTCTTGAACTCGTGCTGCGCGGCGAGCGCCCTCGCACGCGCCGCCGCCGGCCGCGCATCAATCGTTTCGAACAGCCGCTTGAGGTTCGGAAAAGCTCCCAGCGGATCTTCCGTACCCCTAAGCACCCGCGAGGCGCGGTCGAGCCAACCCCAGGCCGAGATATCCGCAATGGTGTACGTCTCGCCAACGAGGTAGTCCCGCCCTTCCAGATGATCGTTCAGAACCTGGTAGTGGCGCTCCGCTTCGCGCCGGTAACGGTTCACCGCATAACCGAGCCCTTCGGGCGCGGCGAACTGAAAATGCACCGCCTGCCCCGAAAAGGGACCGAGGCCCGATGCGAGAAACAGGAGCCACGAAAGCAGTTCGGGTTTATCTTCCGGCGCGCCGAGCAGCTTGCCGGTCTTTTCCGCGAGATAAAGCAGAATAGCCGTGGAATCGAACACGCGCGCCGCCTTGCCGCCCGGCGCTTCCGTGTCGACGATGGCCGGCACCTTGCCATTGGGATTGACGGCGCGGAATTCCGGCCGGTGCTGCTCTCCCTTGCTCGTATCGACCGGGATCATCTCGTAGGGCAGTCCCGTCTCCTCGAGAAAAAGCGCGACCTTGGCCGGGTTCGGCGTTGGATGAAAATAAAAGCGAATCATGGCGGTATCTCAGTGGTGAAAGGAAACCCTCGAAGGAAACCGTCGACGCATGCCGCGTCTTCTCGTTTTAGAACAGCCATTCTATAATCGCCCATTGCCGTAAAACTGGCAAGCGCATTGCGCGACGACGGAACAGGTGACAGAAAATGGCGAGACCCAGGGAATTCGACGAAGAGGCCGTGCTGGACGCAACGATGCAATGCTTCTGGCAATTCGGCTACGAAGCGACGTCGGTGAAAGACCTCTCGGCAAGAACGGGGCTCACCGCCGCCAGCCTTTACAACGCTTACGGCGACAAGCGCGGCCTCTTCCAGGCGGCGCTCGACCGCTACGTGAACGAAAGTATCGGCAAGCGCATCCGCCGCTGCGAAGCGCTGCCGCCCCTCGAAGCCATTCACGCGTTCTTCGACGAGATCCTGCACCGCTCCTTGCACGACCGCCAGCACAAGGGCTGCATGCTCGTGAACTCCGCGCTGGAGGTCGCGCCGCACGATGCGGAGTTCCAGAAGATCATCGCCGGCGTGCTCGGCCGTATCGAGCGCTTTTTCCTCGGGCGTCTGCGTGCCGGTCAAGCCGACGGCACCATTTCGCGCGCACAAACCGCCGAGGTTTTCTCGCGGCATTTGCTGGGCGTTCTGATGGGCGTACGCGTTCTGGCCCGGGTTCGTCCACAAAAAGCGTTGCTGCAAGGCACTGTCGCCCCGGCGCTCGCGCAGCTCGAACCATCGAAAGAAGTTTCGATCTGATGCGCGCGACGCCAACGCGCCCTTCGTGCGACGCGCATGGAAAATGGCAGATCGCGCAAACTGCGCTGTCACCGAAGCGCACGCTCCGGCGAACTACCGACCTGCCTCCGGGGCTTTTTTCGAAGCACGGAAAGTCGCGCAGCGACCTCGCCTGCGCGTCCGTCGAGCGCGCGTCCTTGAGCAGCATCAGGCCGATGCCGCGCCGATGCCACGCCGATGCGACGATTAGCTACGCGAGCACGCCGACATTCCCGCCAACCCTCGCGCTTTCCGCTGATTCAAGCTGGATACGTCGCCAATGCGCACCGCAACGGACGCGCGGGTTGCGCGCCGTTACGCGGCCAACGGACTCGACGTTGCAAACGCACGCTCAGCGCGCGCCATCGTCCACCCGCGCCGCGCCGACAATCGCGCCATCCGGCGACTGGATCAGGACGGCGGCCCGTTCACCGGCGGGCAGCGTTGATTCGAGCGTCAACGGCGCGCCCCGCCATTCGCCGATCGGTTCGATCGACCGCACGATATTGGATTCGCCGAGCGCGCGGCCGGCATTCTCGCCGCGCCCGACCTTTGTCACATGCCCCGGGTCGTATCCGATCAGCAGAACCGTTCCCCTGCCGGCGCCCGCGCCCACCTTGACCGAAAGCGTCGTGCCCGCGCGCGCGCCGCTCACCTCCACATGGGTCCGATCCGCGTCGCGCGCCGCCGCGATCGCCGCCCCGACCGCGCGGCGATCCGAACCGACCAGCGCCTGGCGCCCGTCGATCACCATTTCGGGCGTGTAGGAAAACTCGCGAAAACGGGCGGCATAGGCGGCCTGCCGCTGCGTCGCCGCCTCCAGCGACCACGGGTCCTTCCAGCCGAGGCTGTCCCAATACGTGACGTGAAACGCGAGCGGAAACACCTCCGGGCCGTCATGCGCGAGTTCCGACAAATAGGCGTCAGCCGGAGGGCACGAAGAACAGCCTTCCGACGTGAACAGCTCGACGACGACAGGCCGTGCCCGCGCCGCGGCCGGTGCGGCGAAAAAGAGCGGCAGAAGCAGCGCGACAGCAAGGGAGCGTGCAAGCATGACGAACCTCGAATAAGCGCATTACGCCTGAACGCGATGCGGCACGCCCGGCGACGACGGCCGCGCGCGCAGGGCTTGGCGGCGCGACGGCGCAACCGGCAGCGAAATCTCTTCGCATCGTTCCTTGCTTATTCGTTCGGCGCGCCGGGCGGGTTACAGTCGACGTCGTTTTTTTGGCGATCTTCGTGGAAGACGCTGCTCGCAGGCGCTGCGAGATCGCGCGTATCAAAACGGGCGCCAGCCCCGATGCAAGGCGCGACCCCACGGCCTTCGTCTTTCAAAAGCAGCAAGCCGTACCGGCTACGTCCACTCCCGCTCATTCGCCCGCCGCGAGCCCGAAGCCGGCGCGCTCTCCGCGCCAGCCGTTGCGCCGGAGGAAACCTTCCCACGTCAGGGCGCTCGGGTCGTTTTGCCGGCTCCATGCCAGGTCTCGTTCCGGCGCGTAGTACCCGTATTCGACCGCGTAGGTGACCATTCCCACCAGTTCCTGCACCAGCCACTCGTCGGCGGCGAATGCGGGGAAGTGATCGAGCAGTTCTTCCCGCGTATAAGCCGAGGCATAGTGCGCCCTTCGGCCGCTCACGCGCACGAAGGTCTCGACGATCTCGCGCGGCGTCAGGATCTCTCCGATCACCGGCAAGGTTCGGCCCGAGTAAGTCTCTGGCGCGTCAAACTGCGCCAGCACGGCCGGACCGGTTGCGGTCAGCGGATCGACAAACGGCATGGGCGCATCGGGAGGCAGATAAACGGCGAAACTGAGGCTGCCGTCCGGCTCTGGCCGCGGCACGTAGTATTCGAGAAAGTTGCTGTAGAAGAAAGCGAGCTGAACGAAGGAAGTGCGCAGCGGCAGCGTGCGCAGGTAATCCTCCACCCGCGCCTTTTCGGTGAAGTGCGGCACCCACAACGTGCCGCCCGTGCGAGCTTCGACGTTTTCGAGGCTGCTCCAGACGATATGCTCCACACCGGCGGCGCACGCCGCATCGGCCAGTTCCATTCCCAGCGCCAGTTCCGGTTGGCCCGGCGGCGGCACCGGGGCGATGGGCGGCGTCATCAGAAAAGCGCCCTGCGAGCCGCGCATCGCCGCGACGAGTTCGGCCTGACGGCCAGCCTCCAATGGCGCGACGACAATCTCGGCGCCGCGCTGCGCCAACGCGCGGATTGGCGCGCTGTCCGCGCTGCGCGTAAGCGCGCGCACGCGATAGCGGCCGCTATCCAGCAGCGCGCGCGCCACGCTGCGGCCCTGCTTGCTGGAAGCGCCAGCGACCGTGACGAGGGGCAAGGAATCCGACCACGACATGAAGCTTCTCCATAAAGGCGCTCGACACGCGCCGACACGCCTAGTGTGGGCAAAAGCTGCTATAGAGTGAAATCATCGTTTTTATTGCCTGCTATCCAATCCATGGATACCAAACGACTCGACCTGAATCTGCTCGTCACGCTCGAAGCCCTGCTGGTGGAAAAGAACGTGACGCGCGCCGCCCGCCGGCTGCACCTGAGCCAGCCGGCGGTGAGCGCCCAACTGGCACGCCTGCGAGACCTGTTCGGCGACGCTTTGCTGATTCCCGCGCAACGCGGCATGACCACCACGGCGCTCGCCGACTCGCTTCTGGCGCCGTTGCGCGACGCGCTCGACCAGGTGCGCGGCACCGTGTCCCGGCATGGTCGATTCGATCCCGCGCGAACGCCGCTTACGGTGGCGATCGCCTGCACCGACTATCTTCAGGCCGCGCTCGTTCAGCCGCTCGTGCTGCAATTGCGGCAACACGCGCCCGGCGTGCGAATCGCGCTGCGCACCCTGGACATGCCGCGTCTGGGCACGCACATGGCCCACGGCGAGGTCGATCTCGCCCTGATGACGCCCGGCGATGCCCCGCCCGGCCTGCGCAGCCGCCACCTGTTCGACGAGCGCTACGTGTTGATCGGCCGCCGCGATCATCCCAAGCTGCGCCGCAAGCTCACGGCTGCGCAGTTCGCGCAGCTCGAACATGTCATCGTGTCGCTGCGCGGCGGGGACTTCACGACGCCCGTCGACGGCGCGTTGACGACGCTCGGCCTGCGACGCAACGTGGTGCTCTCCGCGACTTCATTCCTGTTCGTGCCGAATATGGTGGCGCGTTCAAATCTCGTGGCGTTGGTGCCGTGGCGGCTCGTGCGCGATCAACAGGAGACGTTGCGGATCGTCGAATGCCCGGTGCCGGTGGCGGGTTTCGCGGTGAGCATGCTGTGGCACGAGCGCAGTCATGCGCACGCGGGCCACCGTTGGGTGCGGGAGACGCTCGGGGCGCTGGCTGACGGCTGAAGCGCGCGTGGAAGGGCTCAAGCGCGAGGCGCGGCTCCCCGACGTCGTGGAAGAAAACGCGGCCATCGTGCGCGCCATTCGCGCCATTCGCGCCATTCGCGCCATTCGCGTCATGCGCGTCATTCGCGCCATTCGTGTCATGCGCGCCACGCGCAGCGCCGGGGTAGCTCGCGCCACGCAACGCCTTAAGCGTCGGAATTCGGGACCGTCCCGCGCCGCTCCTCTGCCCGAAGAAAGTCGAAATCGACACCTTTATCGGCCTGCATGACCGTTTCGAGGAACAGCTTGCGGTATCCGCGTCCCGCCGCCGGTATCGTGACCGGGCGGGCCGCGGCGCGGCGCGCCAGTTCGTCAGCGGACACAAGCAGTTCGAGCGCGCGCTGTTCGACGCTCAGGCGAATGCGGTCCCCGGTTTCCACGTAGGCGAGCGGGCCGCCGATGGCCGCTTCGGGCGTGACGTGCAGCACGATGGTGCCGAACGCCGTGCCGCTCATGCGGCCGTCCGAAATGCGCACGATGTCCTTGACGCCCGCCCGCGCGAGCTTGCGCGGAATGGGAATGTAGCCCGCCTCCGGCATGCCGGGCGCGCCTTTCGGGCCGATGTTCTTGAGCACGAGAATATCGTCGGCGTTCACGTCGAGATCGTCGCGGTCGATGCGCTCGGCCATGTCCTCCATGTTTTCGAACACCACCGCGCGCCCCGTATGCTCCATGAGCTGCGGGTTCGCCGCCGACTGCTTGATGATCGCGCCGGCCGGCGCGAGATTGCCTTCGAGCACGGCGATGCCGCCTTGCGGATAGATGGGCTGATCGAACGGCCGCACCACATCTTGAGCAAAGCGCTCGCCCGCGCGTTCGATTTCCTCGCCGAGCGTGCGGCCCGTCACGGTCAGCGCGTTCAGCTTCAGCAATGGCCTCAGCTCGCGCAGCAATGTCGCCATGCCGCCCGCATGGTGAAAATCTTCCATGTAGTGCTGCCCGGAAGGCTTCAGGTCGACGAGCACGGGCGTTCCGCGTCCCATGCGGTCGAGCGCCTTGAGGTCGATATCGAGGCCGCAGCGGCCCGCGATCGCCGCCAGATGGATGATGCCGTTGGTCGAGCCGCCGATGGCGAGCAACACGCGCATGGCGTTTTCGAATGCCTCGGGCGTGAGAATCCTGTCGATGGTGAGGCGATCGCGCGCAATGCGCACCGCCTGTTCGCCGGTGCGCTCGGCCACGCGCATGCGGTCGGCGGTCACGGCGGGCGGCGACGCGCCGCCCGGCACCGTCATTCCCAGTGCTTCGGCGATGCAGGCCATCGTGCTCGCGGTGCCCATCACCGAGCAGGTGCCCACGCTCGCGACGAGCTGGTTGTTCACGTCGTCGATTTCGGCGGCGTCGATCTCCTCGGCGCGAAAGCGTCCCCAGTAGCGGCGGCAATCGGTGCATGCGCCGACACGCTCCGAGCGGTGCGAGCCCGTCAACATCGACCCCGTGATGAGCTGGATCGCGGGCAGACCGGCCGAGGCCGCGCCCATGAGCTGCGCGGGCACCGTCTTGTCGCAGCCGCCGATGAGCACGACCGCGTCCATCGGCTGAGCGCGCAGCATTTCCTCGGTGTCCATCGACATGAGGTTGCGCAGATACATGCTCGTCGGCGCGGCGAAGCTCTCGTGAATCGAGATCGTCGGGAAATCCATCGGCAGGCCGCCCGCTAGCATCACGCCGCGCTTGAGGGCCTCGATGAGCTGCGGCGCGTTTCCGTGGCACGGATTGTAGGCGCTGCCGGTGTTGACGATACCCACCACGGGGCGGTCGAGCGCGCCGTCCGTATAGCCCGCGCCCTTGATGAACGCCTTGCGCAGGAATAACGAAAAGCCGTTGTCGCCGTAGTGGGTGAGGCCGCGGCGCAGGCCGGTCTTATCGGCGGAGGAAGCGTCGACTGCGCAGTCGCGGCGTCGTTCGGTTTTGTCAGCCATGGATCGCCTTCCGTACGAAAGAGGTTCGGAGTTCGGAGCGCCCCGGAGCGCGAAACGACACGACACGACAAAGCGGCAAAGCGACAAAGCGGCAAAGCGGCAAAGCGGCAAAGCGGCAAAGCGGCAAAGCGCATAGCGGCGTAGCGCGTGTGCATTCGTCGTGGGGATCGCGTTCCGCGTCGCGTCATCGGGCACTCAAAGCGCGAGTGTGTCCAGCCGTTGCCCCACATGGTGCGCCAGTTCGCGACGTGCGGCCAGTCGGAACCGCACGCAATGCCCCCACGCCGCTGCCACGAGCGCGCGGGCGCAGGGAATCGTATCGCGATAGGGTAACGCTTCGCCGCTTGTCCGGTACGCGGCCGGGAACTTGACTCACGCGGGGCGTTCCACAACGGCCTCGTTTCGGCGTGCGGCAATCCCTCTCTGGCTGAAGCGATCCGTAATTCGGCGCAAATTCGGCGCAGAAAGTACACGGTGCGCGCTTCTACACGTCGGCGAACGATACCGTCTTTCGCCGGCGCGCGACGAGCATGCGGCCATAGTCGAAGCAATCGCAAGCGGCCGCCGCGGCGAACGCGTTGCGCCGCGCCGCAATCATCTGGGGCCTTCGCCCGACACCTACCTCGCCGCCGTGCGTGCTATGCCGCAACTGAGCATCGGCACGGACGCTCGTGCTCGTGACGATGCGGCGCTATCGAAAAGCGCTATCGAAGCGAAGCGGGGTTCTCTGGCTGCCGCGATTCAGGTTAGAGGCGACGCGCCCGCACATCGCCATCCACACTCGGGGCGCGTATCAACTCGACGCCTTCCTCATCCGTCGAGTAAAACGCCGTAGCCCGGCGACCGCACGCGCAACTCCAGTTTTCGGAGGCAGTGCCAGAGCAACGCGGCGTTGCTCGCAATCACGGGGCGCCCCACTTCCTTTTCGATGGCCGCGATCACGCCGCTCACGCGGATGCCCGCGCAACTGATCAGCACGGCGTCGAATTCGCGCGGCAAGCGCGTGGCAATGTCGAACCACACTTCGGGCGGCAACGTACCCTGCTCGAACGGCGTGCGGCATGCACGACTCGCCTCGGCTTCGACCTTCAAGCCGTGCTGCGCCAAGAACGTGCGCTCCGCCGCCACGACATGCTCGCCGTAGGCCGTCACGAGTCCCAGCTTCTTCACGCCCAACGCCTCGCACGCCGCCAGCACGGCTTCGATTGTCGTGACCGCCGCGATGTTCGTCGCGGCTTTCACCCGGACGTTGATCGCATCCGGGCCGTTCACGACGCCCGCCGCCGTGCAATTCGTCGCGATCAGATCGACTTTGGCGTCGGCGAGCAGTTGCGCGTGGGCTTCGATATCGTCGATCAACGTGCGGTCCGATGCGATGGACGTGTCGCGAAACGGCAGACGCGTCGTGACGAACTGCACCCCTTCGGGCGCCATTGCCTGAATCTCGAAGTCGCACAGGCCGCCCGACGGATACAGATGACCGATGCGCGCGAGATGGCCGAATCCGATGCTCATGCCTCGCTCCCTTAAAAGCGCTCTCCGGGTTTCGCGCTAGGCGAACAGCTTCGTGCGCGCCGCCATCGGATGATGGATGTTGCTGCCCTCGAACGGCGGAAACGCTTCGAAGTCCTGACGCATGGCGTGACGCACCGGCGAGTGCATCGCCTCGGTAATCGCCTGCGCGCTGTCGAACATGAGCTTGTTGCGCTGCATGTAATGCACGCGGCTCCACGGCATGGCGTCGAGCCAGTCGATGCGCGTGAAAATCTCGATCTCGCGCACGCCCGGAAAGTCGAACATGATCTGCGGATGATGCGTGAGGTAGTAGTTGATCCACGCGTCGAAGTCGAGCGCGCGGCCGGGATAATGCACGTGAAACTGGCAAGGCAGCGCGCCGGCGGGCACGCGCGCATCGGCGTCGGCCACCGGGAACGGACGGCGCAGCATCGCCTGCTGCTCCACGCGGCACCCGGCGAGACTCGGCAAAGGCGCGGTGGCCAGCGCCTCCAGATGGCCGCCCGCCGCAATCGGCGCTTCGAGATCGAACACCGTGCCGTAGTCGAGCTGCATCGCGAAGATCGGCGACGGACCGTCCTGCGTGTAGTAATCGTCGGCGGATTCGGGCGTATACAGGCGCGAGCGGCGCAGCGCCGGCGTCGTGTCGACGATGGCGGCGATGCGTTCGAGGTCGGCAACGGCGATGCGCGCCGCCGGGTCCGGATGCACCCAGGTAACGAGATACGAGAACTGCATGAGTCGAAGCTCCTCTTTGCGTGCCGTGACGTTCACAATCCCAGCAGGACGGTTTGAATGTGCGCGCGCCGCTGCGCTCGGTCGGCGCACTGGGCGTCGCCCGACGTGAGCGCGAGCATCAGCGCGATGCGCAGCTTATGCGGCGCGAGATCGCCGCCCGCGATCACGCCGTCGCGTGCGAGAAATGCTTGCGGCGGCACCACGCCGCGCGGCGCACGGCTCGACTGCACGACCACCACGCCCGCCTCCACGGCCTTGCGGTACGCCGCCGCCTCGCCCGCCGCGGGCCGGCCCGGCACGAGTCCCGCGCTGACGATGCCCGCGCTGCCCGCCGCCACCAGCGCGTCGATGGCGGCGCCGTCCGCGCCCGCGTAGGAGATTGCGATATCCACGCGCGGCAACGCGCACGGCGCGTCCGATTCGAGCAGCGCGCGCGAAAACCATGCCGTAGCGCCGGCGCGGCGCGTTCCGGCCGCGCCGCGCCGCCAACTGATGCGAGCGTCGGGCTCGATGCGGGCAAGCGGCCCATAGCCCGGCGCTTCGAACGCGTTCAACTCGAAGCTCGCGGCCTTGGTGACGTCGCGCGGCGAGAACAGCCACCCGTCCATCGCCACGAGCACGCCGTGTTCGGCGCTGCGCGGGTCGCGCGACGCCGCGATCGCACCGCGCAGATTCGCGAGCACGTCGCTGCCCGCGGTGTTCGCGGGACGCTGCGCGCCCGTCACGATCACGGGCTGCGCGATATCGAGCGCGAGTTGCAGAAACCACGCCGTCTCTTCGAGCGTGGCCGTGCCGTGCGTGACGATAAAGCCCGTAATGGACGGATCGGCGAGCGCCGTGCGGCGGATCAGACGCGCGAGTTCGAGCCAGTCCGCGGGCTGAATCGCCACGCTGCCTAGACTGCGAAACGTCACCGGCACCAACTCGACGTCGGGCGCGAGTTCGCCGAGCGTCGCAAGCAGCGTGCCGATCGGATGCACCACGCCGCTTTCGGAATATTCGATCCAGTCGAACGGCCCGCGCGCCTGCATCGCGAACGTGCCGCCCGTGCCGATCACGGCGATCTTCGGCATGCGGCTGCTTTTCGTTTCAGTCGATAAGGAAGCCATCGTTTTTAGCGGCTCAGGCGAACATGGAGTTGGCCGTCGTCGATACGCACCTCGTGGCGGCGCGTGTCGCGCACGATCGGCGCGGACACGCCCTTGCCCGTGCGCACGTCCACGAGACCGGCGTGCAGCGGGCATTCGATTTCGTGACCGTCGAGAAAGCCTTCGCTCAGCAGCGCATTGCCGTGCGTGCAGATATCGTCGAGCGCGTGAATCTCGCCGTCGACGCGAAAAAGGCCCACTTTCACGGCCCCGATCGTCACGCCCAGGCAATCGTTGTCGCCGAAGCAGGCATCGAGCGCGCCGATCCGGTGCCATCCGTCGGCGCTTGCCGTCGCGGCCGCCGCGCCCCCGCTCGCCACGGCGGCTTCGGCGGCCTGAACCGTGCGGCCGCACACGGCGGCAATCGGAATGACTTTCATAGCGCGTAGTCCTTTTGCAGATTGACGACGTCGTGACGCTGCATCGCCCCGGTCAACTCCGCCACGCGCGCAATGCCGCGCTGCTCGCAAAACGTGCGCATGGCTTCGATCATGCGCGGCATGGCATTCGGCGTGACGAAGTTGGCCGTGCCGACCTGCACGGCCGCGCAGCCCGCGAGCATGAACTCGATCGCGTCTTCGGCCGTACTGATGCCGCCGCAACCGATCACGGGAATCTCCACGGCTTCGGCGCACTGATACGCCATGCGCAGCAAGATCGGCTTGGTGGCCGCGCCGGTCAGGCCGCCCATGACGTTGGCCACGCGCGGCTTGAAGGTGCGCACGTCGATCGCCATGGCAAGAATCGCGTTGCTGCACACGAGGGCGTCGGCGCCGGCGGCTTGGGCGGCCAGCGCGACTTCCACCATGTTGCCG
Organism: Paraburkholderia sp. J41; assembly: GCF_905220235.1. Classification (NCBI taxonomy): domain Bacteria; kingdom Pseudomonadati; phylum Pseudomonadota; class Betaproteobacteria; order Burkholderiales; family Burkholderiaceae; genus Paraburkholderia; species Paraburkholderia sp. J41. The sequence goes on along the minus strand of NZ_CAJMZE010000003.1, from coordinate 243,038 downwards.
GCGTTCGGCGTCATCTTGACCCACACCGGAATGCGCGTGCTCGCCTTCATCGCGCTCACCACCTGATACGTGGCTTCCGGGTCCATGCCGAACGCCTGGCCGTTCTTTTTCAGGTTCGGGCACGACACGTTCGCCTCGATCGCGGCGATGCCGCTCGTGCCGAGGCGCGCGGCGAGTTCGCCGAATTCGCCCGCCGAATTCGCGGAAATGCTGCCCACGATGGGCGGCGTATAGCGCTGGTAGAACGGCACCGTCGTGTTGATGTAGTAGTCCGCGCCCTTGCTCGGAATGCCGATCGAAAACAGCGTGGCGTCCTTGAATTCGGCGACGCGCGGCGGCGGCACCCCTTCGCGGATATCGGCGGTGATGGTCTTGGTGACGATCGCGCCGAGGCAGTTGAGATCGAACACGCGCGCGTTGCCGTCCGCGAACGTGCCCGAGGCGGGCATGACGGGATTGGCGAGCGTGAGCCCGCCCACCTTGACGCTCAGATCTACCATGATGTCGTTTCCTGCAAGTCGAATACGGGGCCTTCCCAGCACACGCGCCGGAAGGTCAGGCGGTCGGAGTCCGCATGCTCGCGGAACGGGCGCACGCACGCGTAGCACGAGCCGATGCCGCAACCCATGTGCTGCTCGATGGCGGTTTGCCCGGCCACGTCCCACGCTTTGCCGAGTTTCTGAAGCAGCTTGAGCAGACGATTCGAGCCGCACGTCGAGAGAAAGTCGAACGGCGCCTGCGCGTGCAGCGCTTCGAGTTGCGCCTCGAGGCGCACGGGATCGCTGCTGCCGTCTTCGTCGGTGACCACATGCACGGTCGCGCCCGCCTCGCGCAAGCGCTCGGCGGACATCACCAGCGCCGGGCTGCGCGCGCTCAGCACGGCCGTCACGCGCGCGCCCTGCGCGATCGCGAACGCGGCCAGCGGCGAAAGCGTCGCGAGCCCCACGCCGCGCGCGACCAGCAGCACGTGGCGCGTGCCTTCCGGCAGCTCGAATCCGCGCCCGAGCGGCCCGAGCGCGTCGAGCGTGTCGCCGGGTTGCAGCGTGGCGAGCCCTTGCGTGCCGGTGCCCTGCACCTTGTAGAGAAACTCGACGGTGCGCAGCAGCGGGTCGGCGCCGTAGACGCTCATCGGCCTGCGCAGGAACGACGTACCGGACGCGCCCGGCGGGCACGCGAGATGAAAGAACTGGCCCGGCCGCGCGCACGCGGCGCCCGCGGGCGCGGCGACGATCATGTGCCGGTATTCGGCGTTGATGGGCGAATTTTGCAGCACCTCGCACGCATGTTCGGCGATATCGAGCGCGGCGCCGCCGCGGCACGATTCCGTGTGGGTTGCGCACGGCGACGCAATGACTTCGGTCATGACTGGGTGTCCTCGGTGCGGGCGACGCGCGTGGCGTCGAGATCCGCGAAATTTCCGGCGATCGGCAGCGGGCCGTCGGCCAGGGTCATCATGTGGAGCGCTTCGAACTTCATGTAACGGATCAGCCAGAGACCGCTCGTTTCGTCGCGCCGGTAATGCTCGGTCGTTACGGCCCCGAGCCATACCGCGCCGGGGTCCGCATCGGCATCGGCATCCGCGCCTTCGCGCAGGGCGATCTGCATGAGCCGCCAGTTGGCCCGCGCCTCGCCGCCTTGCACGTCCACGCACAGCGTTTCGCTCACGTAGTAGTGCATTGCGAAACGCCACGGCGAAGCGAGAAACCAGCGCTCGATGGCTTCGCGCCCGACGAGATCGCCTCCAAATCCGTTGCCGCCCGCCCACACGGCGTCGGCGGTGAAACAAGCGGCCTGGCGGCGCGCGATTTCCGCGAGCGCCGCGCCGTCGCGCTTGCGGTAGCCGTCGTACTTGGCATCGGCGAGCGCGCCGTAATGCGCCTTGAGCGCGCGAATGGCTTCGATCGCTTCGAGACGCCCGACGCGCGCCTCCAGCGTTTCGTTGCCGGCGCGCGCGTGCGCCATTCCCATCGACAGGACGCTCATGCGGCAAGCTCCTTGAGCGTCGCGCGCGGATCGGCAAGGCGCGCCGGATCGACGCGAGCCGCGCTCGCCACGAGCTTTTCGAGGAAGCGCCGCTCGCGGCCCGCGTTCACCAGCACGCCCGACACGACGCGGCCGTCGCGCACGCCCAGCGCGGCGCACGGTCCCGCACCCGGCTCGCCGCGCAGCACGACTTCGTCGCGCGGATCGGGCTGCCCGACGACCTGGATGTTGTTGCCGAGCTGATCGGTCCACATCCACGGCGTTTCGCGATACGGCTGCGCGCAGCCCACGATCGCCTGCGCGACCGCGAGCGCCTGGTTCTCGGCGTTGCGCCACGTTTCCTGACGCAGACCGCCGCGCCCGCCCGCGCCGTCGAGCACGTGCGCAACGTCGCCGACGGCGTAGAGCCACGGCGCATTGGGACTGCGGCAGGTTTCGTCGACGTCGACGCCCTGGCGTGCCGCGAGCCCCGTGCCCGCGAGAAACGCCGGCGCGCAATCCACGCCGATCGCGATCAGGACCGTGTCCGCCGCAACGTCGAACGCGTCTTGACCCGCGCGCGGCCGGCAGCGCACGACGTAACGGCCGGCGGCGCATTCCGCGGCTTCGGTAATCGCCTCGACGCCCACGCCCAGTTCGACACGCACGCCGCGCGCACGATGTTCGCGCAGCAGCCATTCGGACATCACGGGCGGCAAGCAGCGCGAAAGCACGCGCTCCCCCGCTTCGAGCACCGTGACCGGCACGCCCAGATCGAGCGCCGACGACGCCACTTCCATGCCGATCACGCCCGCGCCCACAATCGCGAGACCGCGGCTTTGGCGCAGCGCGCGGCGCAACGCCAGACTGTCGTCGACGGTACGCAGCAGATGCACGCCCGGCAAATTTGCACCGGGAATCGCGCCGTCGCGCGGCGAGCCGCCCGTGGCCACGACGAGGCGATCGAATGGCACTTCAACGCCTTTCGCGAGCGTGAGCACACGCTGCGCGGCATCGAGCGCGACGACACGATCGTACACACGCTCGACGCGCGCCGCGCGCAACGCCGAAGGCTCCCAGAACGCAGCGGGCGCGAGCACGATCGGCGAATCGTCGATGCGCGGTTCGTGTTCGCTCGTCAGCCATTCCTTCGACAACGCGGGCCGCTCGTACGGCGCATGACGTTCGTCGCCGATCAACGTGATACGTCCCGCGAAATTCAGCGAAACGAGTTGCTGCACCACGCGGCCGCCGGCATGACCCGCGCCCGCCACCACGACATGCAGCGCGTCGTCGGTTTGCGATTGCTCGTGACTCATGTTCGCGCTCACACCGCCGTGCCGGCGCGATACAGCACGCCTTTCGCGCCAAGGCACGTAAAGCGGCGCGGCTCGCGCGGCGGAATCAGGATCGCCTCGCCCGCGACGAGCCGATAATGCTCGCCCGCCGCGTCGATATCGAACTCGCCTTCGAGAATCGCGACAACCTCCTCGCCGCGCGTTTGCGCCGCTTCATCGCGCGTTTCGCGCGGCGCGAATACGGCAAACTCCGTCGTCAGACACGCGCCTTCGGCACGCAGCGTCTGACTCGCGGCCTGCGGATCGCGCCAGCGTTCGGCCGCGTTCACACTCGTGCATTGCGCGGTCTCGCCCGTCACCGTTTCAGCTTGTGAATTCATCTGCATTCCTTATGATCGAGCGGCGAGCGGATAATACGGGGTGTCGTCCTGCGCGCCGTATTCCGCGCGCGGCGGCGAGACCACGTTCAACCTCATGCTCACGCCCTGCGCGCCGTACCGGTTCTTGCCGTAGTGGCTGAGCCCGGCGGGAATGATCATCGCGTCGCCTTGACCCAGCGTGCGCTCGACGTCGGGCGTACCGGGGCGCACCTCGAAAATGGAGCACGAGCCGAGCACCTGCAACGAGGCTTCCTCGCCGTGATCGTGCGCCTTCGCGGGCAGGTTCGTGCCTTCCTGCTCGACGAATTTGATGACGGCCACGCTCATCGTCTCGCCGATCATCGTCTTCATGTAGAGGCCGTTTTCGACCACGGTCTTGAGTCCGTGGTCGATGCCAAATACGCGGCATTTCGCCATTTTTCTCTCCTTCGCGCCGGTGCCGCCGCTCAAGGCAGCGGACGCATCACGAACGATTCGTCGGCGCGAAAGCGCGCGGAATCGTAACCGTCGATCACGGCCGGCTGGTTGTAGAACTCGATTGCCGGTGCGATCTCGGCCAGCGAGAGCAGCAGATACATCAGCGTCATCGCTTCGGGGTGCTCATCGAGCGTCGCGAGCGCATGGCCGTTGAGATAACCGACCACATCGTCCACCTGCGGCAGGATCGCGTCGCGAAACGCGAGAATCGCCTCCATGCCCACGGCGTGGCGCTGCGCGTTGCGTTCGGTCTCGGTGGCAAGCGCCCACGTCGGCACGAACGGCGCGAGCGACTCGAAGCCCGCGGGCAGCGTGCGCGGCGCAGCCGCTTTCTTGCCGACGAACGTCACCGGCTGCGTGGAAATACCGTTATTCATGTTCGCTTCCTCGATTCGTTCCGTCAGGCCGCCGCCGCGCCTTGCGTCAGCATGCGTTCGACCACGTGGTACGCATGGCGCACCAGCAGTTCGTTGTCCTGCAATACCATCACCTTCTTCGCGCCGGTTTCGGCCGCGCGCTGCGTGCGTTCGAGCGTGCTGAAGTCCTCGAGCAGCACGTCGCGCAGCGCGACCTTCATGTACTCCAGAAAGAAGCGGCCGCCCGGCGTCGTCATTTCGGGGTAATAGACGCGCGCGTCCACGAGCGTCTGGTTATGCGAGATCGGGCGGAAGTTGTACGCCTGGCAATAGTTCGGGCGCAGCGAAACGTAGAAGTCCGGGAACACGATGTTCATGTCGAACAGCCAGTTCGGGCTCTGGGTCCAGTTCACGCCGGCGGGCAGCGCATCCATCGGGAACGCGTGCTTTGCGCTGCCGATGCCCGCGCGCAGCGCCGCAGCCGCGATGGGACGCTTTTGCCCTTGTTCCGACAACGCGTTCTGCGCGGCCGCGCCACCCTCGGTCACGGCCTTCGGATTGCCGTAAACCGACTTCTGGTTGCCGGCGAGCGAAAGCCGCCGGTGGAACTCGCCGCACAGCGCGTCGAGCGGCGGCATGCTTTCGTTGTCCGCTTTGTCGATGGCATCGGCGATCGAATTGCCGTGTACATAAGCAACGTGATACGCCTCCTGGAACGCATCGAGCGCGAGCTTCCAGTTGCAATTCACCACCGTCTGCCAGCCGAACCCCGCGGTGAGCTTGTCGAACGGATAGCCTTCGATGCCGCCGAACATCGGCTTCATGTAATCGGCGAGCGAGACGGCCGGATTCGGGTCCATGTTCACGAAGATGAAGCCTTGCCAGACTTCGCATGCCACTCGCGACAAGCCGAACTGCTCGCGGTCGAGGCCGAAGAAGCATTTTTCGTCGGGCACGCCCGTGAGCTTGCCGTCGAGGTCGTAGGCCCAGCCGTGGAACTTGCAGAAAAATTTGCGCGTGTTGCCGCACTTGTCGTACACGATCTCGTTCATGCGATGCGCGCAGACGTTGTGCATGGCGCGGATCTCGCCCTGGCGGTTACGCACCACGATGATCGACGTATCGCACGCGGCAAGGTCTTTCACGAAGTAATCGCCCGGCTTCGGAATTTCTTCCACGCGGCCCACATGCAGCCAGGTCTTCTTGAAGATATGTTCCTTCTCGCGCTCGTAATACCCGGGCGAAATATACGGCTCGACCGGGATCGGGCCCGAGCCCAGCTCGGGGTAGCGGCCGGTCAGCGTGCCGGCCGGTGCGGGGACTTCGGAAGACAGCAAGGTCGTGGACACGATGGCATCACCTCAAAAACGAACATCGTTTAATAATGAATGGTATTCTGTTTTGGAAAAATTTGTCCGTCAAGACTTTTTGTCGATTTCGTGATCGCGCGCGGGTTGGCCTGGCGAGGCGAAAAGGGAGCGATGCAATGAAATGCGGAAAACGGGAGCAGATCGCGCAGGCCGCGCTCGCGCTCTTTCAGCGGCAGGGCTTTACGGCCACGAAGATGGCGCAGATCGCCGCGGCAACCGACATGACTGCCGCGAATCTGTATGTGTATTTCGATTCGAAGCTCGCCATTCTTTACGAGGTGTATCGGCCGTGGCTGCGTACGCAGCTCGACGCCTTGAGCGCGCACGTTCGCGCGCAAACCGATCGCGAACAGCGGCTGCGCCGCTTGCTCGTCGGGCTTTGGCAGGAGATTCCGGGCGCGGACGCGAACTTCGCCAATGCGCTCATCGACGCCCTGGCGCAGCGGCGCGCGCGCGCCGAACCTTCAAGCGCCTTTCTCAACGAAGTGGAAGTCGCCGTGGGCGCGCTGCTGCGCGAGTGCGTCGGCCTGCAAGGCGCCGCGTGCGTGGACGACGCGATGCTTTCGCGCCTGATCTGGATGGCGTTCGACGGCTTCGTGATCAACCGGCGGCTCGGCGGCGCGCGCGACATCGAAGCCATCGTCGCGCTGATGGTCGAACTGGTGCTGGGCGCGGACGCCGACGCGCGCCCGAAGCACGCCGGCGTCGGCCTGGCGGCTTGATAGAATGGGCCGCAATCGATTTCCGCCCCTCCCGATTTCCGCCCCTCCATTAGAGAGCCTTCAAGTGCCGCAAATCAAGAAAGCCGTCAAACGGGAAGCCATATTGACGGCCGCATTCGCCGCTTTTAGCGAAAAAGGGTACTCCGCCACGACGATGACGGAAATCGCCCGTCGCGCGGGCACCACCGTCGCCAATCTGTATGTGTACTTCGACTCCAAGCTCGTGATCCTTTACGAAATCTACGAGCCGTGGCTGATCGAGCAATTGCACCGGCTGCGCAGCGAAGTGGCGCTGCTCAACGGCGCGCGCAAAAAAATCGAGCGCATCCTGGCCGGCATTTGGGGCGACATTCCCGCCGCCGACAACGCCTTCGCCAACTCGCTGATCGACGCGCTCGCGAGCGCGCCGGCCGGGCTCGCGAAACCGAACAACCTGCTCGTGTCGGTCGAAAATTTCCTCACCCAACTGCTCAAGGACGCGCTGCCCGCCGAGCGCATCGCGGCGCTGGGCGGCGACCTCTTCGCGCACGTGATCTGGATGGCGTTCGACGGTTTCGTCATCAATCAGCGCATTGGCGACCATCGCGACATCCAGCGCATCACCGCGCTCACCACCACGCTGCTGCTGGGCGAAGCCGCGTGACGGCGGCGCCACGCACCCGCCCAGGACTTTCCCGCACTACGCACAAATTTATTTTGAAATCTTTGACGTAGCGAAAATGGAATGACATTCTTTATTCGAGCGCGGACAATCGCTTCTTGTCCGCGCCGGGCTGGCAAGCCGCAGGAAGTGCGAACCGATAACTCATTCGCGCCTTCCTGGCACGGTTGCGCAAGAGAGCTGGCATCGCGCTTGCCTGATTTTTCCGGTAGTTCGTTCGAATAAAGTCCTCGTCATGGCGGCCATTTCCGAAAGTCCTCACGTTCTCGCACTCGACCCGCCCGCGCGCACCACGCGCCGCGTGCTGGCCCTTTGTTTTCTCACGATCGTGACCGAAGGCTATGACATCGGCGTCATGGGCACGATCGTTCCCTCCATGCTCGCCGACCCCGTATGGAAGCTCACGCCCATCGAAGTGGGCGCGATGAGCAGCGCGGCGCTGTTCGGCACGCTGTTCGGTTCGTATTTCATCAGCGTGCTCACCGACCTGATCGGCCGAAAACGTCTGCTGATCGCGTGCGTCACGCTGTTCTCGCTCTCGATGCTCGGCGCGGCCGTCGCGCATTCGCCGTTCATCTTCAGCGTCATGCGCTTTATCGGCGGGCTCGGGCTTGGCGGCGTGATCTCCGCGGCGGCGGCGCTCACCGTCGAATATTCCCCGCCCGCCAAACGCAACCTCAATTTCGCGATCATGTACTCGGGCTATGCGATCGGGGCGCTCGTTTCCGCCGTGATCGGCATGGCCTTTCTCGCCTCGCAGGGATGGCGCTTCGTGGTCGCGTTGGGCGCGCTGCCGCTGCTCGGCCTGCCTGTGCTGATCAAGCTGTTGCCGGAGTCGCTCGCTTACCTCATGGCGAGCGGCAAGCGAGCCGAAGCCGACCGACTCGCGCAGCGCCTCGGCCTCTCGATTTCGTCGCTCGACCGGGCACCCGGCGAAGCGGCCGCCAAGCCGTCGTTGGGCGTCGTGTTCCGCGAAGTGTTCTCGCACGGCAACTGGTGGTCGACACTGTGTCTCTGGGTGGCGCAGGTCGCGGCCGTGCTCGTCATCTACGGACTCGGCACCTGGCTGCCGCAATTGATGCGCAAGCTTGGCTACGATCTCGGCTCGAGCCTGTCGTTTCTCGCGATCTTCATGCTCTCCTCCGCGATCGGCGGCATTTTGATCGGGCGCGTGGGAGACCGGCTCGGACCGCGCAAGACGATTGTCGGCGGCTATGTGATCGGCGCGCTGGCTATTTGCGGACTGACGGTGAAAGGCGGCGTCGTCACGAACTACGCGCTCGTGGCGCTTGCCGGGTTGGGCAGCATCGGCGTGGCCATGGTGCAGCTCGGTTATATCGCGAGCTTCTACCGGCCGTTCGCGCGAGCGAGCGCCACGGGCTGGGCCGTGGGTATCGGCCGTCTGGGCGCGATGGCCGGTCCGATGCTCGGCGCGTGGTTTGCCGCTTCGCATCTCGACGTCCGGCTGAACTTCGTTGCGTTCGCCTGCTCGGGACTCGTCGCCGCGCTCGCCATTGCCGCCTGCCGGCCCCGCAACGCATGACTCGCGGCCCGGCCGGCGCCCGCCGGCTCGCGGCCTGATCCCCTCTTTCCTCTCCCTACTCCTGTCCGGCATGAGACCACTATCTTTTTGTTTCGGCAATTCAATAAGGAATCCATACTTTATTGCGGGCGCCACGGCGTTGAGCTTGAGCGGGGTCGCCGCGCCCGCTCACGCGCAGAGCAGCGTCACCTTGTACGGGCTGATTTCGGTTGGCATCAGCTATTCCTCCAATGCAGGCGGCAAGGCGCTCACGCAAATGTCGAGCGGACCGCAGCAGCCGTCGCGCTGGGGCCTGAAGGGCCGCGAGGACCTGGGCGGCGGGCTTGCGGCGATCTTCGACCTGGAAAACGGTTTCTCCATCACCACGGGCAGCGCATCGCAGGGCGGCCGGCTTTTCGGCCGCCAGGCGTGGGTTGGACTGACCGATCCGAAGTACGGCACGCTCACGCTCGGGCGTCAGTACGACGAGATGACCCAGCAACTGAACTGGACTTCGTCGGCGGTGCAGTTCGCGACTTACGGCGCGCACGTGGGCGACAACGACAACGTGTTCAACGTGCTCCGGTTGCAGAATGCCGTGCGCTACGCGTCGCCGGAATTTTCCGGGCTCTCCTTCGCGGGCCAGTACGCATTCTCGAACGAAGCCGGCGCATTCAGCGACAACAGCGCATTCAGCGGCGGCCTGTCGTACCGGCGCGGCCCGTTCCGCTTCTCCGCGGCGATGTCGCAATTCAACCGGCCCGCATCGACGAACACGTCGGGCGCGATCGGCGATTCGTATGCTTTCACGTCGCCCTTCGCGACCAGCGCGGGCGGCGCGACGGCCGAAAAGCAGCGCATTCTCGGCGCCGGCGTGGGCTATGACTTCGGCTTCGCGCAGGCCACGCTTTCGTACACCAACGTGCTGTTCGATTATCTCGACCGTACCGGCTTGCGGCTCAACAACGCCGAGGTGTCCGTCACGCACTGGATCACGCCCGTATTGCAGGTAGGCGCCGCCTATATCTATACCTTCGGCAAGTCGTCCGCCGCGCAGAAGCCGCATTACAACCAGGTGAACCTGGGTATCGACTACTTCCTCAGCAAGCGCACCGATCTTTACCTGGTTGGCCTGATCCAGCGCGCGGGCGGCAGCGCCCGTTACGCCCAGATCGTGACGACTCCGGCTTCGAGCACGCAATCCGAAACGCAAGTCATCGCCGGTATTCGCACCAAATTCTGATCGCACGCACCCGCACCGGTTTTGCCACACCACGACTTTTCCAACATGAAAAAATTCTACGCAGGATTCCTTACTATCTTTCTGATCGGCTCATCTGCCTCGACTGCCTTCGCGCAGTCCAGCGTGACGCTTTATGGCAGCATCGACGAAGGCGTCGGCTACGTCACGAATGCGAAAGGCAGCGCTCAAACCGTCATGGGACCGATCAGCGTTCCCGACCAGTTCGGCTTCAAGGGCGTGGAAGACCTGGGCGGCGGAACGAAAGCCATCTTCCAGCTCGAGAACGGCTTCTTTTCGAACACGGGCGCGCTTGCCTCGGCGGGCACGCTGTTCAGCCGCAAGGCGTTCGTCGGACTTTCCGATAACCGTTGGGGCACGCTCACGCTCGGCAAGCAATGGGACTTGACTGACGACGTGCTGCTGCCGAATGCCAATGGCGCGGTCCAGTACAACTACTTCCTCTACCATCCCGCCAACATCGACAACGATGCCGTGACGACCGTCAACAACACGGTGAAATATGCAAGCAATCCGTGGCACGGCGTCTCGGCCCGCGCGATGTACGGCTTCACCGATGCCTCGACGGGACAAGGCCGCTATGTGGGCGGCGCGCTGCTCTACAAGTCGTCTGCGTTGCAACTGGGCGCCGTGTACAGCGACACGCGCAACAAGTCGTACGCATTCAACACCTCGCTCGGTTACGCAAGTTTTCTCGGGCAAAATCTCGCGGGCGGCGCGACGTTCAAGGCGCGCGATACGCAGATCTTCGGCGTGGCCGGCACCTATACGCCGAATCGCCAATGGGCTTTTCACGCCGTCGTCGATACGGTGAAAATCGCAAGCGATACCGACTCCGCACGCGCGACGACCACGGAGCTGGGTGTGGACTGGAACATCACGCCCTTCGACACCGTGTTGCTCGGCGGTTATCGCACGTGGTTCGCGGGCAAGAACTATACGACAGCGGGTCTCTCGAACCTCTATCATTTGTCCGTGCGCACCATGCTCTACGCCGAACTGACTTACGAGCATGCGGGCGGCGGCGCACAGGCGGCGCTGCTTTCCTTGTCTCCCTCGTCGAGCAGCAATCAGGCGTCGGTGCGCGTTGGCGTGCAGCACTTTTTCTGATTGGACAACCCGGCTGGACACGGCGACCCGCGCTTGTTAAATGCTTGTTAAATGCTTGTTAAGCGCTTCTTAAACGATTAGGCGCCGCTCCGTCCCCAAGCGGAGTCGATGCAATCCGACCATGACGCGCCGCCGCGCCAGGCGTGTCGAAGAACCAGAGCGCCCGAATGGTGGGATCGTCCGGCGGAGCCTGGAACGCGACGAGTATTGCCGGTACTATCGCTTAAGTCAGAAGGACAGGTTTTATCTGACGCTCGGTCGCTTCCAGACATCCATCTTGCGAAAAGACGGTTTCGGCTAACCCCTTTTCGACATTCGCAGGGGACGCAGATGCAGAGATACGCACCCGAACAGTTGGACGATTTCGCCCGGACCTTCGAGCGCGACGGCCTGGTGATATTGAAGCAACTGTTGCCGAAGGAAATTCTGCAAGCATGGCGCGTTGCGTTCGAACCGCTGCTGAACGCTCGCATTTCAGCGGGCGCAACGGCGGTTCGCGGCCAAAACCGGCATTACATCACGTTGCCGTTCGACGCGACTTTCGCCGACGAGCGCATCTTCTGCAATGCCGACATACTCGGCGTGGTCGAGCGCGTCGCGGGCAGCGACCCGGTAATGTGCCAGTTGGCCACGGATACGCCGCTAAAAGGCTCGACCTACCAGGACGTACACCGCGATACCCCGGCCCTCTTCGACGACTATCCCGAGACCCCGTCATTTCAGCTTGCCGTCAATTTTCCGCTGTGCGACGTGACCGCGCAAAACGGTCCGTTCGAAACCACCATCGGCACTCATCGCATGCGCGGAGACGAGGCGATGAAGGCGTTCGAAGCCGGTGAGGCGCCGCTGCGCGCCATCCCGATGGAACTGGGCGACGTGATGATCCGTGACGTCCGGGCGCTGCATCGAGGCACGCCGAACACGACCGATGCGCCGCGGCCCATGGTCGTTATCGGCTACAGCCGTAGCTGGTATTTCCGGCCCGAAGTGCATATCGACGTTCCGCAGAACGTGTTTGACAGGCTCGGCAATCGTGCGAAGCGGCTGCTTCGGCATATGCCCAGGTCAGGCGTTGCCGATTCGCAGGCCGCCGGCGAGCAGTACGTCGACTTCGCCTATAAGGAATAGGCGGCTTCGCGCCGTGCGGAGCGGGAACCCCGGCGGCACATTCGTCGCCGGAAACGCCGTGGCGGAGGACAGTCGCCGGGAATTGCGTCGGCACGCGCGCACGGCTTCACGCGCCGCGGTACTGTGAAGGCGGCGCGGTCGGGCCGGCGATGCAACGGGCAAGCATTTTGCTTCGGGTTTCACGCCTCGTCCCTTGCAGGATCTTCATGCCGAGACCTTCGTTCTCCACCCAGCTCTACGCGCTCTGGATTCTCGTCGCCGGTCTTTGCATCCTGCTGATCGCGGCGGTCTGGCTGATGTTGTCGTCGGCGCTCGGGGAACGCATTGCCGATGCGAAGCAGCAGGCAGTGGCGGCCTGCACCGCCGTCGCGTCGCGCTACGATCTCTCGGCGCAGCGGCCGGGCGGAGCCGATGTCGATCTGATGCACGCCGTGCTCGACCTCGTGCTGATCCGCACGGAAGGGATCGAGGGCGGTTTCTGGACAGCGGCGGCCACGCCCGGCGCGCCGGGCGGCTTTCTCGCCTACGCGTTTCCCACCTACGAAGGCAGCGGCGTCAAACGCGACATCCCCGAGGCCGAAACTCCGCTCCTGCTTCGCACGCTGAGCCATGTGGCCCGCACGGGCCAGGTACGCGCCGACGTCGTGCCGAGCGGCACCGATGCGGTGGTGGCCGTCGCCTGCCCGGTCCCGCGTCACGCCGGGCTGCTCACGTGGATGCTCACGCGCGCGCGCCCGCCGCTTGGGCCATACGGCGAGCGCGCCGCGGCCTTCCTCGCGGCGGTGCTCGCCATTATCGTGACGCTCGCGGTATTGCTCGCCCTCGCGCTCAGGCGCTGGAAACGCAACCTCACGCGGCTCGAACAGGCGCTTGCGCCCGACGGCGGACTCGAGCGCGGCACGCGGCTCGAACGGCTTGGCGAGCGCGATCTGGACCAGATTGTCGATGCGCTCAACCGCTATGTCGAACGCGCAAACCGCCTGCAACACGAGGCCAATGAACTCAGTGCGAAACTCGGGCAGGCCGAACGTTTCGGAACACTGGGAAAGATGGCGGCGCAGATCGCGCACGAGATTCGCAACCCTGTGGGCGCCATGCGCCTGAAGGCGGAAAACGCGTTGGCCGGCGACGCCGCGCGGCGCGAATCGGCGTTGAAGATCATCATCGAGCAAGTGGGGCGTATCGAATCGCAGCTTGCGGGCTTGCTCGCGCTGACGCAGCCCGTCACCGTCCGCGCGCAGGCGGTCGATCTGCACGCATGGCTCGCGGGCCTGATTCGCACGCACGAATCGCAAGCGGAAAGCCGGCGTGTCACGTTGCAGACAGAAGTCTCGCCCGGCGCGACGCCTCCGGTTTTCGACGCGGCGCAACTGGCACGCGCACTCGACAATCTGACTATCAACGCGCTGCGGCACGCGCCTTCCGGCGGGCACGTCACGGTCAGGGCGCGCGCGGTGCCGGCGGACGAAGGCGAGCGCTTGCGGCTCGAAGTCGTCGACGATGGGCCGGGCGTGTGCGCGGGCGAGCGCGAGCGCATCTTCGAGCCGTTCGTCACCGGCCGGCCCGACGGCTCGGGGCTGGGCCTCGCCGTCGTGCGCGAGATCGCATCGGCGCACGGCGGCCGCGCGTGGCTCGCCGACGATACGGCATCGACCTGCTTTGTCATCGAGATACCATGGCGACCATCCTGATCATCGACGACGACGACGCGTTCCGCGACGGCCTGGCAGAGACCGTTCAGGATCTGGGATACACCCCGCTCGAGGCGCGGTCCGGCGTGGAAGCCATCGAGCGCCTGCGCGAAGGAGCGTCGCCCGCGTGCGTTTTTCTCGACTTCCGGCTGCCGGGCGAGGACGGTCTTTCGGTGCTCGAAACGCTGCGCGGCATGGCTCGACTACAGGACGTGCCGGTCGTGATGCTGACCGCGTACGCCACCAGCGACAACACCATCGGCGCGATGCGGCTGGGCGCGTTCGAGCATTTGACCAAACCGGTTGGCCGCGACGAGATCGCCGCGTTGCTCGCACGCATTCTCGCCACCCGGCTCGACACGTCCGCCTCGCAACCGATCCTCCGGTTCGCGGACGACACGCCTTCGCGCGAGCCGCAGCTGCTCGGCATCAGCGAAGCGATGCGCGAGATACAGAAGCGGCTCGGCCGCGCGGCCGGCACGAATTCGACGGTCCTGATCACCGGCGAAACCGGCACCGGCAAGGAAGTGGCCGCGCGCGTGCTGCACCGCGCGTCGGCGCGTTCGGGCGGAGCGTTCGTCGCCGTCAACTGCGCGGCGATTCCGCCTGACCTGCTCGAAAGCGAACTGTTCGGCCATGCGAGGGGCGCTTTCACCGGCGCGCATGCGGATCGGCGCGGGCGCTTCGAAGAAGCGCATGGCGGCACGATCTTTCTCGACGAGATCGGCGACATGCCGCTCGCGATGCAGGCCAAGCTGCTGCGCGTGCTACAGGAACGCCAGATCGTGCCGCTGGGGACCAACCGGCCGCTGGCCGTCGACGTGCGCGTGGTGGCGGCGACGCACCGCGATCTTCCGGCCATGGTCGCGGCGGGCGCCTTCCGGCAGGATCTGTCGTACCGGCTCAGCGTGATTCCGCTGCATATGCCGCCGTTGCGCGAACGCGTGGCCGACATCCTGCCGCTCGCGGAACATTGTCTCGCGAACCTGGCCGGTCCCGGCGAAGCCGCGCGCAAGCATCTTTCGGCGGATGCCCAGCGCCTGCTGGTCGGCTTTAGCTGGCCCGGCAACGTGCGAGAGCTTGCCAACGCCGTCGAACGCGCCCACGCGCTGGCGCCGGCGGCATTGCTGACGCGCGAAGATTTCGCTTTCCTGTTCGATCCCGCGAGGAACGACGCGGACACCCTGCCGCCGGGCCTGATCGACCTGCCGCTCAACGACGCGCTCCTGAAGCTCGAACGCGCATTGATCGTCCGGGCGCTCGCGCTCGCCGACGGCAATCGCGCCGAAGCGGCACGCCGGCTCGGCATCAGCCGTCAGTCGCTTTACGCGCGCCTCGCCAATCTCGGCCTGTCCGACGCCTGACCGCGCGAACGTGTCGGGAAACCGGACACCCGCTGTCCGGTTTCCCGACATCGCAATCCTGTTTCCGGGCGCTGCGGCCGCTTTGCGTGGGGCTTCGCGACATGGCATACGCCTTGCAGAACGCTTCGTGCCTTCAAGGAGCGAACCATGCAAGCGATTCCGAAGCCCCCAAGTAGTAGCCGCGCCGCCGCCCGCGCGTTGAGCGCAGCGAGCCTTGCGACGCTCATAGCGGCGAGCACCGTCTGCGCCGCCCAGACCCAAACGACGTCGCCCGCCGCGTTGACCGCTGCGTCACCCGCCGCGCCGCCGGTCGCGGCCGGCGCCATGCCCCCTGCGCCTGCCCCCGCGCCGGACACCGCCGCCGCGCTGCCGCCCGGCCCCGCGCCGCTCGGCGCTGACGGCGTTCCCGCCACCGCGCAAGGCACGGTCGCGCGTTTTCTCGTCAACCCGGATGGCGATGTCGACGGCCTGCTGACGAGCGACGGCACGCTGGTCCATTTCCCGCCGCACATGGGCACGCAGCTCACCTCGGCGGTTCGCCCCGGCGACAGCGTGCAGATCAGCGGATGGCGCGATGCGGGCGGCGCGCTCGCGGCGCAGCGCATCACCGACCTGCGCAACGGCCAGCAACTCGTGGATCAGCCGCCGCTGCCAGGCACGCAGCCGCTGCCGCCCGATCTGCGCGGCGCGGCGCTCTCGCGTCTCAGCGCGCAAGGCGAGGTGGCGCACGTGACGACCACGCCGCGCGGCGAGCCGGACGGCGTGATTCTGGCCGACGGCACCGTGATCCGCATGACGCCGCCCGTCGCCCAGCAATTCCCCGCACTCGTGCAAACCGGCGCGAAAGTCTCGGCGCAAGGCTACGGCACGCGCACGCGGTACGGCACGGCCCTCCAGGCGACGGCGTTCGGGCCGCCCGGCAATCTGACGAAACTCTACGATCGCGCGCCGCCGGCGCCGTGAGCTTCGTCGTCGCGCCAACTATCGCTATCGCCCGGCTTCACCGCACACGGCATTTGCCTGCTTCCGTCATCGTCGAAAAAGGACTTACAACATGCATTGGATCGATCCCGCGAGCCTTCCCGAAACCCGCGGCACCGTAACGCGTTTTCTTCTTAACCCGCACGGCGAACTGGACGGCCTCGTGCTCGGCGCGCGCCCCTTGCGGCAAGTCCATTTCCCGCCTCACCTGTCGCGGCAGATCGCGCGGCTCGTGGCAGCGGGCGACGCGGTGCGCGTTCGCGGCGTGAAAGCGCGCGGCGCGCCCGTGATCGCGGCCGTCTCGATCACCACGACAACCGGCAAGGTCATCCTGGACGAAGGCCCGCATCGCAACGGCGAGAAGCCCCATCGGCCCCATCGGCCCGACATCGCGCGCAGTCCCATGGAGGCGAGCGGCGAAGTGCTGCTGCCGCTTTACGGCCCGACGGGCGAGTTGCGCGGCGCGCTGCTGGACGACGGCACCTCGCTGCGCATGCCGCCGCACGCGGCCACCGCGCTGGCGTCGTACCTCGCGCCGGGCGCGCACGTCCATGCGTGGGGTCATGGCGTCCGGAACCGCCACGGGCGAACCGTCGAAGTGGACGAGATCGCCGAGCTGGTCGACGTGGAAGCCAACCGCTGAAGCCGGTTTTCGTCGACAGGGAGAAAGCGCATGCCGCCTCGTTCGTTTCGCAGCGTTGCACGTTTCGTCCGGTCGCGGGCTGCAAGCCCGGCCCGCGCAGCGCCTGGGCGCGCGGCCATTGCGCAGCCGGCAACGCCACGAACGGTGATCGCGCGATGAATCCGCCGACGAATCCGCTGACGAATCCGCCGACGAATCCCGCGGTGAATCCACGTTACGCGCTCGAAGCGTTGAGCTTCTTCATGGCCGATGTGCAGGCGGGCATCGGGCCGTTTCTCGGCGTCTTGTTGCAGGCGCGCGGGTGGCACCCCGACGCCATCGGCACGGTAATGACGCTCGGCGGCATTGCGGGCATGCTCGCCACTTCGCCCGCCGGCGCGCTCGTCGATGCAACGCGTCACAAGCGCGGCGTCATTGTCGCGGCGGGCGCGCTGACGACCCTCGCCTCGCTCGTGCTGTGGGCCGCGCACACGTACTGGATGGTCGCGGCGTCGCAGATTCTCACGGCGGTGACGGGCGCCGCGCTCGGGCCGGCAATGGCGGGCGTGACGCTCGGGATCGTGCGCGAGCGCGGCTTCGACCGGCAGTTCGGCCGCAACCAGGTAGCCAACCACGCGGGCAACGTCGTGGGCGCGGCGCTCTCGGGCTGGCTGGGCTGGCGCTATGGATTCGGCGCGGTGTTCGCGCTCACGGGCGCCTTCGGCATCCTGTCCGTCATCTCCACGTTGCTGATCCGCCGCGACGCCATCGACCACGGCAGCGCCCGAGGCTTGAACGCGGATTCGCCGGCGCAAGCGCGCGAGCCGGCGCGCGGCTTTCGGGTGCTGCTGACGTGCCGCCCGCTCCTGCTCCTGTCCGCCGCGCTCGCCATGTTCCACCTCGGCAATGCCGCGATGCTGCCGCTTTACGGCCTCGCGGTGGTCGCGGCACACAAGGGCGACCCCAGCGCCTTCACCGCGCAGACGATCGTGGTGGCGCAACTGGTGATGGTGTTCGCCGCGTGTTTCGCGAACCGCTTGATCCTGCGCTTCGGGTACTGGGGCGTGATTCTTGTCACCTTTCTTGCGTTGCCGCTGCGCGGGCTGGTGGCGGCGCTATTCATCTCGGCCTGGGGCGTGTGGCCCGTGCAGGCGCTCGACGGCATCGGCGCGGGACTGCAAAGCGTCGCGGTGCCGGCGCTCATCGTGCGGCTTCTCCAGGGCACCGGGCGAGTCAACGTCGGGCAGGGCGTGGCGATGACCGTGCAAGGCGCGGGGGCGGCGCTGAGCCCTGCGCTCGGCGGCGTCCTCGCGCAGCATTTCGGCTACGCAGCGGCATTTCTCGTGCTGGGCGCGGTGTCGACGGGTTCGCTCGCGCTATGGCTGCTGTTCGGCGCTTCCCTGAAAAAAGCCTGTAGTGTTCACAACGATTCCGCCACCCACAACTCGCTCGCTACATGAATCCGACCTTTCTTTCCTGGGGCATCGCGCTTGCCGCTACCGCCGGCGTATTGCTGCGCCCGTTTCGCTGGCCCGAAGCGGTGTGGGCGGTGTCGGGCGCCTTGCTGCTGGTCGTGCTCGGACTGCTCCCGCCCGGTCTCGCGATTCAGGCAGTCGCCAAAGGCACCGACGTCTACCTGTTTCTCATCGGCATGATGCTGCTCTCGGAACTGGGACGGCGCGAAGGGCTATTCGACTGGATCGCCGTGCTCGCGGTCAATCACGCGAAAGGCTCGCCCAGGCGCCTCTTTCTGCTGGTTTATGCGGTGGGCGTGATGGTGACGACGTTCCTCTCGAACGACGCGGCGGCCGTCGTGCTGACGCCCGCCGTTTTTGCCGCTGCGAAGAAGGCCAATACGAAACCGTTGCCGCTGTTGTTCGTATGTGCGTTCATTGCCAACGCGGCGAGTTTCGTCCTGCCGATTTCGAATCCCGCGAATCTCGTGCTCTACGCGAACAAGGTGCCGCCGTTGGGTGTGTGGATCGGCCGCTTCGCCGTTCCGTCGGTGTTGTCGATCACGGCCACTTTCTTCATGCTGCGCTGGACGCAGCGGCACGCACTGAACGGAGAATGCGCCAGCGATTTGCCGGTCGACACGCTCAGCGCCAACGGCAAGGTCGCGCTGGCCGGCATCGGCGTGACGGCAGTCGCGTTGCTGGTCGTTTCCGCCTGCGGTCTGCAACTGGGCATGCCGACCGCCGTGCTCGGCATCCTCACCACACTGGTGGTGCTCGTGAAGGAACGCGAATCGCCGGTCGAATTGATACGCGGCATTTCATGGAGCGTTCTGCCGCTTGTCGCGGGACTTTTCGTGCTCGTGGAGATGCTTGCGCACACAGGCGTGATCGCGCAACTGTCGCAACTTCTTTCCGGGGCGACGCAACACAGCCGCCTCGCGACAGCCACGGTATCGGGGCTGATCGTCGCGCTGGGCAGCAATGCCATCAACAATCTGCCCGCCGGGCTGATCGCCAGCGCGACCGCGTTGCAGGCCCATAGCCCCGAGCAGGTCGTCGACGCCATGCTGATCGGCGTGGATCTCGGCCCGAACCTGTCGATCACGGGCTCGCTCGCCACCATTCTCTGGCTGCTTTCGATTCGCCGCGAAGGTGAAGAGGTGAGCTTCGTGCAGTTTCTGAAAACCGGCGCGGTCGTGATGCCGCCCGCCCTCCTGCTGGCGCTGGGCGCGCGGTTTCTGATCGGGCATTGAGCGAAGGGGCAGCACGCGAGGCGAGCGTTCGCGCCGCGGTCGTTGTTGCGGCGACGCCGCGCTGCGGCGGCACAGCCGTAGCGCCGCGTGCGTCGAACATGAGAGCGGCGAAGCGGGCCGCTTGCGCGTGGGCTTCACCAATGCGCCGTCGCCTCGTTCATCGCTTATCCGCGCAAGGCGGGCGTGGTCGTACACGAGCAAATGCTCGCATTGTGCGCGAAGCGCGGTTTCGAGCCGAAAGTCGTGGGGTATTGCGCTCGTGCCCGCGTCGTTGCGCACGATTGCCGTTCCGGGCGTCGTGTTTCGACAACTCGACGACGACGACACTTCATATCGCGCATCGTTACGGCGACGCGAATGCGCGCGTCGCGCAGTTCGTCGAGTTGGCGCTTACCAACACGGGCCGAGTCCGCGAAATAGCGTGCGCGGCGAAAACCGCATGACCGGCGAGCGAGGCTCGCAATGCCGCGAGGAATCTGCGTAATACAGGCCCGCAATGCTTCAAATACAGCCGATTCAAGCAGCCGACGCGGGCAAGCAGCCCAAACCGGCGAGCGTCGTTTCCACCGCCTCGTCGAGCGGCGTATGCGGTTCGCGGCCGAGCGCGTCGACCAGGCGCGCATTCGACATCTGCACGGGCATCCGCCAAAGGTAGCGCATCTCGCCGACCTCGCGAAACGTGGTGTTGAAGGGAGCAGCCAGCGTGACCAGCCACCACGGAAACGCGGCCACCACCGGCCTTTGCCCCGTGCGCCGCTCGACGACGCGCTGGATGGCGGCAACGAATGCGGAGCCGTCGGCGTCCCAGTGCCCGGCCATCTGGAAGGACGCGAACGCAGGCAGTTCGTCGCGACGCGCAAGCAGTTCGACCATCGTGCGTGCCACATCCGGCAGATACGACCATTGATGCCCCACGCCCGGCGTGCCCGGATAACCGATCTTCTTCACCGGCCGATTAGGCTTGACGAGACCTTGCGAGAACCAGTTGTTGGCGGCCTTCGGGCCGAAGAAGTCGCCGGCCCTCACGATCAGCGCTCGCGCGCCCGCCTCGCTGGCGCGGTGCAGACGCGCTTCCATTTCCACCCGAATCGCGCCCTTGCGCGTGACCGGCCGCTGCGGCGCGCCGTCGGCGATGAGCGGCAGCGCGTCGGGACCAAAGTTATAAACCGTTCCCGGCAACACGATGGTCGCGCCCTCGGCCCGCGCGGCGGCGATGGTGTTGTCGAGCATCGGCAGCACCAGCTCGGCCCAACGCTTGTAGCCGGGCGGATTCACGGCGTGAACGATGACTGCTGCGCCGCGCGCCGCGCGCATGACGTCGTCCCGCTTCATCGCGTCGCCCTGTAGCCATTCGATGCCGTCCTTTCCCGCGGACGTTGCGCCCGCCGCGCGGCGCAGACCGCGCACGCGCCACCCCGCCTCATGGAGTTGCCGCGCGACTTCCCCGCCAATGCCGCCTGTCGCGCCGAGAACCAGTACCGTTTGCCGCGTCATGCCGTGCTCCCTTTCGTCGTTCGATGCGTGCATTTTCGCGGCTTTTTCAATGCGATAAAATTACCGAATACCGTAGATCCGATATACATTTTTGTATGGACAAGAACATCGGCTGGGAGCTGTATCGCACCTTTCTCGCGGTGCTTCAGGAGGGATCGCTTTCGGGCGCGGCGCGCGGGCTCGGCATCACTCAGCCCACCGCGGGCCGTCATATCGAAGCGCTCGAACGCGCGTTGAAGGTGACGCTTTTCACGCGTTCGCAAACCGGCCTGCAACCGACCGACGTGGCCATTGCATTACGTTCTCACGCCGAGACGATGCAAAGCACCGCGGAGTCGCTGGAACGCGCGGCGCGCGATCACGGCGAAGGCGCGCAGGCGCAGGGCGTGGTGCGCGTGGCGGCCAGCGAGGTGGTCGGCGTCGAGGTGCTGCCGCCCATCATCGCGGCGCTGCGGGAACGCCATCCACGCCTTGTGATCGAGCTGGTGCTGTCGAATCGCGTGCAAGACCTGCTCAAGCGCGAAGCCGATGTCGCCGTTCGCATGGTGCGGCCCGCGCAACGCCAACTGGTGGCGCGGCGCATTGGCAACATCGAACTCGGTCTGCACGCGCATCGCGACTATCTGGCAGCTCACGGCACGCCGCGCAATCTCACCGCGCTATGGGAGCACGCGATCATCGGCTACGACCGGCCCACGGCGTTCGTGCGCGAGGCCAGCAAGGCGTTTCCCGGCTATACGCGCGCGGCACTGTCGCTTCGCACCGATACCGACCTCGCGCAACTCGCGCTCATTCGCGCGGGAGCGGGCATTGGCGTTTGCCAGGTCGAACTGGCGCGCCGCAATGACAAGCTGGTTCGGCTGCTTCCCAAGCTCGTCGCGCTCCAACTGGAAACGTGGGTGACGATGCACGAGAATTTGCGCAACAGCGCGGGTTGCCGGGCGACCTTCGATGCGCTGGTGGACGGCTTGTTGCAGTACGTGCGGTGAAGGGATGGTGCGGGGCGCGTTCGCGGCCCCGCCGAGGAATCCGCATGCAGGGTGCGATCGTGCGTGGGTTGCATGAAGAACGGCTTGCAGACGTGTTATTCGATCAACGGTGTGAATTTGGGGCGTTCGCTCGCGTTGGGTGCGCGACCCGATATGCAAATGCGGGCGCCTCCCCCTCAGTATTTTTTAGTTCAGTGGATGTGGTTGACGGATCGCGGACGATGCAACGAGGCGTGACGGGCTAGACAATGATCGAACACGAGGCCGAGCGCGGCCGCCCAACAGCGGCGTCCGGCCACCCAGGATGGGCCGCCACTCCATCGCCGATGAGTGCTGCTTTATCCCCCCCGCGCGCCGCCCCCATCCATTGCCGGTCACAAAACCAGTGCCTTCATGCAATAACTTTAATCAGTTTGCCTAAGCATCAACCCAGTTCCTCGAACGAAACAGTTCGAGCAACGCATGCACCTGCTTGCTCAACGGCTGCTCGCGGCACCACACCGCGCCCACGTCCATCGTCGGCACCGCCACGCTCAGGTCGCGCCGGCTGATGCGATTGCCCTCAAGCGACCACGGCCGGTACACCAGATCGGAAAGAATCGTCACGCCTTCGCCCAACGCAACGAGGCTGCGCACCGCTTCAATCGACGTGCTTTGCATGCGCACGCGCGGCGACACCCCAAACGGCCCCCAGTAGCTTTTGACCGTGCGCACGTGCTCGTCCATGTCGAGCAGCAGAAAATTCTCGCGGGCCACGTCGTCCAGCGTGACGCGTTGCGCGTCGAGCAGCGGATGATCGGGCGGCGTCCACAGCCGGCGCGGCGAGCGAATCAGCGTTTCGCACTTCAGTTCGTCGTGCAAAGCCGTATTCGAAACGAGCAGCAGCGCCAGATCCAGTTCGCCGTCGATCAACATGCGTTCGACGGTTTCGCGCTCGCGCTCGATCACGTCCACCTGAAGATTGCCGAACCGCCGCGTGATGGTCGACAACATCGAAGGTAATAAGTACGCCGAAATGGTTTCGGTCACACCAAGCCGCACGTGCCCCGCAATGCGCCCCGGCTCCTCCTGCGCGGCCATCACGGCCTGGTCCACCGACTGCTGCGCCTGCTGCACGTGGCGCAGAAAGCGCACGCCCGCATCCGTGAGCCGCACGCCCTTCGCATGGCGCGCGAGCAGCGGCACGCCAACCGCCTCTTCGAGTTTTTGCAGCGCGATCGTCATCGACGACTGCGAGACATTGCACAGATTCGACGACTGCGAAATCTGACCCGTATCGGCGACCGACAAAAAGTACTCGATCTGGCGCAAGGTGATGTGTTGCGGCATCGGCGGATCGCACCTGGAGGTATTGAGAGAATCAATAATGCCGCATCAAAAATATGAAATTGGCATTTCTTTCAAACTCGTACGATGGCGCCATGGAACCGCTCATCGCCACGCCCGACGCCACGAAAGCACTGGAAAAAAAGGGCTATTGCACGCTCTGCCGATCCCGTTGCGGCACGATCAACGTCGTGCGCGGCGATCAGCTCACCGAAGTGCGCCCTGACCGCGAGCATCCCACGGGCCACGCCATGTGCCTGAAGGGCAAGTCCGCGCCGGAACTCGTGCATAGCCCGCATCGCGTGCTTTACCCGATGCGCCGCAGCGCGCCCAAAGGCGCCGCCGACCCCGGCTGGCAGCGCATAAGCTGGGACGAGGCGCTCGACGAAATCGCCGCAAGGCTCGGCGCGCTGCGGCGCGAGCACGGCGCGGAATCCGTGGCGTTCGGCGTGACCACGCCCAGCGGCACGCCGATGAGCGACAGCATCGACTGGGTCGAGCGCTTCATCTGGTCGTACGGCAGCCCCAACATCTGCTACGCCACCGAAATCTGCAACTGGCACAAGGACGTCGCGCATGCGTTCACGTTCGGCTGCGGCATGCCCACCGCCGACTACCGCCACGCCGAAGTCATCCTGCTCTGGGGCACGAACCCCGCCAACACCTGGCTCGCGCAGGCCGACGCGATCGCGCAAGGACGCCGCGCAGGCGCGAAGCTGATCGTCGCCGATCCGCGCCCGACCGCCCTCGCCCGCGAAGCCGACGTCTGGCTGCGCGTGCGCCCCGGCACCGACGCGGCGCTGGCCATGGGCATCGCGCGCCGCATCGTCGAAACAAACGGCTACGACGAAACCTTCGTGCGCACGTGGACCAACGCGCCGCTGCTCGTGCGCCGCGACACCGGCCTGTTTCTGCGCGAACGCGACGTGGACGCCTACGCGGCGGGCAATCGCTACATGGTGTGGAACGCGACGCGTCGCCGCGTGGAAGCGCTCGGCGAGGAAGCCGGCACGACCCCGGCGGATTTCGCGCTGGCCGGCGTTTTCCCCATTGCCGCTGTCGACTGCGAGCCCGCATTCGCGTGCTACACGCGCGCGCTCGACGCCTTTACGCCCGAGCGCGTGGAAGCGATCACCGGCGTCGCGCCCGAAGCGCTCGAACGCGCCGCCGCCCTGCTCGCGCCCGGCCGGCGCATCGCGTATCACGCCTGGTCGGGCGTCGCCCAGCACACCAACGCCACGCAAACCGAGCGTGCCATCGCCACGCTTTACGCGCTGACGGGCGCCTTCGACACGCGCGGCTCGAACCGCGAGTTCGTCAAGCAGCCGGCCAACGCCGTGAGCACCTACGCGCTGCTCGCGCCGCAGCAGCGCGCCAAGGCGCTCGGGCTCGACGAGCGGCCGCTCGGGCCGCCTTCGCAGGGCTGGATCACGGCGCGCGACATGTATCGCGCGATGCTGGACGGCGAGCCGTACAAGGTGCGCGCGCTGTTCGCCTTCGGCACCAATCCGCTCGTCTCGCAACCGGACGCGGAAACGGCGCACGAGGCGCTGAGCCAGCTCGAATTCCACGTGCATTGCGACCTCTACGAAACGCCGTCCTCGCGCTATGCGGACATCTTCTTGCCGATCAACACGCCGTGGGAACGCGAGGGCTTGCGCATCGGCTTCGAGATCGACGAGCGCGCGGTGGAACTCGTGCAGTTGCGTCAGCGCATGGTGACGCCGCGCGGCGAGAGCCGCGCCGACTACGACATCGTGTTCGCGCTCGCCACGCGGCTCGGCATGGGCGAGGCGTTTTTCGGCGGCAGTATCGAAGCCGGGTGGAATCACATGCTCGCGCCGCTCGGCCTCGACGTGCAAACGCTGCGCGCGCATCCCGAGGGCATCGCGCGCCCGCTCGTGCAGCGCGAAAGGCAATACGCGCTGCCCGCGCACGACGGCGCGCGCGGCTTTCGCACGGAAACGCTGCGCGTCGAGCTGTATTCGGAAAAGCTGCTGCGCCACGGCTATGCGCCCGTGCCCGACTACGTGCCGCCGGCCGGTTTCTCGAACGAGGCGCGCGATCCCGCGTACCCGTACACGCTCACGTCCACCAAGAACGGCTATTACTGCCACAGCCAGCATCGCGGCGTGACACGGTTGCGCAAGCGCGCGCCGTATCCCCTCGTCGAAATGAGCGCGGCCGTCGCGGCGAGGCACGGCTTCGAAACCGACGACTGGGTGATCGTGCGCACCGCACGCGGCGCGGCGCGCTTCGTCGCGCGCATCGAACCCGCGCTCGCCGACGACGTGCTGATCGCCGAGTATGGCTGGTGGCAAGCTTGCGACGAACTCGGCATGCCGGGCTTCGCGGCGCGCGGCGAACTCAACAGCAACTTCAGCAACCTCGTTTCGGGGCGGCAATACGACCCGCTGAGCGGCTCCATGCCGATGCGCGCGCTCGCCTGCGACGTGCAGCCCGATCCCGCGTTCGAGCGTGCGCGCCGTAAGTGGCGCGATTGGCGGCCCTTCGTCGTCACGCGGCTCGCCGACGAAGCCGAAGGCGTGCGCACCGTCACCTTCGCCGCGAAGGACGGCGGCACGCTGCCCGACTATCTGCCGGGTCAGCACGTGAGCGTGCATCTCGCCGCGCTCGGCGAACGCGGCGCCACGCGCGCCTATTCGCTCGTGGGCGCGGCGCGGCAGCGCGCGCGACGCACCTACACGATCGCCGTGCGCCATCGGAAGGAAGGCGCGATGTCGAGCCATATTCACCGCGAATTGCGCGTGGGCGACGAAGTGGCGCTGCGCGCGCCCGGCGGCAGTTTCGTGCTGCCGTTGCAGTCGCGTCAGCCCGTGGTGATGGTCGCGGGCGGTATCGGCATCACGCCGTTCGTCGCGTATCTGGAATCGCTCGCGCACGGTCCGGCAACAAGAAAACGCCCTGAAATGTGGCTCTTTTACGCGAATCGCGACGGCGCGGCGCATGCCTTCAAGGCGCGCATCCGGCAATTGCGCGAGGCCTGGCCCGAGCTGCATGTATTCGATTGCTACGCGCATCCTCGTCCGAATGCGGACATCGCGGGCGTCGATTTCGACCGCGCCGGTTATCTCGACGCCTCGGTCGTCAGCGACGCGCTCGTCGCGCGCCGCGCGCGCTTCTATCTCTGCGCCGCCGAGCCGATGATGAACGCGATCACCGAAGCCTTGGTCGCGCGCGGCGTGCCTGCGTTCGACATTTTCAAGGAAGCGTTCCGCTCGCCCGCCCTGCCGCGCGCCGGCGCCTCGCAAGCCTTCACGGTGACGTTCGCGCGCTCGCACAAAACGGCGCGCTGGACCGCGGAGCAAGGCAGCCTGCTCGCGCTCGCGGAAAGCCACGGCGTTGCCTTGCCGAGCGGCTGCCGGGTCGGCCAGTGCGAAAGCTGCGCGGTTCGCGTCGCGCAAGGCGCCATAGATCACTTGTCGGGCCACGCGCCCGATGAACCCGACATGTGCTTCGCGTGCCAAGCGATACCGCTGTCGGATCTCGTCGTCGATGCTTGACGGCATCTGCGGTCGTTCCACTACGCAACACGTACCGGGCGCTACGCCAACACATCAAGGGGAAATGAACATGGAACAGGTCACACGGGCAAAAGCGCTCGCGCCGCAAGGCACGGCGGGCAACGCGCTGGAACGCACGGCCGGGCGCGTCACGCGCTGGGCGGAGAACTGGTTTCCCGACGCCTATATTTTCGCGGCCATCGCGGTGGTGGTCGTCGCGCTGGGCGCGCTCGCCGTGGGCGCGCCGGTGCAACGCGTGGGCGTCGCGTTCGGCGACGGCTTCTGGAGCCTGATTCCGTTCACCATGCAAATGGCCGTCGTGGCGATCTCCGGCTATGTGGTCGCCGTTTCGCCGCCGGCTTCGAAGGCCATTGCGTGGCTCGCGCGTCTGCCGCGCACGGCGCGCGGCGCGGTGATGTTCGTCGCCTTCGTGAGCATCGGCGCGTCGCTCTTTAACTGGGCGATCAGCCTCGTGTTCAGCGGTCTGCTGGCGCGCGCCCTGGCGCGCCGAACCGACTTGCGCATGGACTATCGCGCGGCGGGCGCGGCCGCGTATCTGGGCATGGGCGCGACGTGGGCGCTGGGCCTGAGTTCGGCGGCCGCGCAGTTGCAGGCCAACCCCGACAGCCTGCCGAAAACGCTGCTCGCGATCACGGGCGTGATTCCGTTCTCCGAAACCATCTTCCTGCCGCAGTCGATGCTGATGGTCGCGGCGCTCACCGTCGCATCGCTCGTCATCGCGGGTTTGTCCGCGCCGGTCGGCGAGCGCGCGCGCACGGCGCAGGAACTGGGCGTCTCGCTCGACGACATCGACATGAAGCTGGAAAAGCCCGTGCGCCCCGGCGAATGGCTCGAATACAGCCCGCTCGTGACGGTCCTGATCGTGCTGCTCGGCCTCGTGTGGATCGGCCACGAGTTCACGACGAAGAATCCGCTGCTCGCGATCTCGAACCTCAACACGTACAACTTCGTGTTCATTCTGCTCGGCATGCTGCTGAACTGGCGCCCGCGCCGCTTTCTCAATGCCGTGGCGAAGTCGGTGCCGTCCACGGCCGGCGTGCTGATCCAGTTTCCGCTCTATGGCGGCATCGCGTTCATGCTCACCAAGGCCGCCGCGCCCGGCGGCGTGCCGTTGTCGGAGCATCTGGCACACTTCTTCGTCGCCATTTCCACGCAGGGCGCGTTTCCCGCCGTGATGGGCGTGTACTCGGCGGTGCTCGGCTTCTTCGTGCCCTCGGGCGGCGGCAAGTGGATCATCGAGGCGCCCTACGTGATCGAGGCGGCCAAGGCGCTGCACGTGCATCTGGGCTGGTCGGTGACGGTTTATAACGCGGCCGAAGCACTGCCGAACCTGATCAATCCGTTCTGGATGCTGCCGCTGCTCGGGGTGCTCGGGCTGCGCGCGAAGGACGTGGTCGGCTTCACGTTCACGCAATTGATCGTGCATGTGCCGCTCGTGGTGTTCATGCTGTGGGCGCTCGCGCCAACGCTGAGCTATCACCCGCCGGTCATGCCCTGAACCCCCAACGACTCGAACAAGGACACGCTGCCCATGAAGATTTTCGACGCCGCCACGACGCGCGACGCGCTGCCGTTTCCCGAACTGATCGCGGCGCTGCGCGCGATGTTCGTCGCGGGTTGCCAGGTGCCGCTGCGGCACACTCACAAGATCGCGGCGCAAGACGCCGAAGGCACCGTGCTCATCATGCCCGCGTGGCAGGAAGGCGGCTATCTCGGCATCAAGACGGTCAACATTTTTCCGGGCAATGCGGCGCTCGGTTTGCCCGGCTTGCACTCGACCTATGTGCTCTACGACGCGCGCACGGGCGCCCCGCTCGCGCAACTCGACGGCGATGAAATCACTTCGCGGCGCACGGCGGCGGCGTCCGCGCTCGCGGCGAGCTTTCTCGCGCGCAAGGACTCGACGCGCATGACGCTGGTCGGCACCGGGCGCGTGGGCAAGCTCGTGCCGCAAGCGTACCGCGCCGTGCTGCCGATACGCGAAGTGGAGGTCTGGAGCCGCAGCCGCGCGGCATCCGTGCGCCTTGTCGCGGAGCTTGCCGCGCAAGGCTTCGCGGCGCGCGTGGCCGACGATCTGGCCGCGAGCGTGGCGCGCGCCGACATCGTCAGTTGCGCGACGCTGGCAACCGAACCCGTCGTACGCGGCGAGTGGCTCGCGCCGGGCTCGCATCTCGACCTGATCGGCAGTTTCACGCCCGCGATGCGCGAAACCGACGACGCGTGTTTCCAGAACGCCCGCCTGTTCGTCGATACGGCGGAAGCCTTCCAGAAGTCCGGCGATCTGCTCGGGCCGCTGCAACGCGGCGTGCTGAGCAATCCCGAGCAATGGCCGACGCTCGAAACCTTGTGCCGGGAGCAAGCGCAAGGCCGAACCCGCGACGACGAACGCACGGTGTTCAAGTCGGTAGGAACGGCGCTGGAAGACCTCGCGGCCGCCGCGCGGGTTTATGAGGCGCAAACGGCGCGTTGACCGTCGGTCCGTCGCGCGCGGTGCGGAAAGACGCGGCCGGACCTGGCTCGCCGTTCGGCTTCAAGCGATTTGCTGAATCCGGATCATGTTTCCCGCCGGATCGCGCACGGCCAGATCGCGCACGCCGTAAGGCTGATCGGCGGGTTCCTGGACGATCCCGGCGCCGTGATCCTGAAGCCGCTGGAACGCGGCATCCAGGTTCCGGGTGGCGAGCAACAAGGTGGCGAACGTCCCCTTGGCCATCATTTCGCCGATCGTGCGCTTTTCATGATCGGTGATACCCGGCGTGGCATTCGGCGGATATAACACGATGCTCGCGGAACCCGCGCTGCCCTTGGGGCCGACGGTGATCCACCGGTTCGCGCCAAACGCAACGTCCTTGCGGACTTCGAAATCGAGCGCATCGCGATAGAACGCAAGCGACTCGTCGGGGTCGGCGTGAGGAAGAAAAGTCGAGTGAACAACGATATCCATCATCAGGCTCCGGCGTGAAAAAGGCGTGATTGCAATAGTCACCCATCGGTCACCCATCGGTCACCCATCGGTCACCCATCGGTCACCCATCGCCGGCGCAAGGCGCCGGCCGTCGATTGACGTTTTAAACCTTTCCCGCCGCCACGGCTTCTCGATTCCTGATCGGCCGTGTCACCTGTTTCGCGATGCAGGACGGAATGCCTTCGGTGTCGCGGGCGTGATCGCGCTTGTAGAGGCTGGGCGAAACGCCGACCAGTTCGGTAAAGCGCGTGCTGAAGGTGCCCAGCGACGAACCGCCCACTTCGAAGCAAACTTCGGTGACGGTGTGCTCGCCGCGCCGCAACAGCGCCATCGCGCGCTCGATGCGGCGCGTCATCAGATACGAATAGACGGATTCGCCATACGCCAGCCGAAACTGCCGGCTCAGGTGTCCCGACGAAACATGAATACTTTGCGCGAGCGCTTCGACGTTCAGCGCCTGCGCAAAATCGCGGTCGATGCGGTCGCGCACGCGCCTGAGCAGCGCGAGATCGCGAAGAGAGGGGCCGAGCGCCGTGGCCATCGGCGCATCGTGCCATGTACGGCGGACGGCTTCAAGCGGGCGCGGGCTCGATCGCCGGCATTCGCTTGCGGCCGATGGCGCGCCATCCCCGCTAAAATCACCGTTTTAGTCCGGAACACGTCCATGTCTTTTGCCTCGCTTGGCCTGATCGAACCCTTGCTGCGTAATGTGCGGGACCTCAATTACCAGACACCCACGCCGGTGCAGGTCAAGGCAATTCCCGCCGTGCTCGGCGGCAAGGACGTCATGGCCGCGGCACAAACCGGCACCGGCAAAACAGCGGGTTTCGCGCTGCCGCTGTTGCAGCGGCTGGTGCAACACGGCCCGGCGGTCTCCAGCAACCGCGCGCGCGTGCTGGTGCTGGTGCCCACGCGCGAGCTGGCCGAGCAAGTGCTGCAAAGCTTCGTCGATTACGGCAAAGGGCTCGACTTGCGATTTCTGGCCGCCTACGGCGGCGTGAGCATCAATCCGCAGATGATGAAGCTGCGCAAGGGCGTCGACGTGCTGGTGGCGACGCCGGGCCGTTTGCTCGATCTCAACCGCCAGAACGCCGTGCAGTTCGATCAAGTGCAAACGCTGGTGCTGGACGAAGCCGACCGCATGCTCGACCTCGGCTTTGCGCGCGAACTCAACGCGGTCTTTGCCGCGCTGCCCGCGCGGCGCCAAACGCTGCTGTTCTCCGCCACCTTCACCGACGACATTCGCGCAATGGCGGCGAGCATTCTGCGCAGCCCGGTGGATATCAGCGTCAGTGCGCCCAACGCCACGGCCAGCCGGATCAGGCAATGGGTGGTGACGGTCGATAAAAAGAACAAGCCGGACCTCTTCATGCACCTCGTGGCGCAAAACCGCTGGGAGCACGCGCTGGTGTTCGTGAAAACCCGCGTCGGCGTGGATTACCTCGCGGCCATGCTCGACGGCGCGGGTTATGCGGTTGACACCATCCACGGCGACAAGCCGCAGCCCGCGCGCCTGCGCGCTTTGGAGCGCTTCAAGACGGGTGACGTGCAGATGCTGGTGGCCACCGACGTGGCCGCGCGCGGGCTCGATATCGACGACCTGCCGCTCGTCATCAACGTCGACTTGCCCATCGTGGCGCAAGACTACGTACACCGGATCGGCCGTACGGGCCGCGCGGGCGCCAGCGGCGTGGCGGTGTCGCTCGTCTGTGCCGACGAAGCGCCGCAACTCGCCGCGATCGAAGCGCTGATCCGGCAAACGCTGCCGCGCGAGGAAGAACCGGGTTTCGAGGCCGAGCACCGCGTGCCGCAAACCAGCGCGACGGGCGAGATCATCAAGAAGCCCAAAAAGCCGAAGAAGCCGAAAGCGCCGCAAGCCGCGCCCGGCGCCGCGCAAATGCCCGGCAAGAAGCCGCGCGCGCAAGGCGGCGAGAGCAACCGCGAACCCTCGCTCTCGGCCAGGGAAGCAAGCTTGATCAGCGGCAGCCCGTTCAGCGTGCAACGGCCGCGCGGCAAACCCGCCGGCAAGCCGTCGGCGGGTTCGCGCAAACCGGCTGGAAAACCCGGCGGCGGACGCGGCAAACGTCAGCCTTGATCGACGAATGCGGATAACGCCGGCCTTGAGAGGCTGGCGATCTGCTGGTCGCTGGTCGCTGGTCGCTGGTCGGGCACGGGCGCGGCCAAGCTGCGCTCCGGCCCGGCGAATCGCCTCGTCAAGCCAAGCATCGTCAATTTACGGGCGTCGAGCGGGGTTGGCTGTTAGTTGCACTTCACGGATAACGCCGGAAAGTCGAAAGGAACTCGCATCGGCTCGCGAACCTCGCCCGCCGCCGCCCCAGCGAAAACGCATGGACAAACAACCGTGCCCGAATTAATCGTCACGGCAGCGCAGGCACGTTTCAGGGGTTATAAAAACAGAAAACCGCGCATTAATCGCTGATTAATGCGGTGAAAATTAACGCGGATAACCGGGCTATTTTTCCGGTTTACATGACGGGAAATCGAACGCCGATTCCCCGCAGAGACAGAAGGTAACGCCCCGGCCAGCGGGCGTTCCTTCGTTTTTTTGCGCCCTCGGAAGGCAATACAAGCCTATTAAACGATATTAGCGTTGTCAAACACGAATACGGCACGCAAACGTTAAACCAAAAAAACCGGCCGCATTATATTAATCCTGCATCAAATGCTTAAATCGCGCCTTATCGGCAGGCAATTGGGGCAATGGGGCAAGCAATTGGGCGGCACGCGCCGCGCCGCATCGCCCGCTTCGGCCATCAGCCTTTCCTGGCGTCCGTCATGAACTTGCCTTCGGGCGCCTTCGCGTTGATCTGCCGCCGCGTGTTGCCGTCCAGGCCGCCGTCCACGGCCCATTCGGCGAACACCGTCGGGCCCGGCTCGAAGTCGCGCGGCTGCCATTCGGGCGTCAGTTGATCTTCGTCCGCGTAGTATTCGATCAAGCCGCCCGCCGGATTCTTGAAATACCAGAAATACGCCGACGAAACCGGGTGCCGCCCCGGCCCGAGCTGCGTTTCCCAGCCGCAGCGGCTGATATGCAAACCGCCGCCGAACACCTCGTGAATATCGCGCACCGTGAACGCCACGTGATTCAGCCCGCGCTTGCCCGTGGGCAGTTGCAGCAGGAACACGTCGTGATGACCGCCGTGCGGCGAGCAGCGCATGAACGCGCCGCGCTCCGGGTAACGGTCGGACATCTCGAAGCCCAGCCGCTCCTGATAGAAACGCTGATGCTCCGCGAGGCAATTCGTGAAGAACACGACGTGCCCCACTTCCACCGGCTCCGCACGTTCGTATACCGGACTCGGCGTATCCACGCGCAGCGTCTGGCCCCATACGTTGGAGGGCGAGCCTTTCACGTCGATGGCGCGCTTGCGCGTGACTTCCACGCGAATCGCCATGCCGTTCGGGTCGATGCAGCCCACGGCGTCGGCGTTCGAGTAATAGCCTTGCGCGCCCGCGAGGCGCTCGCGGTAGCCGTCGAGTTCGGCGGCCGTCGCCACGCCCCACGTCACTTCGCGCAGCGTCGAACCCGCCTCGAACGCGGGCGGCAGCGCGGGGTCGTCGGCGCGCACGGCCAGCACCGTGCAGCCGTTCAGCGTTTCGAAGCGCGCCTCGCCTGCGCCGTGCGCGACTTCGCGCATGCCCCAGTCGGAAAAGAACCGGCGGCAGGCGTCCAGATCCTCGACGCCATAGGTGATCTGTTCGATGCCCAGAATGGTCATGTTGCGTAGCCCTGTTAGTTCGCCCACGCCAGCGGCGCGTCGTTCAAGCCCCAGTAGAGGCTTTTTTGCTGCATGTACTCGCGAATGCCGAGCCGCCCTTTTTCGCGGCCCATGCCGCTCTCCTTCCAGCCCGAGAACGGCGTGGAAATCGAGAACAGCTTATAGGTGTTGATCCACACCGTGCCCGCTTCCAGCGCGCGCGCCACGCGATACGCGCGCTTGTAGTCGCGCGTCCAGATGCCGGCGGCGAGACCGAACACGCTGTCGTTGGCTTCTTTCAGCAACGCGGCTTCGTCGTCGAACGGCATGGCCACCAGCACCGGCCCGAAAATCTCTTCCTGGCAGATGCGCGCGCTGTTCGCGAGCCCTTCGAGTATTGTCGGCTGATAGAAAAAACCCTGCTCGCGATCGTCGCCCACGGGCCGCTCGCCGCCGCACAGCAAACGCCCGCCTTCTTCCAGCCCGATCGCCACATAACGCTCGACCGATTCGCGATGCTTCGCGGTGATGAGCGGACCCATTTGCGTGGTTTCCCGCGCGGGATCGCCCACGCGCAACTGGCGCGCCTTCTGCACGAGACGGTGCATGAATTCGTCATAAACCGGCCGCTCGACGAACAGGCGCGAACCGGCGATGCACGCCTCGCCCGACGAGCTGAAAATGCCGTACAGCACGCCGTTGACCGCATGATCGAGGTCCGCGTCGGCGAACACCATCGTGGGCGACTTGCCGCCCAGCTCCAGCGACACCGGCATGAGCTTCTCCGCCGCGATGCGCGCGATGCCGCGCCCCACTTCCGTGCCGCCCGTAAACGACACTTTCTTCACGAGCGGATGCCGCACCAGCACGTCGCCGATCACCGAGCCCTTGCCCGGCAGCACGCTCAGCACGCCCGGCGGCACGCCGGCTTCCTCGCAGATGCGCGCGAGCGCGAGCGAGACGAGCGGCGTGACTTCGGCGGGCTTGAGCACCACCGCGTTGCCGGCCGCGAGCGCGGGCGCGAGCTTTTGCGCGTCGGACGCGATCGGCGAATTCCACGGCGTGATGGCGGCGATCACGCCGATCGGCTCATGAACGCTCATCGTCATGTAGTCGCCGCGCGAAGGCGTGAGTTCGTCGTCGAGCGTTTCGAGACACGCCGCGAAATAGCGGAACGTGTTCGCCGCGCTCGCCACCAGCACGCGCGTTTCGCCGATCGGCTTGCCGTTGTCGCGGCGCTGCAACTGCGCGAGCGCTTCGTGGCGCGCCATGATGAGATCGGCGATGCGATACAGCACCAGCGCGCGCTGATGCGGCTTGAGCCCGGCCCAGTCCGGCTTGCGCCACGCGAGGTCGGCGGCGTCCACCGCTTCGCGCGCGTCGTCCGCGTTCGCGGTCGTGATTTCGGCGTTCACCGAACCGTCCGCCGGATACTGGCTCGCGAACGTCGCGCCGCGCCCGCGCTTCCACACGCCGCCCACGAAGATATCGGCGGTCGGCACCAGCGAGGCGATGATGTCCTTGTCTGACATGTCGGGCTTCCTTGAATCAGATCACGCAGTGCGCCGCACGGTTGCGCAGCGCGCGTATCGCGCTGAACGCGGTCAGCGCGGAGGTCTTGGGGTTGTCGGGCAGCGGCTTGCCGCACATTTCCAGCGACATTTCGCCGAATGCGCCCGTGGCCACGATGCGATGCACGTTGCGCGCGACCTGCGGATCGGCGATCAAACGCACGCGCGTTTCGTCGAGACCCAGGCCCGCGAGCGCGACCGTCGCCGCCACGTTGGCGTTCTTCGGATACAGCCGCGCCGCTTCGCGCGCGCTGCCTTCGAAGATCACGCGCGCCTCGGTGAGCGCGTGCAGGTCGCACAGCGCTTCGGCGGGCGTGCCGAGCCAGCCGATGGGCGGCTTGCGGCCGATGTACTGCACGTCGTCGAGACCGCCCTCTTTCGCGGAAGCCAGCGCGTCGATGCCGCCGATCGCGCCGGAAAGCAGCGAAACCGTGGCGTTGCCTTCGGTG
Organism: Paraburkholderia sp. J41; assembly: GCF_905220235.1. Taxonomy (NCBI): domain Bacteria; kingdom Pseudomonadati; phylum Pseudomonadota; class Betaproteobacteria; order Burkholderiales; family Burkholderiaceae; genus Paraburkholderia; species Paraburkholderia sp. J41. Next base: position 207,365 of record NZ_CAJMZE010000003.1, on the reverse strand, counting down.
GCCGCCGTTTCCAGCGCTTCGAGCAGCGAGAGATCGGACAGCGCGCCGATCGACGCCACGGCGCAGTCGGTGCCGGACTTGAGCAGCGGCACCACATGGTCGATCAACGCGCCGTGCCCCGCGCATTCGAGCGCGAAACGCGGCTGGCGCGCGAGCGCCGCGACGGAACTGACGACGTCCACGCCGGGGCCGGTCAGCGCGCGCACCGCGTCGCACTGATGCTCGGGCACGACGACCTGCGCGACGCGCACCAGCGCGTCGGCGGCCACGGCGCGATACACCGTCCGGCCGATCGCGCCGAAGCCGATCATCGCCACGTCAATGCGCCCGCCGGGCGCGAACGCGTGCTCACGCATGTTCGGGCTCCTCTTTCTTGACGGGCGGGCCGGCGAACGCGGTGGCGAACGAGCCGATCGAAAGCATGTCGACTTCCACCATCACCGGGCCGCTTGCCGCCATGCCGTCGCGAATCACCGCATCGACCTGTTCGAGCGCCGAGATGCGATAGTGCTTCATGCCGAAGCTCGCGCAGAACTGCGCGAATTCGGGTTGATGCAGTTGCACGTAGCAGCGGCGGCCGCCGTACTGCGCGTCCTGAATGTTGCGGATCACGCCGTAGCACTGGTCGTTCATCAGCACGATCATCACGTTGGCGTTTTCCTGCACGGCCGTGACGAGTTCGCCCACGTTGACCATCAAGCCGCCGTCGCCCACGAGACACACCGTTTTCGCGGCCGCGTTGGCGAGCGCCGCGCCGATCGCCATCTGCACGCCCTGGCCGATGCCGCCGCCCAGCGCGTGAACGCCCGCGCGCGGCTCGAAAATCTTCAGCAAGCGGTTGCCCCACGTGCTGTTCGAGATCGTCACGTCGCGCACCCAGTTGAAGTCGCGGCCCACGGCGCGTTGCAGCGCGTCCACGAGCTGCTTGTACGGCCCGAGGCCCTTGCCCGTTTCGGCCACGGCCACCTCGTGCGTGGCGGCCAGATCCCGCGCGAATTCCGGATCGACGTGAATGCGGCCTTCGAGCAGCGTGGCGAGTTCGTCGAGAATCGCGGCCGAGTCGCCGTGTACGAACTGCGTGTTGCGATAGCCGCGATTGTCCGCGAGCGCGTCCGCGTCGATGCGATAAAGCGGCTGCGGCAGCGCGAGCTTGTACTTGAGCGTTTCGTTGCCGCGCAGACGCGAGCCGACCACGAGCATCGCGTCGCAGGTGCGATAGAACGCTTCCACGCTGCCCTGCACGTTGAACGCGCCGAGCGTGGCCGGATGATCCTCGGGCAGCACGCCGCGGCCCTGCACGCTCGTCACCACGCCGAAGCCGAGCTTCACGAGGCGCTCGACCTGGGCGCGCGCATGGCGCGCGCCGCCGCCCACCCACAGGAGCGGGCGCTTCGCGCCGGCCAGCGCGTCGGCGAGTTGCGCGACGCGCTGCGAGTCGTGCGTGGGCAGGCTCACGTGCGGCGCGGCGAGATCGGCGGGCCATTCGACCTGCGCCGCCTGAATGTCGATGGGAATCTCCACGCTCACCGGGCCGCTCGGCGCCGTCTGCGCGACGCGCACCGCTTCGCGCACCGTCGCGAGCGCCGTTTCCACCGAACGCACGCGATACGCGGCCTTCGAGATCGACGCGAGCATGGTCAGTTGATCGGGCGCTTCGTGAATGTAGGCGAGGTCTTGATCGAGATACGTGGTTTCGATCTGCCCCGTGATGTGTACGAGCGCGGTGCCCGCCGTGAGCGCTTCGACCATCGCGCCGGCCGCGTTGCCCGCTGCGGTGCCGGTGCTCGTGAACGCCACGCCCAGGCCGCCCGAGACGCGCGCGAGGCCGTCGGCCATGTTGAGCGCGCCCGCTTCGCCGCGCGCGCCCACGTAGCGGATCTTGCCGCGCGTGTTGATCGCATCGAGGATCGGCATGTTGTGAATCGAGATCACGCCGAAAGCGGTATGGACGCCGCACTGTTCGAGAAAAGCGGCGATCAGTTCGCCAACCGTCGTGGTATTAGACATGACGTGCAACGCCTCCTGAGACATCGATATGGCTTCCCGTCGTATAGGACGACAGCGGGGTGGCCAGATAAAAAAGAGCTTGTGCGGCTTCCTCGGGACGCCCGAAGCGGCCCAGCGGAATCTTCTTCTGGCGCGCGAGTTCGCCGGTCCAGTCCTCCCAGCTTTGGCCCGGCTGCGCCTGCGTTTCGTAGCGGCGCCGCCACTGCCCCGACTCGACGATGCCGATCAGGATCGAGTTCACGCGCACGCGCCTCGGCGCCAGTTCCACGGCGAGCGACTTGACGAGATTGAGCACCCCGGCGCGCGCCGACGAAGTCGCGACCATGTGCGGCTCGGGCTGCAACGCGAGCAGCGAATTCACGCAGACGATCGCGCCGTGCGGCGACTGTTCGAGCGCGGGCAGGAACGCGCGCGTCGGGCGGACGATGCTGAAGTACTTGAGGTCGAGTTCCTCGCGCCAGGCGTCGTCGGTGGTGTCGGCGAAGGTGGACACGCGGCCCTGGCCCGCGTTGTTCACGAGCATGTCGGCGCGGCCGAACGCGGTGCGCACCGAAGCGGCGAAACGCGCGACGTCTTCGGCGTCCAGCACGTCGCAGCGCGCCGCCAGCAGCTTCGCGCCGGGAAACGCGTCGCGCAGCGCGCTTTCGGCGCCGGCGAGGCGTTCGGCGTTGCGCCCGCAAATGGCCACGGACGCGCCCGCCTGTAGAAACAGCCGCGCCGCGGCGAGCCCGATGCCGGACGATCCGCCCGTCACCACGGCCACCTGTCCTGTGAGGTCGATCTGAATCATTTAAAGCCCCAATGCCTTCATAAAACGATGTTCGGCCGGCGGCCGGTAATTGAGCCGCAGCGAAAGTTGCAGCGCCGTCTCGCGCACTTTCTCGATCAGGCCGCTTTCGAGCAGCGTGGTGTCGATGTGCGCGCGCGGCACCGTCGTGGTGACGACGGCCGCGATGCGCCCGGTGTCGCCGCGAACCGGCGCGCTCACGACGGAAATGCCGTGTTCGAACGACGATTCGCTCGTCGCGTAGCCGCGTTCGGCGTCGAGCTTCACGCGCTCGTACAGTTCCTCGACGGTGCCAGGCGTATGACGCGTGAAGCGTTCGAGCGTGACGCCCGCATACAGCTCGCGCAGTTCGTCGAGCGTGTGGTCGCCCATCAGCACGTGGCCGTGCGTGGTCGCATAGGCGGGCAGCCGCGTGCCCACGTTCACCTTCACCGCGCTGAACGCCGGCGCATGGCTCTGCGCCCTGGCGACGAACACCACGTCGCGGCTGTCGAGAATCACGATATGCGTGGAAAGCCCCGTGCTGTCGCGCAGCGCCTCGATCAGCGGCAAGCCGAGATCGGTCAGTTCGAGCGAACTCAGGTATTCGAAGCCGAGACGCAGCACGGCCACGCCCAGGCGATAGTTGCGCTCGCTGTCGGCGCGTTCGAGAAAGCCGAGCGATTCGAGCGTCTGCAACAGGCGGAACACGGTCGTGCGCGGAATGCCGAGCCGGCGCGACAACTCGGGCGCGCCCAGCACCGGCTCGCGCGGCGAGAACTCGCTGAGTATGCGCAGCCCGCGCTCGAGTCCCGGCACGCGGTAACTGACTTCGCTGACTTCGCCCGCTTCCTCCGCGCTTTCCGATACGCCACCGGTCGGTGCCAGCGTCATGCCTTCGTCTCCTGTTGCCGTGCGGCTTGTTGGCTGCGATCGCACGCCGTGCAGAACGTGTCGATGAGCGTGTTGTAAATGCCGGGCGCTTCGACATAGCCCGCGTGTCCCGCGCCCGCGATAAATTGCAGCGGCACGTTCGCGGCCTGCGCGATGCGCTCGCACGCGGCGGGCGGCGTGATGCGGTCCGCCTCGCCGACCGCCACGCAAACGGCGCTGTCCTGCGCGCTGTCTTGAGCGCTGTCCTGCGCGTTGTCCCGAGAATCGTGCGGATACCGCGCGACGTCGCCGGCGAGATCGGCGTTGGCGAGCAGGTGCGTGGCTTGGGCATAACCCGCGGGCACGATGCGCGCCATGTTCCAGCGCACCCATTCGCGCGCGGGCTCGCTTGCCGTCGGCGAGAGCATGTTCGCGCTGCGCTGCGCGGCAAGCCCTTGCGGCCCCAGTTCCGCCAGCATCGCGAGGCGCGCGTCGCGTTTTTGCGCGCGCACCGCTTCGCTCGCCGCGCCATAGCCGGCCGCGGGCGAGAGCAACGCAAGACCCGCCACGCGCCGCGAATGCGCCGCTGCAAAACGGCCCGCGACGATCGCACCCAGCGAATGACCGACCAGCACGCATCGGTCGATGCCGAGCGCGTCGAGCCACGCGCGCAACGCGTCGGCGTAATCGGCGGCGTGCGGCGACGCGGCTTCCACGGGCGTCGACTCGCCGTAACCCGGCGCGTCCCACGCCAGCACGCGGCGCGTCGCGCCAAGCGCTTCGAGCTGCTGCACCCACGAAGCCGCGCCCGACCCGATGCCGTGCAGCAGCACAAGCGGCAACGAAGCCTCGTGCGCGGCGCCGCTTTCCCGGTAGCCGACAACGCGCGACGGCGCCACGTCCGCGCGGCGCGCGGGGAATGCGGCAAGCCGGGCCTCGAATGACAGGTCGGTCGAGCGCATGGCGGCCTTACTTCGCGAGATCGCGCTTGATCTTCGCGAGCGGGGAATCCGGCGGATACGTGGGCGTGACGGGCTTCGGCGAGCCGAGCATCACGCACATCAGCGCATCTTCCTCGCCGACGTTGACTTCCGTGCGATAGACGCCCGGCGGCACCGAAATCAGATCGCGCTCGCCCAGCACCGATTCCCACGTTTGCCCGTCGCGCTCGCAGATCACTTTCATCTTGCCGCGCAGCACGAAGAAAATTTCTTCGACGTCCATATGAATGTGGCTCGGACCTACGTTGCCGGCCGGAATCACCATCGTCGAGAACGTGAAGCCGCCGGCGGGCACGGTGTTCACGTCTTTCGCCACGCCGGTGCCGCCCGTGCCCACGTAACGCATTTGCGCGCGGCGGTATTTCGGGTCGTAGTCGGCCTGGAACTTCAACGCGTCCCAGTCGTAACGGCGTGTGGCGAAGCGCGCGACGCGCCCTTCCATCCATTGTTCGAAGCTCGCGTCAGCGGGCTGGTCCCACGATTTACGTTCGATATCGGCATCGGCCATCGTCATTCTCCAAATGGGCTCGCTAGTTGGCTCGCTCGAAAGCGAGGCTCGGTTCAATCGGGTTCGATCTCAATTCATCACGAAGCCGCCGTTGACCGGCAGCACCTGGCCCGTCACGAAGCGGGCCGCGTCGGACAACAGAAACAGCACCGGCCCCGTCACGTCGCCCGCCACCTGCGAGCGCGAAATGGCACGGCCCTGCCGGTAGTGCGCGTGGCGTTCGGCGGGCACGTAAGCGGTGGCTTCCACTTCGGTGAGGCCCGGCGCGACGGCGTTCACGGTGATGCCGTGCGCGCCGAACTCGCGCGCGAGCGAGCGCGTCATGGCGATCACGGCGCCCTTGCTCGCCACGTAAGCGAGCAGCCTGGGCGCGCCCCAGATCGCCGTGTCGGACGCGATGTTGACGATGCTCGCGCACGCCGACTCGCGCAGATGCGGCAACGCGGCCACGCACATGCGCCAGGTGCCGCGCACGTTGACGTTCATCACCGCGTCCCACGTTTCGAGGCTCAATTCGTCGGCGAGGCGCCCGCCCGAGTTCGTAATCGCGGCGTTGTTCACGAGCGCGTCCACGCCGCCCATGCGTTGCGCGGCCGCTTGCACGAAGACGTCGATGCTGGCGGCGTCGGCGAGATCGAGCGCGACGAAATGCACGTTCGCGCCGAGCCGTTCCGCAAGCCGGCGGCCTTCGTCATGCAGCACGTCGCCGAACACGACCTGCGCGCCGTCGGCGGCCAGTTTTTCGACGAAGTCCGCGCCAAGACCGCGCGCGCCGCCGGTCACGATCACGCGCCGGCTGGCCAATGCACCGCTCGCCTGGCGGGTCGACTGGAGTTCCATCCCTCGCTCCGGTTGTTGTTCCATATAAGGAACGTCGGTTTATATATGGTCATTATAGAGTCAGCGGACGCCGATCAAAAAAAGAAATTTACCGGCGTCAGGGAAAACACTAGCGGCGACGGAAAGCGCGCCTGCATCTTTCATGTCGCGCGCGCATATCGCTGCAAAACACGCGTGTCCACATCGGGTAAGCCCCAACCCCAAAAGTTTTTTTGACCAGCTTCAAGCCTCACTATAATTTTCCATAGGCGATACGTTGTTTCATATATGGAACTAACAAGAATAAACGGATGCGCCGGGTCCCCACGCCGCGGAGGGTGTTGCTTCTCGCGACGCTGGCCATGTCGGGCAATGCAGGACCCAAACATAACCACTCTTCAGGAGTACCAACGGTGAAACGCATCATTGCTGCCGGCGTGGCAGGTCTTGTGGTGAGTTCGGCGGCGTCGGCGCAGAGCAGCGTCACGCTGTACGGCAGCCTCGACGCGGGCGTGGCCTACGTCAGCAACGTCGGCGGCCATTCGAAGTGGATGGAAGAACAGGGGAACACGCAGCCGGACCGCTGGGGCCTGCTCGGCACCGAGGACCTGGGCGGCGGCCTGAGCGCCGTGTTCCGGCTCGAAAGCGGTTTCTACACGAACACGGGCAGCTTCGCGAAAGCGGGCACGCTGTTCAACCGGCAGGCGTATGTCGGCTTGAACGACGACAAGATCGGCCAGCTCACGCTCGGCCACCAGACGCCGTTCAACTTCGACGTGCTGGGGCCGTTCAGCACCGCGTATCTGGCGCAAAGCTGGTTCGCGTTCCACCCGGGCAACATCGACGAACTCGCCGATACGGGCGTCGTGCCGTTCGACAACTCGGCCAAGTTCCGCTCGGCGAACTTCTACGGCTTCACCGTGGGCGCGATGATGGGTCTCGGCAACACGACCAACTTCGCGACGGGCCGCAACTACGGCTTCACCGTCACGTATGCGAACGGGCCGTTCAAGGCCGGCGCGGTTTATTCGAACGAGCACAACCGCACGCCGTCCATCGTGACCACGGGCATCACGAGCTTCCAGGGCGTGGCGGCGGCGAACTATACGGCCGACAAGGTCGAGAACATGGGCGCGGGTCTGTCGTATCAGCTCGGCAAGCTGCTGGTACATGGCGTGTACACGCGCGTGAAGCTGCAATCCGCCGGCTTCTCGAACACGTATCAGAGCTACGACGTGGGCGCGAACTACCAGATCACGCCGTTCAACAGCGTGGCGGGCGGCGCGGCCACGACCACGCTGGCGGGCCACCGCTGGACGCAGTTCGAGATCGGCGACATCTACTCGCTTTCAAAGAACACGCAGCTCTACGCGAACGTGCTGTACGAGCGCACGAACGGCAACACCGACGCGGCGTTCTTCACGGCGGGCGTGTCGAGCGGGCGCAATCAGACCATCGTGCTGACGGGCATTCACCACTCGTTCTAAGCGCGGCTTGAGCGCGGTTTAAGCGCGATTCGAGCGCGATTCGAGCGCGGAAGAAAGCGGCGGCGCGCACGGCACCGCCGCTTTTTTTTGGCTTTTGAGCCGGGCGCGCCGCGTCAGGCGTTCGCGTAAGACAGCGTGGGGTCGCCCACGCGCGGCCGGTAGTTGAGCCGCGCCGAAAGATCGAGGGCCGCCTGGCAGGCGCGCGCGACGAGCGGCGCGCGTTCTTCGTCGCCGATGTCGGAGCGCGGCACGGTAACCGTGAGCGCCGCCACGATGCGGCCCGCATGGTCGCGCACCGGCGCGCTGATCGCGGAAATGCCGCGCTCGAACGAGGCTTCGCTCAGCGCGTAGCCCTGCGCCGCCGTGGCCCGAATGCGCTGATACAGCTCGTCGACGGTCGCGGGCGTGCGTTCGGTGAAGCGCTCCAGTTGCCGCTCGGGATAGAGGCGTCGCAGGTCGGCGAGCGTCAGGTCGCCCATCAGCACCTGACCGTGAACGGTGGCATGCGCGGGCAGCCGCGTGCCGACATGCACCTTCACGGAACTGAACATGGGGTCGCGCGTTTGCGCTCGCGCGACGAATACCACGTCGCGCTCGTCGCGAATCAGCAGATGGGAGCTGAAACCCGTGTCGTCGCGCAGACGGTCGAGAATGGGCTGGCCGAAATCGGTCAATTCCAGCGAACTCAGATATTCGAAGCCCAGCCGCAGCACCGCCACGCCCAGCCGGTAGCTGCGCTCGCCGGCCGCGCGCTCCAGGAAGCCGAGCGATTCGAGCGTTTGCAGCAGCCGGAACGTGGTGGTGCGCGGAATACCGATGCGCCGCGACAACTCGGGCGCGCCCAGCACCGGCTCGTGCGAGGAGAATTCGGCGAGGATGCGCAAGCCGCGCTCCAGGCCCGGCACGGAATAGGCCGAAGCGCCGCCACCGGTCTCGTCGTCGGGTTCGGCTGAGACGGGAACGGAAGCGGGACCGGAAGCGGGACCGGAAGCGGCTTTGGCGCCGGGCGCGGGCGCGTCCGGCGTGGCGGTTTCGTCGGCTTCACCGGCCTTGCGCGCCTTCCTGGCCGTGGGCCGTTTTGCTGCGCCTGTCGTAGTTGCTCGCGCCATGATCGGCAAAAATCGCAGTAGAGAGACTGCGATAATAGCGTGAAGGCATGGCGCAGTCGCCGTTCTCACGTATATGGCGCTCTCCCGGCGCGCGCTTTCACGCGCGGCATGTGCGCGCGGCATTCGCGAGAAACCGCGAAAAACCGCCGAAAAAGCCGGGCAAAAACCCGCCAAAAACCCGGCAAAAGCCGCTTAAAGATCGAGCACGAGCTTCTCGCCCTTGCAGCCCGACACGCACACCATCATCACCTGATTACTCGCGCGTTCGGAGGCGCTCAGCACCGAATCGCGATGATCCGGGCAGCCGGAGAGCACGCGCGTTTCGCACGAGCCGCAAATGCCTTCCATGCAGCTATGGTCGACGTTGACGCCCGCTTCCAGCAGCGAGTCGAGCAAGCTTCGGCCCGGCGCGACTTCCACCGCTTTCCGGCTGCGCGCCAGCTCCACGCTGTAGCCGTGACTGGCCGCGGGCTCGGCCTGCACCACGGCCGCAAAGCGCTCGATATGCCGGTTCGCGATGGCGACGCTTTCGCACGCGGCGTCGAAGGCGTCGAGCATGGGCGCGGGGCCGCAGCAGTACACGTGCGCGTCGGCGGGCACGCTCGCCAGGTATGCTTTCAGGTCGACGGGGCGGCCGTCGTTTTCGGCGTCGAAATGCACGTCGAGTTTCGCGCCGGTCGGGCTGGCTTCGCTCATCGCGCGCAGTTCGTCGATGAACGCCGCATGGTCCGCGCTGCGCGCGCAGTACAGCATCTGCACCGGACGGCCCAGTTCGATCAGGCGGCGATACATGCAGAGAATCGGCGTGACGCCAATCCCGCCCGCGATCAGCACGCTATGCGCGGCGCTTTCATCGAGCGCGAACAGATTGCGCGGCGCCGAAAGCTGCACGCTCATGCCCACGCGAAAATTCTCGTGGATGAAGCGCGAGCCGCCGCGCCCTTTCTTGTCGATCTGCACGCCAACCACATAGCGGTCGGTCTCGCCGCACGGATTGAGCAGCGAGTAGCTGCGCAACAGGCCGCTGGCCAGATGCAGGTCGATATGCGCGCCCGGCTGGAACGCCGGAAAGCGCTCGCCGCGCGGCGGAATCAGCTCGATGCTCATGATGCCCGGCGCCTCGTGCCGCAGCGTGCGAACGAGGGCCGTGAAACCGCCTTGGGTGCCTGCTGGATTGCTCATCTTTGCGTCTCTCTACTCTCTGCTGTGCTGCCTGTCTTGCCGCTCGTTTTGCCGCCGATAATTGCTGCCGACGTCGCCGCCGATAATTGCCGCTCGCGTGTTGCCCGCCTTTTTGCCCGCGCATTGCCCGCGTGTTGCCCGCGCATTGCCCGCCTGTTTGCCCGCGATACGGCTCGCGACGCCGCTTTTGGCGCACCGCCAGCCGCGCCGCGTTCACCGCACCGCCTGCTTCGCTCCAAGCCGCGCGCACGCCTCGATCTCCACGCGCAATTCCGGGAACACCAGTCCCGAGACTTCCACGAGCGTCGAGCACGGGTACGCGCCGCCCGCTTCCACCTGCGCGGCGAAGAACGCCTGCCGCGCGCGCCCGACCTCGGCCTTGTCGGCGATATCTGTCACGTAGACCACGAGCTTGTAGATGCCGCCGGTCTCGCCGCCCGCCGCCTCGACGAGCGCGCGAATCTTCTCCAGCACCGCCAGCGTCTGCTCGTAGGCGGAAAGCGGCTTGCCCGCCTCGCTCGCCTCGCGCGTGGCCGGATGCGCGGTCATGCCCGACATCACGATCTCGTCGCCGATCACGAGCGCGTTGCTCCACGTCGCGTGCGGCGCGTCGGGCACCGTCTCGCAACGCACGCGCCCGATCGCCCGATGCCCTGCGCTCGCTGCGTTCATTGCGCTCGCTGCGTTCATTGCGCCGATCCGGCTTCGATCTGCGCCTTGGCAAGATTGCGCAGATGCCGGCGCAGCCGCACGATGCCCATGTCGTGCTGATACAGATGCTCGCTCTGGTTCGCGTCCGGCTCCATGAATTCGAGAATCTCGCGATCCTGTTCGAGCACGGCCCAATGGCGCGCTTCCAGGCGGTTGCGATACAGGAAGCGCCACGTGTCGCGCTGCCAGCCTTCCACCTTGCGGCAGCGCCAGTGGAACACGGCCGCCATGTTCGGGCCGATCGGCGTATAGCTGCCGATGATGATGAAGTTGCCGCCGGGGCCGCCCGTTTTCGGATACGGAATTTCGAGGCGCAGCCAGTGCAAGCCGGTGTCGGCCCATTCGGTCCAGTCGAAGTTCACGTCGCGCTGGCCGACTTTCTCGAACATGAAGCCCCGGTCGGTGTCGCGAATCGCAAAGGTCGCGCTGATATCGCCTTCGGACATCGAGTGCGACTGCTTGTGCAGATACGCACCGTGCATCGGGTCCATCACGTTGTCGAGCACGTAGCGGTAATCGCCCTTCCACTCCGTGTAGCAGAGGAACGACGAAAAGTCCTCGCCCGTGAGTTCCTCGGGCAGCACGAGCGGCGGCGGCTCGTCGATATTGGCCGCCGAGTTGTAGAGAAACAGCACGCCCGCGCGCTCGCGCACATGGAACGAGCGCGCGCCGCGCGAACCTTCGAGCTTGCAGCCGGGGCTGCCCGGCACCGAAGTCACCACGCCGTCGCAGCGCACGTGTACGCCGTGATACCCGCACTGGATGCGGTCGCCCAGCACCACGCCGCGCGAGAGCGGCGCGCCGCGATGCGGGCAATGATCTTCGAGCGCGTAAGGCGTGCCGTCCACGTCGCGCCAGAACACGAGCTTGCGGCCGAGGCGGCGCAGCGAGACCGGTTCCTGCTTCACGAACGACGACGGGCAAACCGGATACCACAGATTGTGCAGTCCGCGCGCCAGCGTGCCTTCGATATCGTCCTTTTGATCCGTATTCATGGGGTTCTCCGAATGTTCACTGTCCCAGGCGCGCCATCTCGGCACGGAAGTTGTCTTCCGTCCAGGCCTCGCCGTTTTGCGCGCGCGGCCCGGATTCGTTCAGATAGGCGACCAGTTCCGCCAGAACGGTGATGCCCTGGCCGAAGGCGCGTTCGATCGCGTCGCCGAGCAGGTTTTCGTATTGGGTCGGGGGACGTTGCCGCGCCTGATGCGGCTCAAGATATCGATCCATCATTTACCTCCATTGCGAACCCGCTCGCGAATGCGTTCGCGAACCGGCAAAAAATCGTAAGTGGGAAAACATTCGGTGCTGAACACGCCCCATGCCGAGCGCTCGAGTTCCAGGTTCACGACCGGCAGCAGGCGCGGCGGCACGTCGAGCGTGACGATCTGGCCGAAACCCATCGCCACCGTCCACGAGACGATGCGCACGCCTTCGGGCGGAAAGCGGTCCCACCATTCGGCTTCCTTGAGCCGGGTCTGGATCGCGTCGAGATTGTTCGATTGGTCGTGCCGCAGGAACACGGTGATGAGAACCGTATCCGGGGCGTTGTCGGACGTCATCGCGCTCACTCCTTGTTGCAGGGGGGCCATCGTTCTTCCAATCAGGTTTCGAGCTGCTCGAGGACGCGGCCCTTCGTTTCGATGCCGAGCCAGTGAATGATCACGGCGGCCACGAACAGCACCGCGCCGAATGCGTAAAACGCGACGCTGATGTTGGTGGTAATGGTCTTCGAAACGAGCGCGGGCGCGGCGATCGCGGCGATCTTCAGCCACGCGCTGCCCACGCCGCAGCCGAGCGCGCGCACGCTGGTGGGGTACAGCTCGGGCGTATACACATAAGCGGTGATGAAGCCGCAGCCGAGCAAGCCGAACGAGAGCGCGCAGAACGTGCCCACCACGTACACCGAGCTGTCGTGGAAGATCGCCGCGCAGAACAGCGCCGCCGCGCACAGCAGGAACGAGACGTTGATGACCGGCTTGCGGCCTACCTTGTCCACCACCAGCGCGCAGATCAGCGAACCCACCACGCCCAGCACCGAAGCGCCCACCGCGAGATTCAGCGCGAGTTGCAGCGGCGCGTGATAGACCGTCTTGTAGATGGTCGGCAGCCACGTGAGCAGGCCGTACTGGATCACGCCGCACGTCATCCACAGCATGGCCACGGCAATCGTGCGCTTCAGATACAGCGGGCCGAACAGGTCGCGCACGGTGCGCTTCGGGTGAACCGGCGTCAGTTGCGCGAGTTCGGCGTCGCCCGCTTGCGGCAGCGGCGGCAGCGCGCCCTTGACGCTCGCCTCGAACGCGGCGAGGGAGGCGGCCGCCTCCGTCATGCGGCCGTGTTGACCGAGCCAGCGCGGCGACTCGGGCACGAGGCGGCGCAGCGTGAAGAACAGGATCAGCGGAATGCCGCCCACGAAATAAATCACTTCCCAGCCGAGCTTCGGCACGAGCCACGCGCCCAGCGCGTTCGACACCAGCAGGCCGATCGGGAAAATGATTTCGTAAAGCAGCACGAAGCGGCCGCGCCCGTGCGCGCGCGTGATCTCGCTGATATAGGCCGCCGCGACCGGCAACTCGCCGCCCAGCCCGATGCCCTGCGCGGCGCGCAGCGCGACGAACACCGCATACGAAGGCGCGAAGCCGCACGCGATGCTCGTGACGCCGATGATGCCGGAACTCCACGCGATCGTCCGCACGCGGCCGAAGCGCTCCGCCAGCGCCGGAAACAGCAGCGCGCCCACCAGTTGCCCAACCGAACCGGCCGCGATCAGAAACGCGATCTGCGAGGGCGAAAGACCCCACTTCGCGATCAGCATCGGCAGCGTGGCTGCGATGGCGATCACGTCGAAACCGTCGAAAAACGTCGCGCAGCCGATCAGCACGCGCGCGCGCACCTGCATCGCGTTGCCGGGCAGCCGCTCCATGCGGGCGACGATACCGCCCATCGTCAGGCCATTGGGCGCGCTCATGGCGCCGGCGCCTGCTGCACTGTTCACCTCGACCTTCATATCCATAAGGTTTGCATCGTCAAGTTACGGTTGAACGGTCACCGTGGTCTCTTTCGCGGGCCACCTGTTCCGTATAAGGAACAACGATTCGTATATGGTGAATTTTACGCCGTGTATTCGCCCAGAAAAAAATGATTTTCGGATGTTCAGGGAAAACACTGACGCGCGAGGTCCATCGTCCCGCCCACTCGTGCTTGACACCGATTTATGTATCGCATCCGGGCGACAGAAACCGTTGCGGACAAAATAAAAAGCTCCCACAATCCGCTCTGTTCATTTTCTTATCAACGTGTTCATTTTTGAACAGATGCAAGCGAGGGCGTTATGAAGGTCGGAATCAACGGCGGCGGAATCGGCGGATTGGCGGCGGCCATCGCCATCGGGCGCGCGGGGCACGAAGTCACGGTGTTCGAGCAGGCCGAGGCGTTCGGCCGCGTGGGCGCCGACATCAACCTCACGCCCAACGCGGTGCGCGCGCTCGACGGGCTGGGAATCGGCGATCTGCTGCGCGAAACGGCGGCGCGGCCTTCGGCGCGCATCAGCCGCATGTGGGATACCGGCGCGGAAACCTCGCGCCTGCCGATGTCGGACGAAGCCGAGCGCCAGTACGGCGCGCCGCAACTGACGATGCATCGCGCCGACGTGGTGAACGCGCTCGCCCAAGCCGTGCCCGCGGAGCGCCTGCGGCTCGGTCATCGCGTCACCGGTTTCGCGCGCCGCGACGCGGGCGCATCGATCCGGCTCGCCGACGGCAGCGCGCACGACTTCGATCTCGTGATCGGCGCGGACGGCATTCATTCGGGCGTGCGCGAATTCGTCTTCGGCGAAGACCGGCCGCAATTCACCGGCGTGGTCTCGTATCGCGCCGTGGTGCCGGCCGCGAAGCTCGCCGGCCTCGAACTGGGCGCGTTCGTGAAGTGGTGGGGCCCGACGCCCGAATCGCAGATCGTGACCTTCCCGCTCAACCGCGGGCGCGACGTGTTTATCTTCGCGACCACGGCGCAAACGGACTGGACCCACGAGTCGTGGACCGCGCCCGGCGACCCCGATGCATTGCGCGACGCCTACCGGCATTTCCACGCCGATGCGCGCGCGCTGCTCGCCGCGTGCGACACGGTGCTCGCCTCCGCGCTGTACGTGCGCGATCCGCTGCCGCTGTGGAGCGAGGGCGGCTTCACGCTGCTCGGCGATGCCTGCCACCCCATGATGCCGTTCATGGCGCAAGGCGCGGGCATGGCGATCGAAGATGCGGTGGTGCTGTCGCGCGCGCTGGAAGGCGCGTCGGCCGCGACGCTCGGCACGGCCCTTCAGCGTTACGAAGAGGCGCGGCGCGAGCGCACCGCGCGCATCCAGATCGGCTCGCGCGGCAACAACTGGCTCAAGGAAGGCGGCAACGCCGATTGGGTCTATGGCTACGATGCCTGGCGCGTTCCTCTGGCATGATTCGGTCCTTGCGAAAACGACCTGAATCCGTACCGCCATGACCGCACCCGATAACCGGCCGGCCGATGCCTCCGGCGCCGTCGAGCGCTCGCTGCGCCTGCTTCGCTTCATTGCCGAAGGCGGCAGCACGCGCAACATCAGCGAGGCCGCGCGCCAGATCGGCGTCAACCGCGTCACGCTGATGCGTCTCATCGCGGTGCTGGAACAAGCGGGCATGCTCGTCGGCGAGGCGGACGGGCATCGCCTCGGCATGCCGTTTCTCACGCTCGCTTCGGCCGCGCTCGGTTCGTCCAGTCTCATCGCGCGGGCGCGCGAAGTGCTGCCGGGGCTCGCGGCATCCACGCGCATGTCGGCGTATCTGGTCGTGCGCGAGGACCACGAGATCGTCTACTGGCTGTCCGAAACGCCGGACACGCCGCTCGTGAGCCAGATACGCGTGGGCAGCCGCCTGCCCGCCTATCGCGCGACGCCGGGTCTCGCGATGCTCGCGCTGCTCGAACCCGGCGAAGTCGAACATATGTGCGCGACGGCGTGGCGCGAAAGCGATGCGCCCGCGTGGGACGCGTTATCGGCGCGGCTCGCGGCCATACGCGCCGAAGGCTGCGCGTGGAGCCGCTCGGGCCTCGAAGCGGGCATCGACTCGTGCGCGGCGCCCATCGTGCGCGGCGACGGCGCCGTGCTCGCCGCCTTGAGCGTGGCGGGACCGTCGCAAATGTTCGCCGATCGCCCGCGCGCCTTCGATGCGCTCGCCGACCAGTTGAAGCACGCGGCCCATCAAATCTCGCGACTGGTGATCTGATCGCGCCGTCATGACGCATGAGCGGGCGATGTCATAACCCGTGAGCGGGCGATAGAACGTCATAACGCGTGAGCGGGCGATAGAAACGGAACCGCGCGACTGCCGCGCGGAAAAACGGGATTCACGCGAAGGCGGAAAACGCTTTGACGAAAGCGCTTTGTCGAAAGCGCTCACATGCCGGCGGCGGTAAAAAACGCGCCGGCCTTGCGCCGAATCTAAACTTTGAAAGCCGGTACGGAAACGACCGCCGCCACGCGCGCGGTCAAGCCCGCCGTTCAGTCCGCCGGCGCGACGGAAGCGCCGCGAATGCCGTGGCGTTCGAGCGCGCCGGCCACGAAACCCGAGCGCTTCATCTCTTCCACGAACGCACGCAACGCTTCGGCGGCCGCCTCGCCCCGGCTTTTGGCCACGCCCATCGCCTGGCGTATCACCATGAAGCGCTCGTCGAGCAAACGCAACCCGCCCGCCTTCGCGGCATCGGCTTCGAGTTGCTGCTTCACGCCCGCCGCCACTTCCAGCTGCTGATCGAGAAACGTTTGCACGACCGCGGGCGAAGTCGGCGCACGCACGATCTGCGCGGCTTTCAGTTCGCGCGTGAGAAAGAGGTCGTAGGCGCTGCCCTTGCCCACCGCGACGCGATGATTTGCGTCATCGACCTGCGCATTGCTGCGAATGGGCGAATCGTCGCGCACGAGATAGAAGCCTTCGATCAGCACGTAAGGCGCGGTGAAGGCGATGGTTTCGCCGCGTTTGGGATCGACGGCGAAGAAACCGAAGTCGGCGCGCTCGTCGCTCACGGCTTCGACGGACTGCGCCGCCGTGTCGAACACCACGAGTTCGAGCGGCACGCCAAGACGCTCGGCGAACGCGCGCGCAAGGTCGATGGACACGCCGAACGGCTCGCCGGTTTGCGCGTCGCGGTTCGCAAGAATCGGATTGCCGAGATTGATGGAGGCGCGCAGCGTGCCCGTGAGCGCGAAAGCCTTGACGATAGCGGGATCCATAGCCATGAGAGTTCGTAGTGGACGCCATGCGCGTTCGCAGGCGGAACTCACAGGATATCGCGAAAGCGCGGCGGCGGCGCTTGCAAGGCGAGGCGAAACAGCGGGAACGGCGAGAACGGCGGGTAGTTGCGGATAACGGCGGATAACAGCGGGTAGCTGCGGGTAGCGGAGGGAGACAGCGGCGAGCGGAACGCAGACGCGAGCCGTCTCCCTCGCGCGTTAGAGCGCGGAGATGCTTCCGGCCTGCTTGCCCTTCGGGCTCATTTTGATTTCGAAACTGACTTTTTGATTCTCTTGCAACGAGCGAAAGCCGTTGCTCTGAATTTCCGAAAAGTGGGCGAACAAGTCCTCGCTGCCGTCGTCAGGCGTGATGAAACCGTAACCCTTTGCGTCGTTGAACCACTTCACCGTGCCGGTTGCCATACAGTCCTCTTCCATTTCAGTAAGTTTTCGCTACGCGCCGGATCGCACCGACGATCCGCCATCGCGAGGCGGAAGCCATGAGCATGCCTCGTGCCCGGAGGCCGTCGCATGCCGCCCGCGCGCGCCGCGCACTGCGCACTGCGGCGCGGCGCGTTGCGGCGGCCGTGCGGCATCGCAATTGCGCTCAAACCGTCGAGCGCACGGTCTTGACGCACGGTCTTAAGAAACGCGATCCACCACGCGAGGTTCGAGCATGATTCAGGCGGTAATTTTCGACATCGACGGCACTTTGGTCGACTCCGTGGACCTGCACGCGCTCGCGTGGCACGAGGCGTTCGCGCAGTTCGGTCATGCCGTGACGTTCGAGCAGGCGCGCAGCCAGATCGGCAAAGGCGGCGACCAGTTGCTGCCCGCCTTTCTCAGCGAACAGGAGATTGCCGACCACGGCGAAGCGCTCGAACAATGGCGCGGGCAGCGCTTCAAGTCGCGCCATCTCGGCAGCGTGCGGCCTTTTTCCGGCGTGCCCGAATTGTTCCGGCGCGTGCGCGACGCGGGGCTCAAGCTGGCCGTCGCCTCGTCGGCGAAAGACGACGAATTGCAAACGTATCTGGACATTGCCGGCGTGACGAAACTCGTGGACGCATCGAGTTCTTCCGCCGACGCCGAAAAGTCCAAGCCCGCACCCGATATCTTCGAGGCGGTGCTCGCGAAGCTCCGTCTTGCCGGACCCGACACGCTCGCCGTCGGCGACTCGCCCTACGACGCCCAGGCGGCCGGCAAAGCGGGAATCGGCTGCATTGGCGTGCTGTGCGGCGGCTTCACGGAAGCCAGCCTTCGCGACGCGGGTTGCCTCGCCGTTTATCCCGGCGCGGCGGCGCTGTTCGCGTGCTTCGACGCCTCGCCCATCGTGCGCGGGAAGTGAGTCGCACCGGAACCCGCCCGCTTTTCCCCGACCGTCATGCAATCTGGTACATGGCTTGCTTTCTCCTGCGCTCATCACCCTTTGAGCGAGAACGCATATGCAGGCCACGGGCAACGCTGGCAGTTCAAGTCCCGCCACGCCGGAGCGCGTATCCACGGGCGTCGCCGGCCTGGACAACGTGCTGAACGGTGGTCTCGTCGCCAATCGCGTCTATTTGATCGAAGGCGAGCCGGGAGCGGGAAAAACTACCTTGGGGCTGCATTTTCTGCTCGACGGATTGCGCTGCGGCGAGCCGGGCCTCTACATCACGCTCTCCGAAACCGCCGCCGAACTGCGCACGGTGGCGGCCTCCCATAACTGGTCGCTCGACGGGCTTTCCATCCACGAACTGATCAGCGAAGACGGGCTGGCCGCGGACGCCGGGCAGTCGATCCTGCATCCCTCGGAAGTGGAGCTGGGCGAAACCATCGAGGAAGTCAAACGCCAGGTGCTCGGGCACCGGCCGCGCCGCGTCGTGTTCGACAGCCTTTCCGAACTGCGCCTGCTCGCGCAGGACGCGCTGAAATACCGGCGCCAGGTGCTCGCGTTGAAGCAATTCTTCGCCACCCAGGGCTGCACCGTGTGGCTGCTCGACGACAAGACCTCGCAGCCCGGCGATCTTCAGTTGCACAGCATCACGCACGGCGTGATCGGGCTGGATCACGTGACGCAGGACTACGGCACGGACCAGCGGCGCTTGCGCATCGTCAAAATGCGCGGAATCAAGTTCGTCGGCGGCTATCACGACTTCCGGCTCGACACGGGCGGCATCACCGTGTTTCCGCGTCTCGTTGCCGCTTCGCACTTCCGGCAATTCGACGATGCGACGCAGTCCACGGGCGTGCGCGAACTCGACGCGCTGCTCGGCGGCGGCCTCGTGCCGGGCACCAACACGCTGCTCGTCGGGCCGTCCGGGGCGGGCAAGACCACCACGGCGGTGCGCTGCGCGCTGAGTTCGATGCAACAGGGCGGACGCGTCAAGTATCTGCTGTTCGACGAGACGCTGGGCACGCTGCTTTCGCGCTCGCGCAACCTCGACATGGCGCTCGACCGCTATGTGGAGAACGGCCAGTTGTCCATTCAGCAGATCGATCCCGCCGAGATGTCGCCGGGGCAGTTCGCCACGCTCGTGCGCGAAGCCGTGGAGGACGACGGCGCGACGATGGTCGTGATCGACAGCCTCAACGCTTATATCCAGGCCATGCCGGGCCACCGCTATCTGCTCTTGCAGATGCACGAGCTGCTGAGCTATCTCAACCAGCAAGGCATCATCACGCTGATGGTGCTGGGCCAGCACGGTTTGATCGGCAACGTGGCATCGGAAATCGACCTCAGCTATCTCAGCGACTCGCTGCTGCTGTTCCGCTTTTTCGAAAGCGCGGGACAGGTGCTCTCGGCGCTCGCGGTGCTCAAAAGCCGCACCAGCGTACACGAGCGCACCATACGCGAGTTCCGCATCGGCGCGGGCGGCTTGCAGGTGGGTCAGCCGCTGCAAGACTTCGAAGGCGTGCTCACGGGCTTGCCGTCCTATCGCGGAACCCAGGCGCTGCTCGGCCAACGCATCGACGACTGAGGAGCCGCCGTGGAAGAACGTATTCTGGTGGTCGCTCCGCATGGGCGAGACGCCCAGATCGTCCAGAGCGTGCTCACGCGCCAGGGGATCGAGAGCGTGGTGTGCGCCGGCGTCGAGCCGCTCATGACCTGCGTGCGCGAAGGCGCGGCGTGCGTGCTGATCGTCGATGAAGCGCTGGACGCGCGCGCGCTCGCCTCGCTCGACGCCTGGCTGAACACGCAGCCGCCGTGGTCCGATCTTCCCTTCATTCTGCTGATGCGCAACGGCAAGAAAGGCGTGCTGACCGAGGAAGGCCGCCGCCTCAAGTCGCTCGGCAACGTCATGCTGATCGAACGCCCGGTGAGCAGCGAAGCGCTGGTCAGCGCCGCGCGCAGCGCGCTGCGGGCGCGGCGGCGTCAATACCAGGCGCGAGCGATGATCGCCGAACGCGCCGCCGCCAACGAGCAATTGCTTGCCGCCGACCGTCAGAAAGACGATTTTCTCGCCATGCTTGCGCACGAATTGCGCAATCCGCTCGCGCCCATCCGCAACGCGGCCGAAGTGATTCGCCAGTCCGACCGCGTGCTGCCGCCCCGCGTTCAATGGGCGGGCGACATGATCGCGCGGCAAAGCCGCCACCTCGCCGAGTTGCTCGAGGATTTGCTCGACGTATCGCGCATCACGACGGGCAAGGTCACGTTGAAGCGGGCCACGGTCGAACTGGGTTCGGTTCTCACCGCCGCGGTGGACGTGGCGCGCCCCGCGCTCGACTCGCGCCATCACACGCTCGTTTTGCGCTTGCCCGACGAGCCGCTGTTCCTGAACGCCGATCCCACGCGCATGGCGCAGGTATTCGGCAATCTGCTCGACAACGCGGCGAAATACACGCCCGACGGCGGCCGCGTGGAGATTCGCGTGCGCGCTCACGCCGATACGGTGATCGTGTCGATCGAGGACAACGGCTCCGGCATTGCCGAGGACGAACTCACGAAAGTGTTCGAGCTGTTCTCGCAATCGAATCGCGCCCTGGATCGCGCCCAGGGCGGTCTGGGCATCGGGCTTTCCGTGGTGCGCTCGCTCGTCGAAATGCACGAAGGCCGCGTGGAAGCGCGCAGCGCGGGGCCGGGCCACGGCACCGCGATCGTCGTCACGCTTCCTCTGGTCGCGGCGCCGCCCCTCGACCGCGCGGCGGCGCCGGTCGAATGGGCGCAGCAGCTTTCGCTGCACGTGCTCGTGGTGGACGACAACGTGGACGCCGCCGACTCGCTCGCGACCTTGCTGGAAATGCAGGGCCATCGCACGCGCACCGCGAACGACGGCCCGCACGCGCTGGACCACTGCCGCTCAAGCCGGCCCGACGTGGTGCTGCTCGACATCGGGTTGCCCGGCATGGACGGCTACGAGGTGGCGCGGCGCCTGAAGAACATGCCCTCGTTTTCGACCGTCAAGCTGGTGGCCATTACCGGCTACGGCCAGCCCGAAGACGTGGCGCACGCGAAGGCGGCGGGTTTCGATCATCACCTTGTGAAGCCCGTCGATCTCGACGGCCTGCTTGGCCTGTTCCATGAACTAAGGTCGGCGTGAATCGGGCCATTACCAGGCCGTAATCGGGCCGCGATCGGGCCGCAAATCCGGCCGTAAATCCGGCCGCAACCAGGGGGCCGCGGCCGCGGCCCGAACGGCCTCAGTTCTTCGGCACCTTGTTCACGCCCTCGCCGGGGTTGCTCGCGTCCACGAGACCCGGCGACTTCACCGCGCGCAGCGTTTCCTTCTGCGCTTTCGTGTCGATGCGACGCGTGCGTTCGAACGGTTCGAGCTTCACCGGCGCGCCGCTTTCCAGCGCCTTCACGATGCCTTCGAGCACGCGAACGTCGGCATAACCTTCTTCGGCATCGGGTTCCGGATCGGTGTCGTTGAGAATGCAGTCGGAGAAATATTTCAGCTCGCCGCCGAAGTGGTCCGTATTCTTGAACGAATGTGTTTCGTCATCCTCACCAATCATCACCGTTTGCTCGAACGGCTTGCCGTAGGTGTAGCACGGCTGCATGGCGATACTGCCCTTCGCGCCCACGGCAAAAAACGACTCGAACGCGTTGAGCGCATACGAAACCGTGAACTGCGCAAGGCGATTGCCGGGGAATTTGAGCGTAACGGCCACGGTATCGTCGAAATCGCCCAAGCCCGCTTCCGGGTGGCGCACGCCGACGGCCGACACCACTTCCGTCGGCTCCGCCTCGAACACATAGCGCGCGGCGTTCAACGGATACGGACCCATGTCGAAGATCGGCCCCGCCTGCACGCCATGTTTCGCGCGATGATTCGCGGGATCGACCTTTTGCGTGAACGTCGACGTGAACAACGCCACTTCGCCGAGATCGCCCGAACGAATGCGCTCGATCGTATCCAGCGTGCCCGGCTCGAAGTGCAAACGGTATGCGACCATCAATTTCGCGCTGGACGCCTGCACGGCCTGCATGATGGCCTCGCATTGCTGCGTCGATACCTCCAGCGGCTTTTCGACCAGCACATGCACGCCCGCCTTTAGCGCGGGAATGGCAAATTCGGCATGTCGCCAGTTGGGCGTGGCGAGATAAATGGCATCCACCTTGCCCGAGGCCAGCATCTGGTCGAACTGCTCATAACCGTAGATATCGGTAACGTCGTATTTTTCGCCCACCTTACGGGCCTTTTCCAGATCGCCGGAAACCAGTGCCGTGATTTCGGAGTTACCGGTGTGATCGAAGCCGGGCATCATCGCTTCCTGCGAAATGTCGCCCACTCCCACAATCGCATAGCGGATCTTGCGGTCCTTGCCCAAGCCTACAGCGGAAAGAATGCTCATCGTGCGCCTCTCGTGAAGATGGCTCGCCGCATGCGCTGCGAGCCGGCGTTTCAGGGTAAAAACGCTGGCGCAACGGTTATACCCGCGGCGCCGCCACGCGGGAACGCGCAATGCGTTGTGGCCTTCATTTCATTGGGAGACGATCATGAACACCAGCGCCAAATCGAACCGCACGGACGCCATCGAACTGCTGACTGCCGACCACCGCGCGGTGGAGAAACTGTTCGACGCCTGGCAGCCGGCCGACAAGGCCGACGAAGACGCCCGCTACACGCTGGTCAAGCGCGCGTGCGAGATGCTGACCGTTCACACGATGATCGAAGAAGAATTGCTTTATCCCGCCGCCGCCAAGGCGCTGCCCGAAAACACGCTGGACGTGGACGAAGCGTTCGTCGAGCACTATCTCGTGAAGTCGCTCATTCAACGCTTCACTACGCTCACGCCGGCCGACGCGGGCTTCGACGCCACGTTTCGCGTGCTCACGGAACTCGTGCAGCATCATGTGAAGGAGGAGGAAGAAGACTTGTTTCCGCAACTGCGCAAGAGCGGGCTGAATCTCGAACAGCTCGGCCAGCGCATGGCCGAACGCAAGGCCGAGCTGGACGCCAAGCTCGACGCCGCAGGCGTGAGAAGCACCGGCGATCGCACGATGACGCTTTCGCATCGCGATTTTCCGGTTTGAGCGCAGCGGCGTGACGTAACGAGAAATACGACGATGTGCCCGTAACTCGCTGCCACGGGCACGTCGCAACCATCGGATCAATAAGCCATTGCCGCACGTTCGCGCGTGCTTTCGATCAAACGGCGAAACCACGCAATCGTCGCTTCGAGACCCACGTCGAGCGACGTATGAGGCTCCCACTGAAGCAACGTGCGCGCGCGTTCGATAGAAGGACAACGGTGCCACGGATCGTCCACGGGCAGCGGCTTGAACGCGATGTCCGAACCCGATCCCGAGAGCGCAATCACGCGCCGCGCGGTATCGAGCATGGAAATTTCGTGAGGATTGCCAAGATTGACGGGCGCCTCGGGCGGCGTCGATGCGTTCATCAGGCGGATCAACCCGTCGATCAGATCGTCCACGTAGCAGAAGCAGCGCGTTTGCGAGCCGTCGCCATAAACGGTGAGCGCTTCGCCGGTCAACGCCTGCATCACGAAGTTCGATACCACGCGCCCGTCCTGGGGATGCATGCGCGGGCCATACGTATTGAAGATGCGCGCGATGCGAATGTCCAGGCCGTGCTGGCGCTTGTAGTCCATGCAAAGCGTTTCCGCGCAACGCTTGCCTTCGTCGTAGCACGAGCGCGGACCGATCGGATTCACGTGGCCCCAATAGTCCTCGGTTTGCGGATGCTGGCGCGCGTCGCCGTACACTTCGCTCGTAGACGCTTGCAGCAGTTTGGCACGCACGCGCTTCGCGAGACCCAGCATGTTGATCGCGCCATGCACGCTGGTCTTGGTGGTCTGCACCGGATCGTACTGGTAATGAATGGGCGACGCCGGGCACGCGAGGTTGTAAATCTCGTCCACTTCCACATAAAGCGGAAAGGTCACATCGTGCCGCATCAATTCGAAATTCGCGTGGTCGAGCAGATGCGCGACGTTGCGCTTGGTGCCGGTATAGAAGTTGTCGACGCAGAGAACGTCGTGCCCTTGGGCGACAAGGCGCTCGCACAAATGCGAGCCGAGAAAGCCGGCGCCGCCGGTCACGAGAATGCGCTTACGGATCAGTTCTTTCACAATGGCCGTCCTGGTTTGACATGAGGGGCATGACGCTACGCCGTCACCTCGCGCAGCGCGAGATCCCAGTCGTGTGCGAAGCGCTCGATGCCGAAGCGCTCTCGTGCAACGCGTTGCGCGGCGGCGCCGAGGCTGCGCGCGAGCGCCGGGTCGCGCAATAAATCATGCATGCGGGCAACGAGCCGGTCGATGCGGGTATCGACGAAACCGCTCTCGCCGTCGCGAATCACGCTCGGCAATTCGGTGGTCGCCAAACCGACGATGGGCACGCCCACGCTCATGGCTTCGACAATCGCAAGGCCCAGACTCGTCCAGCGTATCGGGTTGAAAAAGAAGCGATACGCGCCGACAAAAGCGGGCAGTTCGGGATTGCTGATCTCGCCGATACCGCCCAGGCTTTGCGCGTCCATCCCGACGAGATCGAGCGGCACGCGCTCGCGCACGGCTTCGAACACGTCGGCACCCAGCCTTCTGCCGCGCCCGCGCAAGTGATTCACCACCACGATGCCGCGCGCCTTCTCGCCGGTATAACGCGCCTCTTCGGGCACCACCACGCCGTGCTCGATCACGCGCGTGGGCGTGCGCCCGCTGTCCCACATCAGTTGATTGAACGGCGTGACGTGTACGAGCAGCGCTTGCGGGTCGTCCACCCAATGAGGTTGCGCGAACGGCGCTTCCTGCGGCGGGTCGTGTTCGATATACACGCGCGGCAGTTCGCGCTGCGCATTGCTTAGCACTTCCAGGCGATCGCGTTCCCAATGATCGCGGTGCTGATACACGACAACGTCGAACTCCCGGTTCCTGACGTCGTCGATATCCACTTCGTGCACGTTGTCGCCCCACGGCAGCGCGCCCACGCGCCCTGCGTAGCCCGGCGGATTCCCCGGCTTCGTCACCACGTGGAATTCGTGCGGCGCCTGCGTGAGGTAATAAAGGTAATTGCCGTGTACGTGCCACGTCAGCACGCGCAGCGGCCGTCGGTTGCGCATCAGCATGTGGGGGTTCTCCTCGAATCGGCGGGAGGCAACGGCGCGGCGGCCAGGAAGGTGGGAGACGCGGCAGGCGCCGCGCCCGGACGCGCCCAGCGTGCGTGCCGGTTGTCAGCGCCGCCAAGTTGCGCGTGCGCCAGCTCGGCCACCCGTTCGACGCTGACGTTGAGCGCGCACGGATGTCCATAAGGGCACTCGCGGAACATGCACGGCCGGCAAGCCGGCCAGTCGGCGACCACGCGATGGCGCGCATGGTCGAGCGGCGCCCAGCGCCGCGTGTCGCTGCCCGAGGCGACCACCACGCTCGGCGTGCGCATGGCGGCGGCGACGTGCGAAAGCCCGGTGTCGTTGCAGACGACCAGACGCGCCTGCTCCACGAGCGCCGCGAGCGCGCCCAGCGAGGTTTCGCCCGCCAGATGCTGGGCCGGTTGCGTCATCGCGCCCAGCACGCCCGCAGTGATTTCGCGCTCGCCCTCCGTGCCCGTCACGGCGATTTGCCAGCCTTCGGCGGCCAGCGCGTCCGCCACGGCGGCGAAGCGCTCGGCGGGCCAGCGGCGCGAAGGCAATTGCGAGCCCGGATGCACGAGCACGAGCCGGGCAGGATCGAGCGCGTGATGCTCGATCACGGCCGCGCATTCGTCGCGGTCGGTGTCGTGCAGCGGGAACCACAACGTGTCGTCGCGCACCGCCGTCCCGCGAATGCCCATTGCCCGCATGAGCGCGAGATAGCGCAGCGGCTCCGGCAGATCGTCGGGCCATGCGATAAAGCAGCCCGGCGGCGGCGTTTCGCGCGGCTGCATGAAGCCGCTCATGGCGCGCGCCCCGAAGCCGCGCACGAGCGTGTTGGCCACGCCGCCGCTGCCATGCAACTGGATCGCGAGATCGAAGCGGCGTTCGCACATGGCGTCCAGAAACGCGGGCAGATCGCGCTCGTCTTCGGGCTGTTCAGGAAAGCCGCGCGCGCCCGGAAACGCGATGAACTCGTCGAGCAACGCCGGATAACGCGCGACGAAAGTGCGCGCCCAGGGCAGGCCCACGAGCGCGATGCGCGCATGCGGATAGGCGGCGCGCAGCGCGCGAAACGCGGGCACGCTGCACAGCATGTCGCCGAGTTGCAGCGCGCGGAACACCACGATGCTTTGCGGCGCCGGGGAATCGGTCATGGTCGGCATCATAGGAACCACACGCGGTAGCGGACGGCGCCGTTGAGCCGCCAGAAAATCGAAAGAAACGGAATCCACAGCGACGTCCACGCCATTTCCAGCACATGCCGGGCATCGCGGCGCGTGGCGCGCAAACGCCGCGCGCAAAACCAGGCCGTGCCGCCCAGCCAGACCAGTGCCGCCGCTGCGGCCACGGCGCCCTGACCGGCCGCGAGCGCCATCAGCGTCACGAGCAAACCAATCAGGATGACGTAATAAAGAACCGGCGGCCTCGCACCAATGCGCTCGCGATAAAACGAAGGATGCTTGCGAAACAGCAACGCTTCGAAGCGGCTCTTGCGCTGCTGGCTCAAACTCACGCCCCAATGCGCGGGACGGACGGGATGAACCACCACCGCGTCGTCGGCGCGCGCCACGTTCACGCCGATGCTCAGCAGCGAAAACTGCAAGTCGGAGTCCTCGCGCCACGCCGAGGTAAAGCGTTCGTCGAAGCCGCCCACCGCGAGCAACGCCTCGCGCTGCACGAACACGTTCGCGGTCACGAATTCGGCGCGTTCCAGCCCGCTCGCGTCGAGTTCGTAATCGGTGGGCACGTCTTGCAGCGGCACCACGACGCGGCCCGCGGCGGCTTGCGCATCGGCCAGCGACGCGAGGCCCGCGCGAAGCCAGTTGGGCTGGGGAATCGTGTCGTCGTCGGTGAAGGCGATGTTGGGCGCGTGCGCCGCGCGCCAGCCCGCGTTGCGCGCGCCCGCGGGCCCTTGCGTGGCGGTCACGGCCAGATAGTGAACGGCGAGGCCGCGCGACGCTTCCCGAGCCGCGATGCTCTCCACGAGCGCGCGCGTGGCTTCGTCGGGGCCATCGTCGCAAACGACGATTTCATAGCGCTGCGGCTCGATGTCCTGCGCGCAAAGCGCTTCCATGCAGCGCCGCAACAGATCGGGCCGGCGATAAGTCGGCACCACGACAGCAATCTCGCGGCGCGTGAGCAGCGCGCCGGGATAACCGGCGAACATCGGCTCGGGCGCGCCGATCGGGCGCGCTTCGCGCAACTCCACGTCGGCGGGCCTCATGCGTTCGCCCCCGCCTTGCGCACGAGGAACGGCCCGATCACGAGCGCATCGAGCGGCGAAGTCCAGAACGATTCGAGCGCGTCGCGCGGCGAATTGACCATCGGTTCGCCGCGCGTGTTGAACGACGTGTTGACGAGCACGGGCACGCCCGTGCGCCGCTCGAACGCCGCGATCAAGTCATAGTAAAGCGGATGTTGCGCGCGATTCACGGTTTGCACGCGCGCGGTGCCGTCCACGTGGCGCACGGCGGGAATACGCTCGGCCTTGTCTGCCTTCACGTCGAAGATGAACAGCATGAACGGCGCGCGCCGCGCCCCCACGAACCAGTCGTCCGCGCGCTCCTCCAGCACCACGGGCGCGACCGGCCGGAAGTCCTCGCGGTCCTTGATCTCGTTGAGCTTGGCCTGCATGCCGGGATCGACGGGCGAAGCGAGAATCGAACGCGCGCCCAGCGCACGCGGGCCGAACTCCGTGCGGCCTTGATACCAGCCGATCACGTTGCCGCCCGCGAGCAGATCGGCGGTCGATTCGGCGATGTCGTCCAAACGCTCATAGGGTGTTTTCGACCAGCGCAAAAATGTTTCGACCTCCTCATCATCGAACGCGGGCCCGAGATACGCGTGATCCATCTGCCAGCGCCGCTCGGCGTTCGGCGTGCCGGCCGCCTGCGCGCGCAGGCGGTAGTCGGTCCACAGCGCCGCGCCCAGCGCCGTGCCCGCGTCGCCGGCGGCCGGCTGCACCCACACGTCGTCGAACGGGCCGTGATCGCGCACATAGGCGTTCATCACGCAGTTGAGCGCCACGCCGCCCGCCATGCACAGCCTGGAGAGGCCGGTGCGTTGATGCAGCCAGCGCGCCATTTCCAGCACGGTTTCTTCCAGCACGCGTTGCAGCGAGGCGGCAATGTCGTAATGACGCTGTTCGAGCGGGCCGCCGCGCTCGCGCGGCTCGCCGAAGCGTTCGACGAGGCGCGGCTCGGCCACGGTGTAATGGCCGTCGCCGCGGTAATGCACGATCTCGCGAAAGGCGTCGAGATAACGCGGCTCGCCGTAAGACGCCAGCGCCATCACCTTGTATTCGTCCGACGAGTGCAAAAAGCCGAGCCACGCGGTCACGGCCTCGTAAAGCAGCCCGAGCGAATGCGGCAATTCCACTTGCGTGATGCGTTTGTACACGCCGTTGCGGAATTCGCCGAGGCTCGTCGTCACGCCTTCGCCGCGTCCGTCCATCGTGAGCACGGCGGCTTCTTCGAACGGCATCGCGAGAAAGGCGCTCGCTTCGTGCGCGAGATGATGTTCGACGAAATGCCATTGGAAGGCGTCGTCGCGATTCACCCCCGCGAAGCGCTTGCGCAGATGATGCGGCGCGCCGTCCAGCAGTTGCGCCTTTGCGTTCACGATATAGCTCAGAAACAACGGGTCCCACGGCGACGTATTGGCCTCCGGCTTCATGCGCGCGGGATCGAGCGGCAGCGAGACCGTCGCGGGCGGCTTCGCGGGCATGCCGGGAAACAGCGACGGGTCATACGAATACGCCACGTGATCGACATCGGCGAGCGTGATGCCCGCTTCCTTGAGGCAATAGTCGATGGCGTCGAACGGTAATTGCCACGTCGAAAACGGCACCGGCCGCTTCGCATGCTTCACGTGCGTGAAGCGTTCGTCCTCGGCGGCCGCGAGCACGACGCCGTCCTTGAGCAACGCAGCGGCACTGTCGTGATAGACGGCATTGATTCCCAGTGTGTACATGTGGACTCCGTAAGCGAGAGACAGGCTTGAGTCAGACCGGCGCGGCGGCACGCGGCGCGGCGGCGTCTTCGAGCAATTCGCAGGCGGCCTGCGCGACCGCTTCGGGCGTGACGCCGCGCAGGCACGCGTGATGGCCTTCGGGACATTCGCCGCGATAACACCAGCGGCAGGGCACGTCGCGGTAAAGAAGCCGGTGCGCCGTCATCCACGGCGTGTGCTGCGGATTCGTGAGCGCATAGAGGTCGACCACGGGCGTCTGCAATGCGGCCGCGATATGCACCGGCCCGCTATTGTTGGCGACGAGCAGCACGGCCCGATCGAGCAGCGCGATCATTTCGCCGAGCGTGAGCGCGCCCGCGAGATCGACGGGAAGCGTTTCTGCATGCCGCACGCGGCGCGCGATATCGCCGGTCAGCGGCGCTTCGCTTGCGCTGCCGGTAAGCACGATGGTGGCGTGCGGCGCAAGACGCTCGACCGCTTCGGCATAGAGCGCGGGCGGATAACGGCGCGAGGCGGCCGTCGCGCCCGGATGCAGCACGAGTAGCCGTTGCCCGTCCTCGATGCCGTGGCGGAGCAGCTTCTCCTTCAGCGAGTCGCGGGCCGTTGCCTCCACCTGCAAATGCATGCGCGTGTCCTCGACATGGGCGCCCACGCTTCGCGCCAGCGCCAGTTGACGCTCGACTTCATGGCGCAATTCGATATGCGGCTCGCGCTCGGGCACCCAATGCGTGAGCAGCGCATAGGGGTTTTCGCGGCAATGCGCGAGGCGGCGCTCGATACCGGCGAGAAAGCACAGCATCGCGGCGGGCAGCGGATTCTGGCTATAGACCGTGAAGATCGCCGCCGCATCGAAGCGGCCCGCGCGCAGGCGTTCGAGCAGTTGCGCCTCGTCGCGCTCGCCGGCGCTGCGCCGTTCGTCGATCCAGGGCGCGTCGTACACGATCACGTCGTCCACGTCGGGCAAAAATTTCGCAATGGCCGCGCCCGCCGGCGAGGTCAGCAGCGTGATGTGCCGTTGCGGCGCGCTCGCGCGCAGCGCATGCAGCGCGGGCGCCGTCATCAGCACGTCGCCGAGATTGTCGAGCCGCACGCACAGGATGCGTTTCACTTCGTCGCCCCACGGCATCAGCGCGGGCCGCGCCTTGGGCGAGCGCGCATGCGCGCCGTCCGGCACGATGGCGAACGGCATGCGGTTCGTCGGCTGCGGGTGTGCGGGGTACGCGAGGTTCGCGGGATTCGCGGGATTCGCGGCGGCGCGCGGGCGAGCGCGGTCGGCGGCGCCGGCGCGTTGCGATGCGTCGTCGCGACGAGCGAGGACCGTCGGCCCAGGCGCCGGTGCGGATGACGTCGGCATGCCCGTCCCCGTCAGCCGAACGCGCGAATGGGGTCGCCGTCCGCCTTCGCGGGCGCGCTCGCGCGACGCGCGCCGCCGCGCTTCGCGATGCGGGCATACACGTCTTCCAGTTCGATGCCGATGCGTCGCCAGGTGAAGTAGGTTTGCGCGCGCACGCGCCCCGCTTCGCCCATCGCACGCGCGGCTTGCGGGTCGGCGTGAACGGCCAGCAGGCGTTCCGCGAGCGCCTCGGGGTCGCGCGGCGGCACGAGCCAGCCGGTCTCGCCGTGACGCACCGAATGCCGGATGCCGCCCACGTCCGCGCCGATCACGGGCGTGCCGCACGCCATCGCTTCCACCGGCGTGATGCCGAACGGCTCGTACCACGGCGTCGTCACGAACACGTCGGCGGCGCTGTAGAAGTCGCGCAATTGATGGCGATCGCGGCGGCCCACGAAGGTCACGCGCTC
The DNA here is from genome assembly GCF_905220235.1 of Paraburkholderia sp. J41. NCBI lineage: Bacteria > Pseudomonadati > Pseudomonadota > Betaproteobacteria > Burkholderiales > Burkholderiaceae > Paraburkholderia > Paraburkholderia sp. J41. The sequence goes on along the minus strand of NZ_CAJMZE010000003.1, from coordinate 176,358 downwards.
GTCGATGCCGCAGCGATGCGCCACGCCGCGCAGCCGCGCGATTTCGGGCGTCGCGATTTCGTTGGGCATTTCCGAGTCGCCGCCCACGATATACAGGCGCGCCTTCACGCCGTGACGCGCTTGCAGCGTCGCCACGCCGCGCACCACGTTGTCGATGCCCTTGCGCTGCACGAGCCGCCCGAGTTGCAGCACGGCGAATTCGTCGCGCGGCCAGCCGAGTCGCGCGCGCGCTTCGGCGCGATCCACGGGCGCGAATTCCTCCGGGTCGAAGCCGCACGCCACGAGCGCGATGCGCGAGCGGTCCGCATGGTAATGCTCGACGAGATCGGCTTCGTCAGCGGGGCATTCGGCCACGATGCAGTCGGCGCGGCGCACGAGTTCGTCCTCGATCGAGAAACGTTCGTCGGGAAAGCCGTCGCTTGCGCCCTGGTGAATCCGCCGCACGCGGCCCAGTGCATGAAACGTCATGACGAGCGGCACGCGCAGCGCGTCTTTCACGGCCAGCGCGGCCATGCCCGACATGAAAAAATTCGCGTGGATCACGTCGTAAGGGGTCGATTCCCGGCGGCAAAAATCGACGAGGAAATCGGCAAAGGCCGGCATATGCGGCAACAGCGATTCCTTGGGCATCTGCATGGGCGGCCCCGCGGGCACATGCACGACGCGCACGCCGTCCATCATCGAAATGGGCGGCAACAACGCACGGTCGCGCCGCGTGAAAACGTCGACCTGGTGGCCCGCACGATGAAGCTGACGCGCAACGTGCGCGACATAGATGTTTTGTCCGCCGGTATCCACGCCGCCCGCCATCGCGAGTGGAGATGCGTGTTCACTGACCAGGGCGATCTTCATTGGAGGCTCCTCGCGAAAAATGAGTGCCCATTGCGAAGTCGTTCTTTGCCGCGCAATGTTGCACCGGGTGCAACGATAAGCGCATGTGCCGTGCCGGAATGCCCGCGCCGTTGCCGCAACGCTGGCCTTAAACCCGGTTATGGCGGCCTGTCCGAAATACGCGACTTTCGGACTTCACTGAGCATCGGGCGGTAGACGATGCATCCGGAAAAAGTGGGCGTACGCAAAGATTCAGGTTGCGTACGGGAACGCTGCGGGAATTGAAACAGCAGTGAGCGAATGCGGCCCATGGCAAGGCCGATTCCGGACGTAGTTTTTACGAACGACGTTACCGTGTCACGGTACGAGCGTGCGCACCGGCGCCGAGCCGCGCATCGGCTGGCGGCTGCACGGCAGTTCGCACGGCAGTTCGCACGACAGCCCGCTCATGCGCGACTGAATTCCGCCACGCGGTCGTTGACGAGTTCGATCAGCCGCGAAGCGGCAAACGGCTTGCGAATGAACGCCGCGATGGAGCGCGTGCCGGGCGGCGGCTCCGCAACGGCGGAATTGAGCACCACGGGAATGTGGCCGAGGGCGGGATGCGCGCTCAGCGCGTCCGCCAGTTCGATGCCGTTCATGAACGGCATCATGTAATCGGTGATCACGATGTCGGGCGGGTTCGCCTTTGCGAGGGCCAACGCGTCGCGGCCGTTTTTCGCGCGCGTCACGCTATGCCCTTCGCTTGCGACCAGCCAGGCCAGCGCGTCCAGCAGACGCGGATCGTCGTCCACGATCAGTATGTTTGCCACGTATTGCTCTCTTTTCTTCTCAATCCAGCGAGGCCGGCGCACCCGCCCCCGATACGGCCCGCGACGGATCGGCGTCCGCCGCTGCCTTCGCCCCCGCGTCGATCCCGCCGTTCGCCTGGATGCGCGCGGCAAACAAACGCACGATTTCGCGCGTCGGCACACTCGCGTCATGCGGCAACGGTTGCGTCGCGCGGTGCCAGGCGCAACCGGCAATCTCGCGCGAAGCGCGCGGAACCGCCGCAAAAGGCAGCGCGCAATGAAACACGTAATGCCGCTTCTGAAAGCCGCCGAATACGAACAGGAATTCCACGCGCGGAAAATGCAGACCCGTTTCTTCCGCGAGTTCGCGCAGGGCCGCTTCGTGCGCGGACTCGCCGCGCTTGACCGTGCCGCCCGGCAGCGACCAGCGCCCATTGCCGCGCGTCACCAGCAGAATGGCGTCCGCGCGGCTGCAAATGACCGTCGCCCTGTTTTTCATCGTCGCTCGTGGTGGACTTGTGACTCTCGCGCACGAGGGCCGCAATTATCGGCCCCGGCGTTCATTGCGCCATCAACGTGCGAATGGCCTCGTCCAGTTCGCTCGCGCTGAACGGCTTGCGCAACGCGAAGCAGCGAAAGCCCAGCGCCGTGCAGTCCGCGTCCGTGCCCGAGGCGAACACGATATTCAAACGCGGCAGTCGCTCCAGCGCGGTCTTCGCCAGGTCGATGCCGGACGCGCCGCCCAGCGCGATATCGGTGATCAACACGTCGGCGGGCGTTTCGTCGAGCTCGCTCAGCGCGGTCTCCGCGCTGGCGGCCTGGCGCACGACATAACCCATCGCGACGAGCAGTTCGCCCAACGCCTCGCGCGAGTCGGCTTCGTCGTCCACGAGCAAAACGGACACCGCCGGCGCGGGCGCGCTCGCATGCTGTTCCGGGTGAACCTCGGCCAGCAGACGCCGCACCTTCGTGGCCAGTTGCTCGCGGCTATACGGCTTGCTGAGCAGATGCACGCCGGGGTCGAGCCGCCCGCCATGCACGATCGCATTTTGCGTATAGCCCGACGTGAACAGCACGCGCAAGCCTGGCAGCATGCGCACGGCCAGATTCGCGAGTTCCGTGCTGCGCATCGGGCCGGGCATCACGACGTCGGAAAACAGCAGGTCGATTTTCATGCCGCTGCGCAGGATCGCCATCGCGCTGTGCGCGTCGTCGGCCTTCAAAACGTGATAGCCCAGTTCGGTCAGCATTTCGACGACCGTCGATTGCACGCGCCGGTCGTCTTCCACGACGAGAATGGTTTCCGAGCCGCCCGCGACTTCGGCCGTTCGCGGCGGCGCCTTCTCTTCGACGACATTTTCGAACGAGCGCGGCAAATAGATCTTCACCGTGGTGCCGTAGCCTTCCTCGCTGTAGATCTTCATATGGCCGCCGCTCTGCTTCACGAAACCGTAGGCCATGCTCAGGCCGAGACCGGTGCCCACGCCTTCGGGCTTGGTCGTGAAGAACGGCTCCAGCGCGCGCTCCAGCACTTCGCGCGACATGCCCGCGCCCGTGTCGGTGATGGCGAGCAGCACGTACTGCCCTTCGGGCACGTCGGCGGGCAGCAGCCGGTAATGCTCGTCGAGCATCGCGTTGGACAGTTCGAGCGTGAGCTTGCCGCCCGCCGGCATGGCGTCGCGGCTGTTGATGGCGAGGTTGAGCACCACGTTCTCGAGATGGTTCGGATCGACGAGCGTATTCCAGAGGCCGCCCGCCACCACCGTTTCCACGTCGATCAATTCCCCCAGCGCGCGCCGCAGCAGGTCGTCCATGTTGCGCAGCATGGTCGCGAGATTGACGACCGTGGGCTGAAGCGCCTGGCGCCGGCCGAACGCGAGCAGTTGCGAAGCGAGGTTCGCGCCCTGGGCCACCGCGTCGATGGCCTTGCCGAGCCGCTCGTGTGTCCACGCGTCGGCGCCGTGACGCCGTTCGAGCAGTTCGAGATTGCCGCGCAGCACCTGGAGCACGTTGTTGAAGTCGTGCGCCACGCCGCCCGTCAGCTTGCCGATGGCTTCCATCTTTTGCGACTGAAGCAGTGCCGCGCGCGCGCTTTCGAGCTGTTCCTGGGCGGCCTTGCGTTCGGTCACGTCGCGCGTGATCTTGGCGAAGCCGATGAGCGTGCCGTCCTCGTCGCGAATGGCGTCGATCACCACGTTGGCCCAAAAGCGGCTGCCGTCCTTACGCACGCGCCAGCCTTCGGTTTCGAAGCGGCCGTCGCGCGCCGCGATGGCCAGGCCGCGCTCGGGCGCGCCCTGGGCCGCATCTTCCTCGGTGTAGAAGCGCCGGAAATGCGTGCCGATCACTTCGTCGGCGGTATAGCCCTTGATGCGCGACGCGCCGAGATTCCAGTTCGTGACCTTGCCTTCGGGCGAAAGCATGAAGATGGAATAATCGGTGACGCCTTGCACGAGCAGCCGGAATTTGCGCTCGCTTTCGATCACGGCCTCGTGCGCGAGCCGCTTGTCGGTCATGTCGCGCACGATCTTGGCGAAGCCGTCGAGCGTGCCGCGCGCGCCGAACAGCGGCTTGATGAGCACGTGCGCCCAGAACCGCGTGCCGTCCTTGCGCACGCGCCAGCCTTCGGTCTCGAACTGGCCGGTTTCGCCGGCGGCCTTCAGCGCGAGGTCGGGAATGCCGGCCTCGCGGTCTTCCTGCGGATAGAACACGCTGAACCGCCGCCCAAGGATTTCCGCTGCCGCGTAGCCCTTGATGCGCGCGGCGCCGGCGTTCCAGCTCGCCACTTCGCCCGTTTTCGTAAGTCGGAAAATCGCATACTCGGAAACGCGCTCGATCAGCGCCCTTTCCCAATTGATGTCGTCGTCGGTGCTCGACTGACTCATCGGAAACTCCTCATTCCTCTTGTTCGCCGCCATGGATTGCACAGATGCCCCGTCACAGCCACGTGAATGTTAGCCGGAAATCGGCGCGAATTAGTAGTAAAGCCTGTCTCGCCCGGCGGTCTTTCACCACGGACGGACGACCTGTGCACGCGGCGTGCCCTTGTCGGGATACGGCAAGCCTTCCGTACGTAACGTGTCAGTTACGAACAGTCCGGCCCTCGTCATGCGTCGTTACACTCGGTGTGTTGCGCGCAGCGTGCCATCTCCACAGGTCTGAACGAATGAGCCTACCGCGAACGAGTGAAAGAACCGTGCAGGTCGACGACCAGCTTTACTCCATCGCCGTTGTGGCCACCGAACGAGGTGGCTGGACTTTCCAGGTCAAGCGCTCCGCCTGCGCCGGTCCCGCCGATCTCGACGATCGCGCCGCTCGCCCGCTCGCGCCGCGCGCCGAGGCCCGCTTCGACATCGCCATCGAATTCGAATCCGAGGGCGAGGCCTGGAACTACTCGGAAGTCGTGGTGCGCGAAATGGCCCAACGGCTTCGCCACGACCGTTGCTGATCCGCACCCGGCAGCGCCGCGCCGCTTCGCAACCCGCGCTTTCTTCGGGCCCGATTTCCTGGCCGGTGTTCGGGCGCGAGCGGTGCTAATGTTCTAGATCATGTTGCCGGAGTCGCGGCGAGCGGCGTGACGCAACGCCCTTCGCCATGCGGATAACCATGCTCAACGACGCCCATCCCGTCGCCACCGTGGACCCCGCTTACGACGTCATCGTCGTGGGCGCTTCCGCGGGCGGTCTCGTCGCAAGCACCGCGCTCTTGCGCGGCTTGCCCGAGGGCCGCACGCCGGCCATCGTCATCATGCTGCATTTGCCGCCGGAAGCCGCCACCGACGCGTTCTACGAGCGCCTCGGCTTCAAGGCCGCGTGGCTGCGCCCCGATTCGCAGCTCGTGCCCGGCTCGCTGTTCGTGTGCCCGCCGCGCAGCTTCGTGGAAGTGCTGCCCGACGGCACCTGCCGCATCAGCCCGGCCGCGGAGGGCGCGTTGGAACGGCCGATCGACCGTTTTCTCGACTCCGCCGCGCGCAGTTTCGGCCCGCGCGCGATCGGCGTCATTCTCACCGGCATGGGCAGCGACGGCGCCGCGGGCGCGCGCACGCTGCGCACGGCGGGCGGCCGCATGATCGTGCAGTCGGAGTCGTCGTGCGACCAGCCGGAAATGCCGGCCGCCGCCATCGCCGCGGGCGCCGCCGAACTCGTGGTGCCGCTGCGCGATATCGGCCAGGTGATCGGCGAAATTCTCGCGGGCGCGCCAAGGCCGAAGTCGCGCTCCGAAATCCAGGCGGTCCAGCGCGCGTTCGGCGACGAAGGCGAAATGGCCAGGCTCGCGCGCGAAACGGACTGGTCGCGCACGCGTCTTGGCCCCGTGCTCGCCTGGCCCGACGAATTGCGGCTGATGGTGCGCACGAGCCTCGACTCGACCGAAGCGACGGCCGTCTGGTGGGGCCCGGAACTGCTCCAGATTTATAACGACGCCTGGCGCACGCTGCTGGGCGCGGCGAAGCATCCGGCCGCTTTCGGCGCGCCCGCGCGCGAAACGGGGCCGGAAATCTGGCGCGATCTGGGGCCGATGGTGCAGCGCGTGATGACACGCGGCGAAACCGCGAGCGGCGAGAACCAGCTTCTCATGCTCGAACGCCATGGCGCGCTCGAAGAGGTCTACGTCACGTTCGCGCATTCGCCCATTCGCAACGTCTCGGGCGAAGTGGTGGGCGTGCGCAACACCGGCCGGGACACCACGCAGCACGTGGTGGCCGACCGCCGCACCGACGCGCTGCGCGACCTGGGCGCCGCGCTCGCCGGCGCGGGCGATACGCGCGAAGCCTGCGAACTCGCCGCCGCCGCGCTGGGCAAGCATAGTCTCGACGTCCCGTTCGCGCTGTTCTATCTGAAAACGCCGGGGCGCCGCGAAGCCACGCTCGCGGGCGCCGCGGGCGTCGCGCCCGGCTCCGCCATGGCCGCGCACGCCGTGCCGCTCACGAGCGTCGATCAGGGCGGCTGGCCGCTGGGCAGCCTGTTCACGACGGCCGACGCCCAGCCCGTGATCGTCGACGATCTCGCCGCGCGCTTTCCCGGCCTCGTGCCCTTTGCCATGCAGCCCGGCTTGCCGCCCGGCTGGCAGGCGCCGCAACGCGCGGTGGCGCTGCCGTTGCGCGCCACGAGCGGCCGCGAGCCGACGGGCGTGCTGATCGTCGCGCTTTCGCCGCACCGGCCCTACGACGAACGCCATGCCGGTTTCGTCGAAATGCTCGCGCAACAGGCGAGCGCCGGTCTCGGCGCGGCGCGCGCGCGCCAGCTTGAACGCGAGCGGCTCGAACGGCTCGCCGAACTCGATCGTTCGAAAACCGAATTCTTTTCCAACGTGAGCCACGAATTCCGCACGCCGCTCACGCTGCTGCTCGCGCCGCTCGAAGAACTCGCGCGCCGGCGCGAACAGCTTCCGGCGCGCGCGGCCGACGAACTCGACGTGGCCACGCGCAATGCGCACCGGCTGCTGCGCCTCGTCAACAGCCTGCTCGACTTTTCGCAGATCGAAGCACGCCGCGAGCGCGCCGCCGTGGAGCTTGTCGACATCGGCAAGCTGACGGGCGAAATCGCGAGCGCGTTTCGCGACGCCATCGAAACGGCGGGCCTCGCCTTGCGCGTGGAAATCGCGGAAGACCTGCCGCCCGTGCCCGTGAACCGCGAAATGTGGGAAAAGGTGCTCTCGAATTTAATCTCGAACGCGTTCAAATTCACCTTTACGGGCGAAGTCGTGGTGCGCGTGAAAGCGCTGCGGCTGCACGCCGAACTCGAAGTGAGCGATTCGGGCGTGGGCATTCCGCCCGCCGAGCTGCCCAACGTGTTCAAGCGCTTTCATCGCGTTCGCGGCACGCGCGCACGTTCGGTCGAAGGCGCGGGCATCGGTCTGGCCATCGTTCACGATCTGGTGCAGCGCATGGGCGGCCAGGTGGCCGTGCGCAGCGTGGAAGGCACCGGCACGGCGTTCACCATCTGGATGCCGTTCAAGCCGATCGCGCAGCCCGTGGGCGCGCCGCAGGCCGCCGAGCCCGGCCCCGGCGTGGCGGCGGCGCTCGCGCGCGAGGCGGCGGCGTGGAACGGCATCGGCCGCACGGTCAACGAGGCTTCGGTGATCGGCGAAGGCTACGACTTGCCGGACCGCGACAACCCGCGCCTCACGCGCGGCGCGCGCGTGCTGATCGCCGAGGACAACGCGGAAATGCGCGACTATCTCGTGCGCATGCTCGAAGGCTACTGGCACGTCACCACGGTCGCCGACGGCACCGCCGCTCTCGACGCCGCGCGCAGCGAGCGCCCCGAGCTGATTCTCGCCGACGTGATGATGCCGCGCCGCGACGGCTTCAGCCTGTTGCGGGCGATTCGCGACGACAAGACGCTGCGGCGCACGGCCGTGGTGTTTCTCACGGCGCGCGCGGGCGAGGAAGCCACGATAGAAGGATTGCTGGCGGGCGCCGACGACTATCTCGCGAAGCCGTTCTCGGGCCGCGAACTGGTCGCGCGCCTGAGCGCCGCGATCGAGCGCTCGCGCGCCGACGCCGCGCTGCGCGAAAGCGAAGGCCGCTTCCGCGCGCTCGTGAAGGCCAGTTCCGACGTGGTCTACCGCATGAGCCCGGACTGGACCGAAATGCGCCGCCTCGAAGGGCGCGGCTTCCTCTCCGACAGCATCCAGCCCAGCACGAACTGGATGACGGGCTATATCCCGCCGGAGGAGCAGGCGATGGTGCAGGCGGCGATCCGGCGCGCCGTGGTCACGCGCAGCACGTTCGAGCTGGAGCATCGCGTGCTGCGGCGCGACGGCAGCCTCGGCTGGACGCTTTCCCGCGCGCTGCCCGTTTTCGACGACACGGGCCATATCACCGAATGGCTGGGCACCGCCAGCGACGTCACCGAACGCAAGCGGGCCGAGATCGCCTTGCGCGAAAGCACGGGCCGGCTGCGCCGCAGCCAGATCTGGGTATCGGCGCAAAAGGAGGCGTTCGAGGCGGCCATGAACGGCGGCTCGCTCGAAACGTCGCTGGGCGTGCTCATTCGCACGCTGATCGCGCAAGCGGAGGACGAGCGCCGCTGCGCGTTCTATATCGCCGACGGCAAGCACTTGCGTCACATCGTGGGCATGAGCGAGGACTACGCGCGCCGCGTGGAGGGCTTCCAGATTTCGCCCGAATCGCTCGCCGACGGACTGGCCGTCGCGACCGGCATGCCGGTCGTCACCCCCGACGTGCTGGAGGAGCCGCGCTGGCGGCCGTGGCGCTGGCTTGCGCTGGAATTCGGCTATCGCGGCTGCTGGTCGTTTCCGGTCGAGACCTCGGACGGGCGGCTCGTGGGTTCGCTGGCCATGTACTTTGCCGAGCCGCGCGAACCTTCGGCCGTGGACCTCGAACTTGCCACCGCGTTCGCGCAAACCGCCGCGGTCATCATCTCGCGCCACGGAAAACCGCCCCGTTCTTGAACGTGGACGATACCAGGACGGCGATACCCAGGCACCGCGCGAACCCCCGCGATTAGTCCGCGCTTTTGCCGTCTGCGTCCGCTTCGCTCAGCGCCTCGCGCAAAATGGTTTCGAGCGCTTCGGTTTCGGCGATGCGGGCGTCTTCGATCTCCACGAGCGCCGCGTCGCCTTCACGCACGGCCCATTCGCGGCGCTCGCGCGCGAACAGCGCGCGCTCCTTGACCGTGCGCGCCGCCGACCACAACGCGCGTTCGACTTCGCGCGCGATGCCCTCTTCCAGCGACAGGTCGGAGAACGCGTGACCCGTGTGGCAGCGGTAGCGATGCGGCTGGCCGTTGTCGATTCTCCACAGTGTGCCGCCGCACTCCGGGCACGTCAGCGCCGAGCGCCGCGCGATGCCGTCGAGTTCGTCGGGAGAAACCAGGCCGCGCGCCGCGAGCCGCGCTTCTTCCTCGATTTTCCAGTTGCCTGCCATTGCGCGCTCCTCGCACGGCCCGGCGCGCACGGCTTCCACAATCGCCGCGGCCAGTTCGCTCACTTCCACCACGGCCGCCGCCGCGCCCACGGCCCGCAACGCCGCTTTCGGCATCGACGCGGCTTCGCAGTCGGCGGGATTCTGCACGATGCAGCGCCCGCCGCGCGCGCGGATCATCGCGAGCCCCGCCGCGCCGTCGTCCAGATCGCCGCTGAGCACGACGCCCGTCACGCAGCCTTCGTACACCATCGACGCGCTGCGAAACAGCGGGTCGGCGGCCGGCCGGGAAAAATTTTCCGGCGCGCTATCGGACAAGCGCAGCGACACCCGCTGTGCCTGCGTCTCGATCACCAGATGACGGTCGGTCGGCGCGACATAGATGCGCCCCGCGCACAGCGGCTCGCCGTCCCGCGCGTGAATGGCCTGCAACAGCCCCGAGCGCGCCATCAACTCGGGCAGCACGCTCTTGTGGCGGCCGATGTGCATGACCACGCAAACCGCCGCGTCCAGATCGGCGGGCAAGCCGGCGGCCAGCGTCCGCAGCACCGGGACGCCGCCGCGCGACGCGGCGATCACCACCACGTGTTTGGCAATCATGTCGGTTTGCGTTCAGGCTCCGCGCTCGTGTCCGTGCCGGATTTGCCGCTGCTGCGGTTCGTCACCTCGCCGGTTTCGTCGAGTTCCTCGTCGATATCGTCGCTATCCTCGTTATCGTCGATACCGCCGGCTTCGCCGGCATCGCTCTCGCCGTTTTCATGCGGCGCCGCCATCCAGTGACGCAACGGCGCGGCCAACCCGGCATCGCGTGAAAAAATTTCGATCATGGTTCGTCTCCCTGTTCGGTGTGACCGGCTTTCGCGGCGCTCACTGCTCGGGGCACGCGATGTCGAGCCGCACCAGTTCGTCCGCGAGCACGCGCGCCGCCTGCCGCGCTTCCTGCGCCGTGGCGAACGGTCCCGGCACTTCGCAGCCGTCGAACGGATAAATGAGCTTGCCGTCGGTTTTGCGGCGTATGCGCAAATCGGCGATATAACGCCCTAATGCGTTGACTTGCTGGCCGCAAATCACCTCGTAGTCTTCCGGCTGCAATCCCGCCGGCGAATTCACAAGCTTGTCCATGGTGTCGGTCGATCTTCAGGAGTGCGATGGAGTTGACGGCGCCACCCGCGAGGTGGCGTTCCCTCCTTCCCGCACGCGACGTGCCGCGTCGCGCAAAGATCGGCCCGACTCCGGCGAACACCGGACAAACGCGCCGCAAACAGCAAAAAGCACGCGGCAAAACTTCCGCCCGCTCAATGGCGCGGCAATCGCACGACGAATTCGCTACCGCATCCCGGCCCCGCGCTATGCGCTTCCACGCGGCCGCCGTGCAGCTCGACCAGCTTGCGCACCATCGCGAGCCCGATGCCGAGCCCGCGTCTGCCGTTACGCGTGTCGCGATGCGCCTGCGCATACATTTCGAAGATATGCGCGAGTTGCGCGGGCTCGATGCCCGCGCCGCAATCGCGCACCGAAATCACCACGTCCGCCGGTTCTTCACACGAAACGGTCAGCGCCACAGGCTTGCCCGTCTCGCTGTAGCGCGTTGCGTTGTGCAGCAGATTCGCGATGATCTGCGTGAGCCGCACGCCGTCCGCCGGCAGCACGATGGGCTCCTCGGGCAGCGAGACGGTAAGCGGCTGCCGCGCCTGCTCGAACAGCGGCATGCAGGCGTCGAGCGCGCCGCGCACGGCTTCGCCCAGCACCGTGGGCTTGAGATCGAGCGCCAGCTTGCCGCGCGCGATGCGCGAGATGTCCTGCAAATCGTCGACGAGACGAATCACCTGATGCACCTGGCGCGCGAGCATGTCGACCACGTTGTCGGGCACGCGTCCCGTCGAGCGCGTGCGCAGCAACAGCGTGGTCGCGTTGTTGATCGACGAAAGCGGGTTGCTCAGTTCGTGCGCGAGCGTCACGACGAATTCGTCGGTGAGCCGGCTCGCCTCGCGGGCGCGCCGCGTCGCTTCGAGCGCGCCGCTCATGCGATGCGCCGCCGCCACGAAGGTGCCGAGCCGCGCGAGCAACTGCGCGTCGGCGGCGGTGAAGCGCTCGCCGGGCGCGTGCGCGACCACCCACAGCGAGCCTGTCGCCACGCCGCCCACGGTCCATGGCACCACCAGTGTTTCGTGAATCGCCGGGACGACCTGGCGCAACGCCATGAACCAGCGGCCCGGCTCGTCGAACAACAGCGTGGCGTTACGGTCGATGGCGGTGCCGCACGGGCTGCGTTCGCGCGCGAAGCGCAGGCCCGCGTGAGGCGCGAGCGGCCCGGCTATCGCATCCAGCCGCAGCACTTCGCGCGCGCCTTCCCGGTCGAGCACGCAAATGCCGGCCGAATCCGCCTGGCACAGCGAACGTGCGAACTCGGCGGCGGTTTGCGCGAGCGCGGCCATGTCCTTGGTGAGCAGCTCGCCCAGCAGGGCGAACGCCGCGCACTCCGCGTGCGCATCGTGCGTGCCGCCGCGCCGGCGCAAGAGTGCGTCCCTCAACAAGACATCGTCGACGGACGATGCTTTCGAACCTTCGAGTTTCATGCGTTCCCCGATCGTGCGGCAACAACCTCGAAGCAAGGAGCGAAGCCTTCGCGGCGCTCAAGCCCGCCGCGATGCCCGCTGCGGTATCCAGACGACCGCCGGACGATGGCGCCGGAACGACGGCGACCGGCAATGCTCGATCCGCTCAGCGGCGAACGGGGGCCAGGACCGTGCGCATCGTCGCGCCACGGTCCACCGCGCTCACCGGGCTGACCGGCTGCCGGGTCTCCTCCGGCACCTCGTTGAGTCGGGCGACGAAAGCCTCGAAGTTAGCTGACGTGAGACCGACGAGTTCGATCGTCAACGATTCCTCGACGCGCGCTTCGTCGACATGCACGCGCCACGCGCGCACCGTGGCGCCCGATTGCAGCACCTCGCGCCAGATCGGCACGGTTTGCAACTGACCGATGCCCGCGCAGACCACCAGCGAATAACTTTCCATGGCGCGCTCCTCTCGATTCGTCGAACCGTTTCAAGAGTTAGCCTAGTTGAAAACGCGGTGCGAAAGTGTGGCTCGGCGGCGTTCGTAACGGTCGGTTTTCGGACAGGCCGCGAATCGCTTGCTGCGCGGGCCGCCGCGGGCCGTCCTACGCGCGGCCGTTGGAAGGGGTTTCGGACTTTCGAACACGCATGATGGTTTGCCGCGACGTTTCGAAACGACGCGCAAGCTCGCTCACGGACACGCCTTGCTTGAGCAGGTCCACCACGCGCTCGCGCTGCTGGCGCGTGAGCGAAAGCGGCCGGCCGGTGACGCGCCCGCTCGCCCGAGCGCGCGTGAGCCCCGCCGTGCTGCGCTCGCTGCGGGTGGACGAGTCGAGACGCACGAGCGCGCGCAGCATTTTTACCGCCTGCGGCTCGGGCCGCGCGGCGAGATCCGTGTTGCCGAATTCGACGCAACGCACCGCGATCTTCGCCTTGCGGCACAGCAGCAACGTGGCGAGCACGTCGCGCGCGCTGCAACCGAGCGAGGCGAGATCGAGCACCACGAGTTCGTCGCCGGGCGCCACCCGCCGCAGCGTGGCGATCAGCGCGCTGCGTTCGAGACCGGCGACATAAGGCGGCACGTTGTCGTAGGCCACGCGGTTGAGCGCGATCGTGTAGCCCGCACGGTCGAAGCGGATCAGCTCCTGTTCGGGAACCTGGCTGTCCCGCGCGCCGTTGACATAGAAAAACGTGCGTGCCACTCGTGTCTCCAGGCGGTGCGTTGCGGGCGTCACGCCACGTTATTGGCGCGCAGGCGCGCGACCACGGCGAGCAGGTCGTCGAGCAGCACGGGCTTTTTCACATGCGCGTCGAAGCCCGCGTTTTCGGCCTGGCGCACGTCGGCTTCGTGGCCGAAACCGCTGAGCGCGATGCAGATGACCTTTTCGAGCGCCGGTTGCTCGCGCAGCTTGCCGACGAATTCCAGACCGCTCATGCCCGGCATACCCAGGTCGGAGAGCACGATGTCGGGCGAATGCGCGTCGAGCCGCGCGAGCGCTTCCTCGCCGCTCGTGGCGGTCTGCACCGAGGCGCCTTCGCTTTCGAGCAGCAGCCTGAAGGTTTCGACGGTCATGGGGTCGTCGTCCACCATCAGCACGCGCAGCCCCTGAAGCGACTGCATGGCGGCGTGGTCGACGGCGTTCGCTTCGACATGCGCGCGATGCGTGGGCAGCGTCACCGTGAAGGCCGAGCCGCGCCCCGCGCCTTCGGACTCCGCGCGCACCGCGCCGCCATGCAGCGTGGCCAGATCGCGCACCAGCGCGAGACCGATGCCGAGGCCCGCGCGGCGCGTGGCCGTATCGCGCGTTTGCTGATACATCTCGAAGATGTGCGGCAGCAGCGCAGGCTCGATGCCGCTGCCCGTATCGGTCACGCGCAGCACCGCTTCGCCGTGCCCGTTCACGTCGAGCGATACGTTCACCGAGCCGCGCGTGGTGAATTTCAGCGCGTTGCTCACGAGGTTCCAGACGATCTGCTCGATACGCGTGAGATCGGCGTGAACGATCACGGGCGCCTCGCTCATCGACACGTCGAACGCAATGCCGCGCTGGTTCGCTTCCTCGCGCACGGCGTTGGTCACTCGCAGCACGATGTCGCGCATGTCCACCACGGTGCGCACCACCGAAAGCTTGCCGGTGCGCACGCGCGAAATGTCGAGCAGGTCGTCGATGATCTGCGCCTGGCCGATCACCGTGCGCCGGATCGTGTCGGTCGCGCGCGAGAGGTTGAGGTTCTGGCGCGTTTCCGGCGCGCGCGCGATCAGCTCCGCGCTCGCCGAAATGAGGTTGAGCGGATGCTTGAGTTCGTGCGAGACGACGGCGAGAAACTCGTCGCGGCGCAACTGCGCGTCGCGTTCGGCCGCGTCGGCGGACCAGCCCGCGCGCTCGCCCTGCGCGCTCGCGCGAAGCTGGCTCAGGTCGCGCGCGATCTTCGCGAAGCCGCTCACTCCCGGCTCGTCCAGACGCGAGAGCACGCCGCTCGCGAAGAAGCGGCTACCGTCCTTGCGCTGATGCCAGCGCTCCTCCTCGGTGCGGCCGTTCAGGCGCGCCTGCGCGAACTCGCGCTGCGAGACGTCGGTGGCGCGATCTTCTTCGGTCGAAAGCAGATCGGCCGGCTGACCGATGATTTCCGCTTCCGTATAGCCGAAAATGCGCTCCGCGCCCGCGTTCCAGCTCGTGATCAGGCCGGTGTCGTCGAACGTGATGATCGCGTAATCGCGCGTGCCCTCGGCCACGATGCGCATGCGGCGCTCGCCTTCGCGCAGCCGGTCCTCGGCCTGGCGGCGGTCGGTGACGTCGATGAACGAGAGCACCGCGCCGTCGATGCGGTCCTCGGTCGTGCGGTACGGCACGAAGCGCGCGAGATACCAGCGCCCGTCGTTGCTTTTCAATTCGCGCTCGATGAGGCGCAGCGAGTCGAACGCTTCGGCGGCGTCGTCGGCGAGCTTGTCGTATTCGAGCCGGTGCGTGATGTCGAGCAGCGAGCGCCCGATATCGGACGGAATGATGCTGAATACGTCGGTCGCGCGCGGCGTATAGCGTTTGATGCAGATGTTGCGGTCGACGAAGATCGTGCCGATGTCGTTGGCCGCGATCAGGTTCTGCAAGTCGTCGTTGATCTTGCCGGTTTCCTCGACCTTCGATTTGAGTTCCGCGTTTACCGTGGTCAACTCTTCGTTGATCGACTGCAACTCTTCCTTGCTGGTTTCCAGTTCCTCGGTCGCCGAGCGCAATTCCTCGTTGATCGCCTGCAACTCTTCGTTCGACGCCTTGAGTTCTTCCGTGGAGGTTTCCGACTGTTCGATGGTCGACTGCAACTGCTCCTTCGTGCGTTGCAGCTCGCGTTCGAGCTGGCTGATGATGGGGTCTTTCTGCACGTCGCCCGTGGAGACTTCCTGGTTGCTCATGCTGTCTTCCACTTCGTCGAACAGCACCAGCACGAAGTCCGCGTTGGCTTCGGGGTCGTGGACCGGGCGCGTGGTCATGTTGACGAAATACGAGCGCCCGTCGCGTTCGATGTGTACGCGCCGCGCCTCCACGCTGCGGTTCGTGTGCAGCGCCTGATAGATCGCCGTGCGCAACTCCACGCGCAGCTCCGGGCGCACCACGGCCACGATATTGTGCGAAGGCTCGCCGCCCGAATATTGCAGGAAGCGGCCCGCGCGGTCGGACAAATGCACGATTTCCGAGTCGCGGCTCACGAGCACGCTGGGCGGCGCGTATTGCTCCACGAGCCGCTGATGCAGGTCGCCGAAGGAAAAGCGCCGGCGGCCCGGCGGCTGCACCGTGGCCACCACCGGGCGCGTGTTCAACTGCCCCGACATCGCGACGGGCACGGGCGTATCGCCGCGCACCGCCATGTTCGCGCGGTAGATGCGATTGCGCTTGTCCACCACGCTGAACATCGAGCTGACGCTGTCCGCCGACTCCGAGCTGCCGAGAAACAGCACGCCGCCCGGCCGCAGCGCGAAATGAAACATCTTGAGGATCTCGATCTGCGCGTCGCGGTCGAGATAAATCAGCAGATTGCGGCAGCAAATGAGGTCGAGCCGCGAGAACGGCGGATCGCTCAATACGTTGTGATGCGCGAACAGCATGTGCTCGCGCAGCTCCTTCTTGATGCGCAAATGCGCCGCGTCCTTCGAGAAAAACTGGCGCACGCGGGCCGCCGAAACGTCGGCGAGAATCGAGTCGGGATAAAGGCCCGTGCGCGCGAACGAAATGGCGCGTTCGTCGATATCGGTCGCGAACACCTGGAACGACGCGCCTTCGGGCGACTTGAGCGAGCGCTCCTGCAACAACATGGCGACCGAATAGGCTTCCTCGCCCGTCGCGCAGCCCACCGACCACACGCGAATGCGCTCCTGCTCGCCGCGCCCTTCGAACAGCGAGGGCAGCACGTCGCGCTCCAGCACCTCGAACGCTTCCTTGTCGCGGAAGAAGTTCGTCACGCTGATGAGCATGTCCTGAAGCAGCGCCTGGGTTTCCTCGGGATGCAGATGCAGATAGTCGCGATACGCCTGCAAGTCGGTGATGCCGTTCACCTGGAGGCGGCGCTCGATGCGGCGCATGACCGTCGCGCGCTTGTAATGGCGGAAGTCGTGCGCCGTGCGCGTGCGCAGGATGATCATGATCTCGCGCAGCGCGCGCTCGGCGGTCTCGTTCGCGAGTTCGTCGTCGCGCGGCTCGGCCGCGAGACTCGGCAGGTGGATCGCCTTGGTCGTGTGCCACAGGTCCATGAGCCCTTGCGGCATCTCGGCGGCGGTCATCACGAAATCCACCATGCCCGTGGCGATCGCGCTGCGCGGCATGCTTTCGTATTCGGCTTCCGAGGGGTCCTGGGCGAAAGTGATGCCGCCCATTTCCTTGATGCGCGCCAGTCCCGCCGAACCGTCCGAGCCCGCGCCCGACATCACCACGCCGATCGCGCGTTCGCGGTGCGCTTCGGCCAGCGTGCGGAAAAACAGGTCGATGGCGGCGCGCCGCCCCTCCTGGGGCTGGTTCGGCGCGACGCGCAGATAGTCGTCGACCATCGTCAGGTCGAGCGAGGGCGCGATGAGATAAACGTGGTCCGGAAGAATGGGCGTGGCCTGCGTGACTTCCACCACGGGCATGGTGGTGGACTTTTGCAGCAGCGCGGCGAGGCCGCTTTCCGCGTCGGGCGCACGATGGACGACCACGACGAAGGCCATCGAGGTGCGCGCGGGCAAGGCTTCCAGAAACTCCTTCAGCCCGGTCAGGCCGCCCGCCGACGCACCGATGCCCACCACGGGGTATTTGGCTTGAGCGGGAATTGTGTGCCCACGTCGCTTCGCCATGGCTGGCATGTCCTGTCAAAAGAATGAAATGGGGACCGGCGGGGAGAACCGGCGGCCGCCGCGGCGCGCTCACATGCTGGGGCGCCGGAGACCGTTATTATCCACGGTCGAAACCCTGTACGGAAAGGGGATGCGGAAGCCGCGGCGGCAATTTCGCGAAGCGGTGCCCCGCGCGCGGGCGGCGCGCAAATTCCATGCCGTTCAAGGGTGCCGGCAACGCCGGCACGCGCGCGTCGTCCGTACGAAATAGTCGCCTTTTGGACACGTGCGATTATACGCGCGGAATGTCCCGCGGAGCGTGCTTGCCCGTGCGCGATCCGGCCCGCTCGATCGCCCGCTCGATCTCTTCGCGGTGCAGGCTCACCTTGGCGCGCGCCCACTGAACGGCCGCGCGCTCCGCATCGTGCCGGGTATGGCGCTCGATTGCCGGATGAAAGAGCGCCTTGGGAACGTGCTGCGCCTTGCGATAATCGTCGCGGCGCGAGATACGCGCGAGCGCGGTCCATCCGTCACCGGGGCGATGCTCCATGAGACATTCGATAAAGTAGTCGCCGACAGAATACATGGCCCTCTCCCGGTTGACATGCCGGGAAAGTGCGCATCGGACGCGCCTCGTCCTTTTGGCGGCGTTGCGCTCGATTTAGTCCGAAAGCGGGCGGCGCTTCGGCGCGGCTGCGCAGGGGCAGCCGCCTTTCGAGTTCAAGCTCGCGCTCAAGCTCGCGCCTGCGGCGAAGGAAGCAGCGCGGCGCTTCCCTCGCCCGAAGCCGCTCAGGACTTCTTGCCCGGAATGACCGAAGCCATGACCTGACGCGCCGTGTTGGCGATCACGCTGCCTTCGGCCGGGTCGCCTTCCATGAGCGTGCGCGCGAAATGGCGCGCCTGATCCATCGTCACGTGCGGCGGCAGCGGCGGCACTTCGGGATCGGTCTTGACTTCGAGCACCACCGGCCGCGTGGAGGCGAGCGCCTGCTCCCACGCCTCGCCGAGCTTCGCGGCATCGTCGACATAAATGCCCGTCAAGCCGACCAGTTCCGCGAAACGGTGATACGGCACGTTCGGAATGTCCTGCGACGCCTCGAACTTCGGATCGCCCTGCATCACGCGCTGTTCCCACGTCACCTGATTCAGGTCCTCGTTATTGAACACGCAGCAGATCCAGCTCGGGCTTTTCCACTGCTTCCAGTACTTGGCGACCGTCACGAGTTCGGCCATGTTGTTCATCTGCATCGCGCCGTCGCCGACGAGCGCGATCACGGGCCGCTCGGGGTGCGCGAACTTCGCGGCAATGGCATACGGCACCGCCGCGCCCATCGAAGCAAGGCCGCCCGAAAGCGAGCACATCATGCCGCGCCGGATCTTGAGATCGCGCGCATACCAGTTCGCGCACGACCCCGAATCGCTCGTGATGATCGCGTGCTCGGGCAGGCGCGGCGAAAGCTCGGTGACGACGCGCTGCGGGTTGACCTTGCCGCCCGTGTCCGCGTGCGCGCGCTCGTCGAGCACGCGCTGCCAGCGCTCGTTCGCGTGGACGATGCGATTGCGCCAGCTCGCCTGATCCTTCTGTTCGAGCAGCGGCAGCAGCGCGCGCAGCGTGGCCGCGCTGTCGCCGACGAGGCTCACTTCCATCGGATAACGCAGGCTCAGCATGCCCGCGTCGATGTCGATCTGCACCGCGCGTGCGTCGCCTTCCTTCGGCAAGAATTCGGAGTACGGAAACCCCGAGCCGACCATCAGCAAGGTGTCGCACGCGGACATCATCTCGTCGGTGGGCTTGGTGCCGAGCAAGCCGATCGAGCCGGTCACGTAGGGCAGATCGTCGGGCACCGCGCCCTTGCCGAGCAGCGCCTTCGCCACGCCCGCATGCAGCCGCTCGGCCACGGCGATCACTTCGTCGGTGGCGTGCAGCGCGCCCGCGCCCACGAGAATGGCCACGCGGCTGCCCGCGTTGAGCACTTCGGCGGCGCGCTTGAGATCGGCGTCTTGCGGCACGACCTTCGGCGTGGCATAACCCACGCCCGAATGCGCCGTGCCGTGCTTGCGCGGCGGCGCTTCATAGGGCAGCTCCTGCAAGTCGTTGGGCAGCACCATGGCCGTGACGGTGCGGCGCGACAGCGCGATGCGCACCGCGCGGTCGACCACGTGGCGCACCTGCGCGGGCACGCTCGGCTGCTGCACGTAGTCGCCCGCGACATCCTTGTACATGGAGACGAGATCGAGTTCCTGCTGATAATGCGCGCCCAGCGCCGCGCGCGCCTGCTGCCCCGCGATGGCGAGCACCGGCATGTGATCGAGCCGCGCGTCGTAGAGGCCCGTAAGCAAGTGCGCCGCCCCCGGTCCCGAGGTGGCGATGCAGACGCCCAGCTCGCCGGTGAACTTCGCGTGCGCGCTCGCCATGAAAGCGGCCATTTCTTCGTGCCGCGCCTGCACGAATTCGATCTTGCCCCCGGCGCGCTGCAATGCGCCGAACACGCCGTTGATGCCGTCGCCGGGATAACCGAAAATGCGCCGCACGCCCCAGTCGTAAAGCCGTTCGACGATGAAGTCGCTTACGGTAGTCGTCGCCATGCCCTTCTCCTTTTCGCAGGTCGGTGAGTCGATAAGCGTGCGTGCGCAAAGGCCAATCCCAACAAAGAGCTTCCGTGCGCGGCGGCGGCCGCTGTTCGTCAACTATCGGGTCGGCGTCGGGAACACGTCGGGAACACGTCGGGGCGCACATCGGGCACAAGTCGGGCGCATGATTTGCGCGCCGGGTCGAACCGCTCCTGGACCTTTTATCGGGCACAGCCACCCGCATGGAAACGCCACTTCAAACGCCGCTTCAATCGCCAGCGCAATCTTCGGCGCGCGCCACGCGCGTCACGCCGCGCGCCTTCACCATTCCAACGGATCGCGAGGAAGCCGACGGCACGATCGCGTGGTCGTCCACCACGCTCGTCACCGTGGAAGTCGACGCGCTGGGTCATACGGGACTCGGCTACAGCTATGCGCACGCGAGCGCCGCGCACGTGATCGACAGCCTGCTCGCCGATGTCGTGCGCGCGCACGATGCGTTCGACATCGGCCGTATCGCATTGGCCATGCAGCGGGCGGTGCGCAACATCGGCCGGCCCGGCATCGCCGCGTGCGCGATCTCGGCCGTGGACGCCGCGCTCTGGGATCTCAAGGCGAAAGCGCTCGACGTGCCGCTGGCGAAGCTGCTCGGCATGCAGCGCGACTGCGTGCCCGTGTACGGCAGCGGCGGCTTCACCACTTACGACCTCGCCACGCTGCAAGACCAGTTGCGCGACTGGGTGCAGCGCGACGGCTGCCGCTGGGTGAAGATGAAAGTGGGCAGCGATCCCTCGGCGGACGCGCGGCGCGTGGAAGCCGCGCGCGCGGCGATCGGCGAGGCGGCCGCGCTATTCGTCGACGCCAACGGCGCCTATACGCCCGCGGATGCGCGGCGGCTGGCCGCGCAATTCGCGGCGCAAGGCGTGGCCTGGTTCGAGGAGCCGCTTTCCTCCGACGACCGGCGCGGCCTGGCCGCATTGCGCGGCGCGCTGCCCGCCGGCATGGCGCTGGCCGCGGGCGAATACGCGTGGAGCGCCGACGATCTGCGCGAACTGCTGGAAGCGCATGCCGTGGACGTGCTGCAAGCCGACGCCACGCGCTGCGGCGGCATTACCGGTTTCATGCAGGCCGACGCGCTCTGCGACGCGTGGCATACCCCGCTTTCCGCGCATTGCGCGCCCGCGCTGCATCTGCATGCGGCCTGCGCCGCGCGGCGGCTCGAACATATCGAATGGTTTCACGATCACGCGCGCATCGAGTCGATGCTGTTCGAAGGCGCGCCGCGCCTGCGCGACGGCGCGATCGCCCCCGATCTCGGCCGCCCCGGCCACGGCCTTGCGCTGCGCCACGCCGACGCCGAACGCTACGCCGTCGGTTTCGCCGTCTAGTCACGATTGTTTATCGGCGGCGGATTTGTCGTCGTGGCACCGACTACACAACGTTGCCGACGCAACCGTGCGCGCGTGCCTTGTTTCCAGCGATCCCTATCGTTAGCACTGCCGATCGTGATCGAGCCTGCGGGGCCTGGCTGCGCTCGCCTGCGCAATCGCACTTTCCCGACAACTCTCTTTCAAACCGGGGCCAGGTGCGAAGCTTGCGCGAATCGCGAGCAAACGTCGCAACAAGCAAAACCGGCTCAGGGCTGCGCGCGGAACATCGGCCGCGCCACGCCGAAAAAACGGAGAACATCGCATGACGCAAGCATCACGGTTCGCGGGCGGACTGCTCAGCGTCGCGGCGGGCGCCGCGCTCGCCTTCGCCGCAACGCGGTCGTTGCGCACGCCGCGCAGCGCGCCGGTCACGGCCCGGCACATCGCGGCGGCGCGCGCGTTCAATGGCGGATCGGCGCTGCTCGCGCTTTCCGTGCTCTCGGACAGCGCCATGGAGCACTATCGCGGCGGCTTCGAAAATCCGGCGATGTACGCCGCGCTCGCGAGCGCGGCGGCGGCGCTGGGCGCGAGCCTGCACGGCGGCGCCGACCGCAGCGAAACCTCGCACGCGCTGCGTCACGCGATCCAGCTCGCGGCGGCCGCCACGGGCCTCGCGGGCACGACCTTCCACTTCTACAACGTCGGCAAGCGGCCGGGCGGCTGGAGCTGGCACAACCTGTTTTATGGCGCGCCGGTGGGCGCGCCGTTCGCGCTGCTGCTGTCGGGCGGTTTCGGCGCCATTGCGGAACAGTTGCGCGACGAACCCGCCCACGATCCGCGCCTCTTCGGCATGCCGGCGGGCAAGGCGCTCGCGCTCGTCAGCGCCGCGGGATTGATCGGCACCGCCGCCGAAGCCGCGTTGCTGCATTTTCGCGGCGCGTTCCAGCATCCGGCGATGTACGCGCCCGTGACCGTCGCGCCCGTGGGCGCGGCGCTGCTCGCGCAGGCCGCATTGGCCGCGCCGCCGCGCGCGCGGCGCTGGCGCGGTTTTGCGTATCTGTGGCTGCGGTTCGTGTCGGTGCTCGGTTTCGCGGGCGCGGGCTTTCACGCCAACGGCGTGGCGCGCGCGCAAGGCGGCTGGCGCAACTGGTCGCAGAACCTGCTCGCGGGGCCGCCGCTGCCCGCGCCGCCCTCGTTCAGCGCGCTGGCCGTGGCCGGGCTTGCCGCGCTGCGCATGCGGGAGACCGAGCAATGACGCGCAGCCGCTATCCCGGTTACGACGTGCTCGCCAAGCGCGGCACGCCATCGTGGGACGCGCCCACGCGCGCCGTCGTCGCCGCCCGCCTGCGCACGCCGCACGAAGCCCGCTGGCTCGCGCCGAAGGCGTGGCGCGCGCTGGTCGCGCTGTGCGAATGCATCGTGCCGCAAGCGCGCCATATCAATCCCGTCGATGGCGAAAGCGACGCGCACGCCGCGCCGCCGCCCGCCCAGAACGCCGATGGCGCGTGCTTCGTGCCGGTGGCCGCGCTCGTCGACGCAAAATTGCTGGACGACCGGCGCGACGGCTATCGCGACAGCCGCCTGCCGCCGTTGCGCGAAGCGTGGACCACCGGGCTTGCCGCGCTCGACGCGGAAAGCGAGGCGCATTACCGCGCGCCGTTCGCCGACCTCGACGCGCCGCGCCAGCATGCGCTGCTCGCGCAGATGCAAAAGGGCGCGCTGCGCCATCGCGCGTGGCACGGCATGCCCAGCGACGTATTCTTCGCGAAGCGCGCGGTCCACGACATCTGCGCGGCGTTCTATTCGCACCCCGCCTCGTGGAGCGCGCTCGGCTTCGGCGGCCCGGCGAATCCGCGCGGCTATGTGCGTCTCGTCGACGGCAGGCGCGACCCGTGGGAAGCCGCCGAAGCCCCGGCTGAAAGCCATGCGGGCGAAGCCGCCGACAAAGCCCGCGACGCGGCGCGCCGTGCGAATGGCCGCCTGCGCTGAGGGAGCGCCGAAGCTCGCTCGACGCTCTTGCCCGATCGCCATTTCATCGTGAGACCCATGACGCAAAACGACGACGCTCAAACCACGCCGCGCGGCAAAAACGGCCGCGCGCCCGACGTATTCCGCCAGGGCGGCTGGATGCCGATGCGCGAATACGCGCTCGACGAACCGGTGGATTTCGCCATCGTCGGCACGGGCGCGGGCGGCGCGACGCTCGCCTGCCGGCTCGCCGAAGCCGGCTTCAGCGTGGTGGCCTTCGACGCGGGCGCATGGTGGCGGCCGCTCGAGGAATTCGCCTCGGACGAGACGCATCAAGGCAAGCTCTACTGGACCGACGAACGTCTTTGCGACGGCGACAATCCGCTGCAACTCGGCAGCAACAACAGCGGCAAGGCGGTGGGCGGCAGCATGGTTCACTTCGCGATGGTGTCGCTGCGCTTTCGCCCCGAGTGGTTCAAGTCGCGCTCGCTGCTGGGCTATGGCGCGGACTGGCCGATCGACTGGCGCGAAATGTGGCGCTACTACGCCGAAGTCGAGCAGACGCTCGGCATCTCGGGGCCGGTGAATTATCCGTGGGGACCGAAGCGGCCGCGCTACCCGTATCGCGCGCACGAGGTCAACGGCGCGGGGCTCGTGCTCGCGCGCGGCTGCGAGGCGCTCGGCATTCCGTGGTCGCCCACGCCGCTCGCCACGCTCTCCGCGCCGCGCGGCGACGCGCATCAGTGCGTCTATCGCGGCTTTTGCGTGACGGGCTGCTCGACCAACGCGAAGCAAAGCACGCTGGTCACGTGGATTCCGCGCGCCGTGCGCGCGGGCGCCGAAATCCGCGATCTCGCAATGGTCGGCCGGATCGAGACCGACGCGCGGGACCGCGCGAGCGGCGTGCATTTTCATCGCGAAGGCCAATGGCATTTTCAGCGCGCGCGCCACGTGGTGGTGGCGGGCTACGCGATCGAAACGCCGCGCCTGCTGCTCAATTCGGCGAACGCGCGCTTTCCGCACGGCCTTGCGAACCGCTCGGGACTCGTCGGCAAGAATCTGATGGTGCAACTGAATCAGGCCGCATGGGGCACGATGGACGAGGAAATCCGCTGGTACAAAGGACCGCCCTCGCTCTCGCTCACCGAGCACTGGAATTACACCGATCACGGCAAGGACTTCTTCGGCGGCTACTGCTACATGAGCCAGGGGCCGCTGCCCGTGGTGTGGGCCGGCACGCAGGCGGGGCGCGGGCTGTGGGGCGACGAGCTGGTGCGCGAGATGGCGAAGTACAACCATCAGGCGGGCCTGAAGATCGTGGGCGAAACGCTGCCCGACGAACGCAACCGCGTCACGCTCGCGCAGGAAAAGGACGCGCTGGGCCTGCCCGTTGCCCGCGTGACCTGGTCGATGAGCGACAACGACCGGCGCATGGTGCGCCACGCGCTCGGCTTCATGCGAACCGCGCTCGACGCCGCGGGCGGCCGCGATATCTGGACCCAGGACGAGGACACCTGCCACCTGAACGGCACCGCGCGCATGGGCGCGGACCCGCTCGCGAGCGTCGTGAACGCGGACTGCCGCAGCTGGGACATCCCGAACCTGTGGATCTGCGATGGCTCGGTGTTCCCGACCGTGGGCGGCGTGAATCCTTCGTTGACGATCCAGGCCGTCGCGTGCCGAACCGCCGACCGAATTCGCGCGCTCGCGGCGCGCGGCGAACTGTAAGCCCGGGATACGGCGAAAGCGCGGGCACGGCGAGCGCGCAACGATCCCGCTATTGCCGATTCGCCGATACCGCCGCCGGCCACAGCGCGGGAAAAACCGGCGCTTGCGCCTGAACCACGCCATGCGTGACCTTCATGCTGTCGTTACCGGCCTTGTGCGCCTTTTTGCACGCGCCGGCGCTCAAGCCCAAGGCAATCGCGAGCGTTATGCAAGCCATCCGCTTCATGTTCCCTCCTTCGCGCTTTCACGCGCCCACGCGCCCACGTTTCGCTGCCATGCGTACCGGATCAAGAAGGCGCAGCCGCCGTGCCGCGCCGCCGCGCCGTCGCGCGAAACACGCGGGATGAAGCGTGGACGAAGAGTGGGATGCAGCGCTGTTTGAAACGCTGGGTACATGATGTGCGCGCGGGTAGACGTGCGGCGCGCTGCGCGCCGCGTGCGCTGACTCATCGGAGACCCGCACCATGACGCCGCTTCTTCCCGCCTGGCGGTCGCGAACCGCTGCCGCCCTGTTCGATCTGCTCGACCCGATTCCTTACGGGATGTTCGTCGGCGCGCTCATTTTCGACATCACTTACGCGACCACGCGCAACGTATTCTGGGGCAAGGGCGCCGCGTGGCTCGTCACGGTCGGGCTGTTCTTCGCCATCGTGCCGCGCTTCATTCATCTCTTTTACGTGTGGATGCCTTCGCACCGCGAGATCGTCACGCGCTTCGATCAGCTCGACTTCTGGCTTTATCTCGCCGGGGTCGTGGCCGCCATTTTCAACGCGTTCGTGCATAGCCGCGACGCCTACGCGATGGTGCCGCTGAACGTCGTTCTTTCCGCAATCACCGTCGCGCTGCTGAGTGTGGCGCTGGTGGCGCGCGCACTCGGCAAATTCGCCTTCACGGAGGCCGTTCATGAATAGCGCCCTGACGAAAGGCGCGCTCGCCGCCGCCGTCGCGATAGCCGCGAGCGCATGCAGCCAGCATGCGCAGTACGACGCCGCGCAGCAGGCGGGCGCGAATCCTCCTCTGCCCCAGTCGCGGAACTTCCTCGCGCCGCCGATGGAAGTGCCGAAGTACGTGGGCTGGCGCAACGGCGCGACGCCCAAGGTGGCGGCGGGCTTGAAGATCGAGAAGATCGCTTCGGGCCTCGTGCATCCGCGCCAGGTCTACACGCTGCCCAACGGCGACATTCTCGTGGCCGAATCGAACAGCCCGAACGAAGAAGCCGTGACCACGCCCAAGCAGTTGATCGCGGGCCTGATCACGGAGCGCTCGGGCAAGAAGGCCAAAGGCGCCAACCGCATCACGTTGCTGCGCAAGCGCGGCAACACCGGCGAGTGGGACAAGTTCGTGTTCATCGACGGGCTGCATTCGCCGTTCGGCATGCAATTGGTCGGCAACACGCTGTACGTGGCCGATACGGATGCGATACTTAGCTTTCCTTATCATGCCGGCGAAACGCATATCGACAGTCCGGGCGTGGAATTGACCGACTTGCCCGACACCGTCAATCACCACTGGACCAAGGCGCTGCTCGCCAGCCCCGACGGCAAGAAACTCTTCGTGGGCGTGGGCTCGAACAGCAACGTGGGCGAAAACGGCCTGGAAGTGGAATATCGCCGCGCCAACGTGCTGGAAGTGGATATCGCCACGGGCGGCAGCCGCATCTATGCGGCGGGCATTCGCAATCCGACCGGGCTGCAATGGGAACCCAAAACAGGAAAGCTCTGGGCGATCGCCAACGAACGCGACGAGATCGGCGCCGACCTCGTGCCCGACTATCTGACTTCCGTGCATGAAGGCGGCTTCTACGGCTGGCCCTATAGCTACTACGGGCAACACGTCGACCGCCGCGCGCAGCCGCAGCGCCCCGACCTGGTCGCGAAGGCAATCCCGCCCGACTACGCGATCGGCTCGCACGTCGCGCCGCTCGGCTTCGTGTTCTCGACCGGCGACAGCCTGCCCCCAGCGTATCGCGGCGGCGCATTCGTCGGCGAGCACGGTAGTTGGGATCGCTCGCCGATCAGCGGCTATAGCGTGGTGTACGTGCCGTTCGCGAACGGCACGCCGAGCGGGCCGCCGCAACCCGTGGTCACGGGCTTCGTGTCCGACGACGCGAAATCGTCATATGGCGCGCCCGTCGGCGTGGCGCAAGACCGCAGCGGCGCGCTCATCATCGCCGACGACGTGGGCAACGCCGTGTGGCGCGTGACGGCCGCGACGAGCAACACCGCCAGCGCGGCCAACGCCGCTCCCGCGCCCGCGACGGCAGGCGCAACACATGGTTAGGCATCCTTTCGAACAGGTAAAAAACACGTAAGCTGCGCGGCGAACGTCGCGCCCTTCTGTCCCGCTTCACGCAACTCGGCGAGAAAACACCGGAGCCAGCCCATGAATGCGCATACAGAGAAACTTGCAGACGACGCAACGAAAAATCCTGCGAAAAACCCGTCAAAAAACCCCGCGAAAACCAAGCGCCGCCTCGGCAACTGGATGCCTCAAAAGGAGGAAGTCGCCGCGGCGTTCCGGCAAGACATCGCCCGCGCCGCACGCGAACACGCGCAACGCGCGCCGATGTCGAACGTGGTGCGCGAACTCGCGCGGCTCGTGCAGCACGACACGGTGCTGCGCATGAATCTCACGCGCGCGATCGAGGAAGCCCGCGCCGCGGGCTTCGAACTCGGCTATGCGAACATCGACGAAATGATGACCGTGGTCGATTATTTAACGGGCTACGCGCCGCCCTTCAACGCGGCCGTGCCCATTGCCACGCCGCTGAATCTCGTGCTCGACTGGCCGATGTGCATGCCCTCCGGTTACGCGGTGTTCCGCGATCCGGCGTTCAACGCGCAGTTGCGCAAGGTACTCGAACACTGGTGCGGCTTTCTGGACGGCCCGCATTCGCGCATGCATCTGACGACCGCCGCGCCGCACGGCTGGTTCAGCGAGGCCGCCCAAGAGAAGATGCATCTCGCCGATTATGTGTGCGACCGCTCGCAGCCGCATTGGGGTTACACCTCGTGGAACGACTTCTTCACGCGCCGCCTGCGAGACGGCGCGCGGCCGGTTGCGGAGCCGTCCAATCCCGCCGTGATCGTCAATGCCTGCGAAGCCTCGCCCTACAACGTGGCCGCGCGGTGCCAGTTGCACGATCAGTTCTGGATCAAGTCGCAGCCTTATTCGTTGCGTGAAATTCTGGCCGGCACGCAAGCCGAGGTGGTCGAGCGCTTCGTGGACGGCAGCGTGTATCAGGGCTATTTGAGCGCGTTCAACTATCACCGCTGGCATGCGCCCGTCGCCGGCACGATTCGCGAAGCGTACAACGTCGACGGCACCTATTTTTCCGAACTCGAAGCCGAAGGCACCGACGCGCGCGGTCTCAACGATTCGCAAGGCTACACCACGGCGCTCGCGGCGCGCGCGGTGATCGTGATCGAAGCCGACGAACCCTCGCTCGGGCTGATCGCGTGCGCGTTCGTGGGCATGGCCGAAGTGTCGTCGTGCCGCATCGTCGTGCAGCCGGGCCAGCATTTGAACAAGGGCGACGAACTGGGCTTCTTCCAGTACGGCGGCAGCACGTATTGCCTGATTTTCGAGCCGAACGTGATCCGCGCGTTCGAGCCGCGCCCGCCGTATCGCGACGACGCGCCGCCGCTCAAGGTCAATTCGCGTCTCGCGCTGGCGGGGCGATGAGGCATCCGGCGCATTCCGCCGTTTCGATGCGCACGGCGAGGGCCGAAGCCAGGCCGCTGAAGGCGGCGATGTGATTGCGCGATGGGACGCGCGCTGAACTGGACTCCCTTCGCCGGACTCTATCCACCTCCTACGGGTTCGGCTGCCCGCGATGCCCCGTCGCCACACTCAGCGCCGCCAGCAACGCGGGCACGGCGACGGGCTTCGCGAGCCGCGCCGAGAAAAGGCCGAGCGCGGCGTCGTCCGGGTCCGCGAGGCGCCCGGTTTGTCCCGTCAACGCAATCGCCGCCAACGGTGCGCAACCGGCATGCGCCTCGCGCTCCTGCTCGCGCAACGCGGCCACCACCCGCGCGCCGTCCTCGGGTTCCTCCAGTTGCAGATCGCAAAGCAGCACGTCGGGCCACTGCGCGCGCGGCGTTTCGCGCAGCGCCGCCAGCCAGCGCGCGCCGCTCGCCTCCGG
The DNA here is from genome assembly GCF_905220235.1 of Paraburkholderia sp. J41. Lineage (NCBI taxonomy): Bacteria > Pseudomonadati > Pseudomonadota > Betaproteobacteria > Burkholderiales > Burkholderiaceae > Paraburkholderia > Paraburkholderia sp. J41. Next base: position 147,216 of record NZ_CAJMZE010000003.1, on the reverse strand, counting down.
TTGCACCGATGCGCCGTGTAGCGTCAGCACGGCTTCGAGCGCATTGCGCGTTTCTTCTTCGTCGTCGAGCACCACGATGCGCAGGCCCGCGAGTTCGCGCCCGGCGTCTTGCGCGGGCGCCTCGCCCTCGGGCTCCGCTTCGGGCAGCAGCACGTGCAAGGGCAGCGTGACCGCGTAGCACACGCTGCGCTCGCCGGGCTCGAGCGCGAGATTCGCACCCGCATCGCGCAGCAGCGCTTCGATCTGCGCGAGCGTGGCGTCGTCGAGCGGCGCGGGACGCGCGCCGCCGCTCACGCACAGCAGCACCGCATTGCCTGCGCGCCGCACGTCGAGCCGCACCTCGTGGCGCGGCCGGCTCGCGCCGTTCTGGTCACTCGCCGCGTGCGCGAGTTCATTCGCGGCGAGCCGCGCGAGCGCCTGCACGAGCGCGTCGGCGTCGACGGTGGTTGCCCATACGCCGGCCGCCGGCTGCGTGAAGAAACGCGCCGCGGCCGCCGCGCCGGCCGAATCGCGCACGCGTGCGGCCACGCGCGCGAAAACATCGGCGACATTCAAGGGCGTGGCCACCACGCGGCGTTCCGCGTGTTCCAGATCGTCTTGCTGCCATTGCATCGCCCACATCTTCGCGTACACGCCGTCGCGCGCGAGCAGCGCGTCGTGCCGGCCTTGCTCCACGATGTGCCCATGTTCCATCACGACGATGAGATCCGCGTCCACGATCGTCGAAAGCCGGTGCGCGACCACCAGCGTCGTGCGCCCGCGCGCGAGCCGTTTGAGTTCGCGCTGGATGGCGCGTTCCGAGCGCGTGTCCAACGCCGACGTCGCCTCGTCGAACACCATGATGCGCGGATTCTTCAAGATCGCGCGCGCGATCGCGATGCGCTGCCGCTCGCCGCCGGAAAGCCGCACGCCGCGCTCGCCCACGCGCGTTTCGTAGTGATCGGGCAGCCGCTCCACGAGATCGTTTAGCTGGGCCGCGCGCGCCGCGCGCACGACATCGGCGCGCGTGGCCTCGGGCTGCCCATAGGCGATGTTGTAGGCAATCGTCTCGTTGAACAGCACCGTGTCCTGCGGCACGATGCCGATCGCTTCGCGCAGGCTCGACTGCGTGACGTGCGCGATCTCCTGGCCGTCGATGGTGATGCTGCCCTGCTGCGGCTGATAAAAACGAAACAGCAGACGGATCAGCGTCGACTTGCCCGAGCCGCTGCCGCCCACCACGGCCACCGTCTGGCCCGGCCCGACCGTCAACGCAATGTCGTGCAGCACGGGTCGCGCGGGATCGTAGCCGAAGTCCACGTGACGGAACGCCAGCTCGCCCTCGCGCACGACGAGGGCGCGCGCGCCGGGCACGTCCTCGTCCTCGCCGGGCACGCCGCGCGCCGCGAGAATGCGGAACAGGCGTTCGACGTCGACGAGCGCGTCGTTGGCTTCGCGAAACACGAAGCCGAGCGTGTTGAGCGGCGCGCAGACCTGAATGATGTACGCATTGATGAGGATGAGATCGCCGATCGTCATCTCGCCGCTCAACACGTTCTGCACCGCGATCAGCATGACCGCCGCGATGCCCGCCGCCACCACGCCGCTTTGCCCCACGTGCAGCGCGGTCAGGGCGCGCTGGTTCGCCGTGCGCGCCAGCACCCATTCGTCCAGCACGCTGCGCAGGCGCGTGACTTCGTGCTGTTCGGTGGAGAAATACTTCACCGTGTCGTGATTGAGCAGGCTGTCCACGAGCCGCCCGTCGGCCTGCGCCTCGATGGCGTTCACGGCGCGCTGGAACACGAGGCGGCGGCGCGTGAAAACGGCCGTGTACACGGCGTAGCACACGAAGGTGGCGGCAATCGCCAGCACGAACGCATGGTCGTAGTGCGTCGCCACGATCGCCACGACCAGGCCGATTTCGAACAGCGTCGGCAACACGGAAAACAGCGCGGTGCCGAGCAGAAAGCCCAAACCGTCCGCGCCTTTTTGCACGTCGCGCACGATCGCGCCCGTTTCGCGCTGCGCATGAAAGCGCGCGCCCAGCCGATGCAATTGCGCGAACGTGCGCTCGCGCAGCGACGCCACCGCACGCTGTACGACGATGCTGAACGCGACGTCGCGCGCCTCGCCGAGCGCATCGGAAAGAAAGCGCAGCACCGCGTAGGCGAGCGCGAGCAGCACCGGCACCATCGCCAGCGTGTGCAAATGGCCGAGGTCGTCGATCAGATGCTTGAGCGCGATGGGCACCGTCACGGCGCCGAGCCGCGCGAGAATCATCAGGGAAGCCGCGGCCGCCGTGGCGCCGCGATGACGCCACAGCGCCTCGCCCAGCGTGCGGGCAATCGGCCCGCGATGCGTTTTCCGGTTCGGCGGCTGCCGGTTCGGTGGCTGAGTCGATGCCTGCTGGTTCGATGTCTGCTGGTTAGGTGTCTGCTGGTTGGGTGCCGGGTTAGGCGGCCGGTTGGACGGCCGGTTCGGTGAAGCCTCGTGCATCGGGTTGGGCCCTCGCCGCCGTGATGTGTCGCATAAGCGCGCAATCGTTGCGCCCGCGCCGCTCATTCGCGTCGCGTTGCGCCCCATTGCGCCTCGTTGCGCCCTATCGCGCCTTATCGCCCCTCATTGCCCCTCATTGCCCCTCACCGCGCCTCATTGCGCGTCGCCGCCGGGCAGCGCTTCGCCGCGCAACGCAGCGACGGAGCGACGGATTGGGAACGCGCGATGCGCCGCGTTTTCCGGTTTCCCCTTCGCACGTTTCCTTTCTTCGTTCCCCTTGGTTCGGTCACGCGGAGCGCCTACCGTTGAAGCGTCATTTTCTCAATCCTCACATCAGCGTGGTGGTCCTGACTTACAACCGCCGCGACGAAGTCCTGCGCACCGTGGCCTCGCTGCTGCGTTTGCCGGAGCGGCCCGAGATCGTCGTGGTGGACAACGGCTCGACGGACGGCTCGCCGCACGCGCTCGCGCACGCGTACCCCGGCCTGCGCGTGCTGCGCTGCGAGAGCAATCTGGGCGCGGCCGCGCGCAATGTGGGCGCGGCGCAGGTGAGCACGCCATATGTGGCGTTCAGCGACGACGACACCGACTGGCAAACGGGCTCGCTCGCCCGCGCCGTCGAATTGCTGGAGCGCTACCCGCGCATCGGCGTGCTGAGCGCGCGCGTGGTGGTGGGCGATCAGCGCACGCTCGACCCGACTTGCGCGCTCATGGCGGCGAGTCCGCTAACCGGCGGCACGCATTCGTTGCCGCGCCTGGTCGGTTTCATGGCGGGTGCGTGCGTGTTCCGGCGCGCGCTTTTCGACACGCTCGGCGGCTACGAGCCGCGCCTGTTTATCGGCGGCGAAGAGGCGCTGCTCTCGCTCGACGTCATGCAAGCCGGTCACGACATTGCCTACGCCGAAATGCTCGAAGTCCACCATCGGCCGTCGCTCAAGCGCGACAGCCGTTTGCGCCGCCGCATGCTCGCGCGCAACGCGGCGCTGGTCGCCTGGCTGCGGCTGCCGCGCATGCAAGCGTGGGCCGCGACGTGGCATGCTGTGCGCAGCGCCTGGCGCGAACGGCACCTCGCCGAGGACGTCTCGCAACTGTGCAGCGGCATTGCCTGGGCCGCACGGCGGCGGCGCCCGGTGGCCGCGCGCGTGTTGCAACTGCGCGCGGCCGTGCGCGAGGCGGAGCGCGCGCCGGTGCGTGCAACCGTTGCTCATGTCGATCGCGAGAAAGCGCACGCGGCGCCGGAGCGCCCTTGAACCTCGCCTGCGCCGCGCTTCAACGCGGCGCGATCCGCCAATAATGCTCGGCGCGCACGGCGTCGGGCGGAATCGTCTCGAACGCGCGCATCTGGCTCGCATAGGCTTGCACCGCGCGCCGCTTGAGCGCCGTAAAGCCGTTCGCGGCGCGCGGCCCGAAGGCGTCGGCCCGCAACGCATGCGCGCGCAGACGTTCGTGTTCGAGCCTCTTGAAGCCCGCGCTGAGCACGCCCGGCATCGCCCGGTAAATGGCATCTTCGTAAGCGATGCAGCGCGCGAGCCGCCCCGAACCGAGCAGCCGCCGCGAGGCCGCGCCCACGAGTTCGTGATCGGAATGCCAAAGCCCCAGCGGGCACACGGGCACATAGCCGGGAAAACGCGCGAACTGCGCCGCGAGCGCCTCGGCCACGTCGTCGACGGAGGGCGTCGCGCCGTACTGCGCGTCGCGAAAATCGAGCCGCACCGCTTGCGCCCCGCAGAGCGACAAGGCGCGATCGTCCTCTTCCCGGCGCACGCGCATTGCTTCGCGCGAGTCGGCGAATCCGCACGCGGCGTCCCACGGCGTGCTCATGGGCGCGTCCGGTTCGCCCGCGAACACCGTGCAGACGACGGAGCCGGGGCATTGCACCAGCAATCCCGAACAGCCGAGCACGGCGTCGTCCAGGTGCGGCGATACGACGATAAGACGCGGCACGGCGCCGCCCGAAAGCGCGGCGCCGGTCATTTGGCGCGCGCCGGCTGGATGCCTTCGTCGGCGCGATGAAGCTGGCCCGCGCGCAACGCGCGGACCGCGTTGATCACGGCGCGCGCGACGTTCGCCACTTCCTGCTGCAACGGTGCGTCGGCGTCGAGCGTGTCGTGCGAGGTGGCATAAGGCTCGTAATAGCCGATCATGCGGTCGAGCCGAGCGGTCGCGCCCGCCTCGATCCAGCCCATCCAGTCGAGCCAGTCGGACAGCGCGCGGCGCGTGCCTTCGATGCCCGCCACGTCGCCGTGTACGATCGCGCCGTAGGCGCGGCCCGCGAGATGCTTCGGGTAGTCCCAGCCTTCGAGTTCGAGCGCCTTGGCTTCGTCGGCGTGCTTGCCGTGCGTCGACGAAGGATCGGGGTTGCCGCCGTCCGCGCACACGAGCCGATCCATCATGAGCTTGAGCGGGCTGCTCACCTGATACCAGTACACGGGCGTGACGAAAATCGCGCCGTGGCAGGCGGCGAAGCGCTCGTAGATTTCGCCCATCCAGTCGTTGACCTGGCCGAGCGAGTGGTTCGGGTAGCAACTGCACGGCCAGTGACATAGCGGCATGGCCGTGGAAACGCAGCCCTTGCAGGGATGAATGTGCAGATCCGGCTCGGCGGCAAGGCGCGAGAGGTCGAGCAGATCCGCCTCGATGCCCGCGTCCGTTAACTCGCGCTCGCAGAGTTTGGCGAGCCGGAAGCTCTTGGACATTTCGCCAGGACAGGTGTAGTCGTTACGCGACGAAGCGACGATCACGAGCACGCGCGAGGGCGTGCCCGCTTCGCGCTGGCGGCGTTGCGCGGCGTCGATGCGCGCGGCGTTTTCGCGCCATTCGTCGGAGAGCGCATAGTCGGGATCGGCATAACCTTCGCCCGCCTTCGCCGTCATCGGCGACTTGCGCCCTTCGGAATAGGCGTCCCACGCGATTGCTTCGAGACGCGCGAGCGCGCTTTCCTCCACGCGGAACGCGGGGTCGGCATAGCGCGCCATGAAGCGCGCGCGATAGGCTTCGCGCGACAGCCCCTCCTGCATCTGCCCCTTGCGCACCTGCGGTGCGGGGCCGTTGGCGGTCGTCTTTTCCATGCGGACTCCTTACGTCGATCGGTCGATTCCGAACCTGTCCCGCAATGAGCGTTCCACGGTTTTTCAAGCGTTTTGCGGGCGTTTTTGCGCGTGTTCCCCAGGCGTTTTTCCGGCGTTTTTCGGTCGATTCCGGCGGCGCGGCACGCGATTTGCAATTTGCTGCGGGAATACCGCTTTCGAGCCGTTTTTGTCTCGCCTTAAATCGTTTTGAACCGCATGGGATAGAGAGTTGGCATATGGATGAAAGAAAACGCGACAGCATGGTGGCGTATTTGCGCCGACGGATGGCCGAGTTCGACATCGAGCCGGAAGACATCGCCCGCTCCCTCGCCGACGACGAAGCGCGCTTTCGCCAGGTGCGCTATCGGGACGCCTTCGGGCAAACGTGGGACGGCAAGGGCACGCCGCCGCAATGGGTCGTGCAGGCGACCAGCGCGGGCCAGGCCCTGGAGCATTTCGCCATCGACGAAACGGCGGCACTGCACGCCGCCGAAGCGCAAGCGCGCACCGGCGTGGACTGGCGCGACGATCCGTTCGCGGGGACGCGGCTCGCGAGCGGCAAGGCCGCCGCGTTCGAAGCCCATGAGGCACATGAGGTTCGCGAGCGTCGCGGGTCGTGGTCGCGTGGCGGCGAACGCAGCCTGCATTCGTCGTAGCCGCGCACGAGCGATCAAGGCGTTTCGTCCACGGGAAGCGCCAGTAGCGCGGGGGCATCGCCGAACAGCGGCGACAGCGGGCCGAATAGCGGGCGGAACAGCGGGCCTAACATCGCGCCGATCAAGCAGCTCAAAGCGCTGATCCAGCAATGGCGCGTGCAGCTCGCGCGGAGGGAAGCGGCCGCCGCGCACGAGCGGGCCCAGGCGCAAACGACCCGACCGGCACGGCGAACGGCCATCGCGGCGACGCTCTCGACGCAAGCCGTCACCATCGACGCGGCCATTCAGACCGCCACGGCCAAACTCGCGCAACGCATGCCGGCGAGCGGCAACGTGACGGGCATGTTCGACGAAATCGCCTGATAAACGCGACGTTCGCGCCCGAGTCGCGCGGCGCGCCTGCCGCCGCGCGCAACCCGGACTTTGCGTGGCTTACTGCGCAAGCCGCGTCTTGAGCTCGTTGCCCATCGCCTTGATGGCCGCCTTGGTGGGCGCGTCGTTGGCGAGCGCGTTGAGCAGGCCGAAATCGTGGATGGTGCCGTCGTAGCGGGTGGTGGCGGCCTCCACGCCCGCGGCGTCGAGCTTGCGGCCGTACGCTTCGCCTTCGTCGCGCAGCACGTCGAACTGCGCCACCTGGATCAGCGCGGGCGGCAAGCCCTTGAGTTCGGCTTCGGACGCGCGCAGCGGCGAGGCGTAGATGTCGTCGCGCTGCTTTTCGTTCGGCGCGTAGGCGTTCCAGAACCACTTCATCATCGGACGCGTGAGGAAGTGGCCTTGCTGATAGCTGTTGTACGAACCGTCGTTGAAATCATGGTCGGTGACGGGCCACAGCAGGCCCTGGAAGCGGATGGCCGGGCCGCCCTTGTCCTTCGCCATGAGCGAGACCACGGCCGCCATGTTGCCGCCCACGCTGTTGCCCACCACCGCGAGCCGGCTGCCGTCCACGCCGATCTCGTCGCCGTGCGCGGCCACCCACTTCGTGGCCGCGTAGGCCTGGTTGATCGCCACCGGATAGCGCGCCTCCGGCGAGGGCGTGTAGTTCACGAACACCGCCGCCGCGCCCGACTGCACCACGAGATCGCGCACGAGGCGCTCGTGGGTCGGGAAGTCGCCCAGAATCCAGCCGCCGCCGTGGAAGAACATGAACACGGGCAGCGTGCCTTGCGCGTTTTGCGGACGCACGATCGTCACGGAGACGCTCACGCCGTCCTGCTCGATGGTGCGATTCGAAACGTCGATACCCGACAGGTCGACCTTCACGCCGTTCTGCGCGTCGGTGAGCACCTGCCGCGCCTTGACGGGCGGCAGCGTTTCCAGGCCGGGGCCCTTGTGGCTGTTGAGCGCGGCGAGGAACTGCGTGGTGGCGGCGTCGGGCGTGGCGGCGCTCGTGGGGCCGGCGGCCAGCGCGGCGGTGGAAGCGGCAACGGCGGCGGCGATGACGAGCGGCTTGAGAAGGTTCTTCACGGTAGCTTCCTTTTCGGCAGGTTGGGGTCGTTTTTCTATCTACTCAAAGGTAGATAAAGTCGGTTAAAAAACAGGCGCGAGGCCTTGGAGTAATTTCCATCTATCTATTCAAAGATAGATTCAGCGGTGACATCAGTTCGTCCTGAATTCGTCTGCATGCGTCGAACTTTATCTACTGGAAGATAGATAGTCAAGCGATTTTTGCTTGGCCGATCGGCGGGTGCGCGCGACCGCCGCTGTATTAATGTCGTCTTGACGGATTGTATGACAAGAATATACTTCGAGACCACGCATCTCAAAAACCAATCACAAGGAGACATCGGATGAAAATCCGCGCAGCCGTGCTCGAACAAGCGGGATTGCCGCCGCCTTATGCGCAGTCGCGCCCGCTCGCGGTGCAGCAGGTGGACCTCGCGCCGCCCGGCCCCGGCGAAGTGCTCATTCGCATCGCGGCCGCCGGCATCTGTCATTCGGATCTTTCGGTGGTGGACGGCGTGCGGCCGCGCCCGCTCCCCATGGTGATCGGGCACGAGGCGGCCGGCGTGGTCGAGGAAACCGGCGCGAACGTGAGCGATCTGAAGCCCGGCGATCATGTGGTTTCCGTGTTCGTTGCCGCGTGCGGCCATTGCAATCCCTGCGCGAGCGGCCGTCCCGCGTTGTGCGAGCCGGGCGCCGTCGCGGGCACGGCGGGCCAGTTGCTGGCGGGCGGCCATCGCCTCTCGCGCAACGGCGCGCCGCTGTTCCACCACTCGGGCATCTCCGCATTCGCCGAATACGCGACGGTCTCGCGCCATTCGCTCGTGAAGATCGAGCGCGACATTTCGCTCGAAGAAGCCGCGCTGTTCGGCTGCGCCGTGCTCACGGGCGTGGGGTCGGCGGTGAACGCCGCGCGCGTTCAGGCGGGCGCCGTCGTGGCCGTGATCGGGCTGGGCGGCGTGGGGCTCGCGGCGCTGCTGGGCGTCGTGGCGGCGGGCGCGGCGCGCGTCGTCGCTATCGACGTGAACGCGGACAAGCTCGCGCTCGCGCGGGCGCTCGGCGCCACCGACACCTTCGACGCGAAATCGCCCGACACCGCCGAAGCGGTGCGCGAAGCCACGCGCGGCGGCGTCGACATCGTGCTGGAAACCGCAGGCGCGGGCAGCGCGCTCGAACTCGGCTACGCCATCGCGCGGCGCGGCGGCGAACTCGTCACGGCCGGCCTGCCGCCGCCCGCCACGCGCTTCGCGATTCCCGCCGTCTCGCTCGTCGCCGACGAAAAAACCATTCGCGGCAGCTATCTCGGCAGCAGCGTGCCCTCGCGCGACATGCCGCGCTACATCGAGCTTTACCGGCGCGGGCGCCTGCCCGTCGACCGGCTCGTGACGCACCGCCTGAAGCTCGACGACATCAACGCGGGCATGGACCGCTTGCGCGAAGGCCAGGCCGTGCGGCAGATCGTGACGATGTAGCGGCGCGGCCGCATGCGCGCGGCATCCCCCTTAACGCCTACGCCTTAACGCCTCAACGCAAGCCCCAGGTTACGGCACAAGCGACCAGGCGACGACACAACAATCAGGAGACACGCAATGGCATCGGACTTGAACGCGAGCGCCGCGCGCGACGGCGCGCTCGCGAATACGCAGATGGGCACCTCGACGGTTCGCGTGATCGCGGCCGCCTCGATCGGCACGGTATTCGAGTGGTACGACTTCACGCTGTACGGCTCGCTCGCCACGGTGATCGCGAGCCGCTTCTTCGCCGGCGTCGATCCCGTCACCGGCTTCATCTTCGCGCTGCTCACGTTCGGCGTGGGCTTCATCATGCGGCCGGTGGGCGCCGTGGTGTTCGGGCGCATCGGCGACAAGATCGGGCGCAAGCGCACGTTTCTCGTCACCATCGTCATCATGGGGCTTTCGACGGTGGGCGTGGGCTGCCTGCCGGGCTACGCCTCCATCGGCATCGCGGCGCCGATCGTGCTGATCGCGCTGCGCATGCTCCAGGGGCTCGCGCTCGGCGGCGAATACGGCGGCGCGGCCACCTATGTCGCGGAACATTCGCCCGCGCGGCGGCGCGGCTTCAATACCTCGTGGATATCGGCGACGGGCACCGTCGGCCTGCTGATGTCGTTCGCCGTCGTGCTGGCCGCGCGCGCGCTCACGGGCGAGCGCTTCGAAGCCTGGGGCTGGCGTTTGCCGTTCATTTTCTCGGTGCTTCTGCTGCTGATTTCCGTGCTGATCCGCATGCGCATGGAGGAATCGCCCGCGTTTCAGGCGCTCAAGAGCGGCAACCGGCTTTCGCGCGCGCCGCTGACCGAAACGTTTCTCGACTGGACCAACGTCAAGCGGCTGCTCGTGGCGCTGTTCGCGATCTGCGGCGGCATGACCTGCGTCTATTACACCGCCGTGCTGCTGCCCACGTTCTTTCTCACGCACACGCTCAAGGTGGAGGGCGCCGAGGCCAATATCGTCGTCACGCTCGCCACCTTCGCGTGTACGCCGCTCTTTCTCGTTTCCGGCTGGCTGTGCGACCGCTTCGGACGCAAGCCGGTTCTGCTCGCGAGCTTCCTGCTCACCGCGCTCACGCTGTTTCCGATCTTTCACGCCATGACGCGCTACGCGAATCCCGCGCTCGCGCAGGCGCAGGCGAACGTTCCCGTGTGGATCGAGGCCGACGCGCACGCGTGCTCGTTCATGTTCAACCCGACCGGCTCGCGCAAGTTCACGACTTCGTGCGACATCGCACGCCAGGCGCTGACCGAAGCGGGCGTCAGCTACGAAACGCGCGACGCCGCGCCGGGCCAGCAAGCGACGGTGCATATCGGCGATCGCAGCGTGCGCGCCTTCGATGCAACCGGCCTTGGCGCCGGCGACGCGAAGGCGCAGTCGGCGGCGTTCGCGGCTTCGCTGCGCGGCGCGCTCGATCTCGCGGGCTTCCCGCGCTCGGCCGACCCCGAGCGCTTCGACAAGCCCAAGGTGTTCGGCCTGCTCGTGCTGCTGCTCGCGCTCATGACGCTCGCGCTCGTGCCCACGGCGCCCGCGCTCATCGAGATGTTTCCCACGCGCATTCGCTATACGTCGATGTCGTTCCCGTATCACTTCGCGAGCGGCTGGATCGGCGGACTGTTGCCGACGTTCTCTTTCGCGATCTCCGCGCAGCAGGGCAACATCTACTTCGGGCTGTGGTATCCGCTCGCCTGGATCGTGCTGTCGTTCGTCGTCGCCCTGTTTTTCCTGCGCGAAACGAAAGACGTCGATCTGGAAGCGGAGTTCTGATTCGCGCTTTTGCCTCAACGCGCGCGCTTCGCGGAATCGAGCGCGCCGTCATGATTCGGCGGGTCGATCGCGTGCCGGGATTGCGCGACCGGCCCGCTTTTTTTTGCGCTTTCTTTTTCCGCTTTCGTTTGCGATTCATGGCCGATTCGTGCCCGATTCATGGCCGATTCATGGACGATTCACGCCCGGTGCGCAAGCGCGCCGCCCTCGTTCGATGCCGGCAAGCGCGTTCAGCGCGGATAATGCCGGTTCGGCGCGCGCCGATCGGTCGAGATCGGCCACGACCGGCCGTCCTTCATCACCGGAACAAGCAGGCACCAGGCATCATGAGCAAGAAAAAGGCAACGCTGATCGGCTTGATCGCCGTACTGTTGTGGGCGTCGATCGTCGCGCTCATTCGCGGCGTAAGCGAGCGTCTAGGCGCGACGGGCGGTGCCGCGATGGTGTATTCGGTCGCCTCGGTCTTTCTCGTGCTCACGGTCCGCTTTCCGAAGCTTCGCGACTTTCCGCGCGCGTATCTCGTGTGGGGCAGCGTGCTGTTCGTCGCCTACGAGTTGTGCCTGTCGCTTTCCATCGGCTATGCGAACACGGGGCGGCAGGCCATCGAAGTCGGCATGGTCAACTATCTCTGGCCCACGCTGACGCTGGTTTCCGCCATCGTGTTCAACCGGCAGCGCGCGAACGCGCTGGTCGTGCCGGGCTTCGCGCTTTCGATGCTCGGCATCTGCTGGGTGCTGGGCGGCGACCGCGGTCTCGACCTGCACGGCATGCTCGCGAACGTGAAGGACAATCCGTTGAGCTACGGCCTCGCGTTGCTGGGCGCGTTCATCTGGGCCGCGTATTGCACGGTGACGGCGCGCATCGCGAAAGGCAAGAACGGCGTGACGCTGTTCTTCATGCTCGTTTCGCTCGCGCTGTGGCTCAAGTACGCCTTCGAGGGCGGCGGCCCGATGACGTTCGACCTGCGCGCCATCGTCTGCCTGCTGCTGGCCGCGGGCGCGATGGGCTTCGGCTATGCCGCATGGAACGTGGGCATTCTGCACGGCAACGTGACGGTGCTCGCGGGTGCGTCGTATTTCATTCCGGTGTTTTCGGCGGCGATCGCGGCGGCGCTGCTTCATGCGCCGCTTTCGCTGCCCTTCTGGCAAGGCGCGCTCATGGTGTGCGGCGGCTCGATCCTGTGCTGGATCGCCACGCGCGCAGGCAAGCCCGAAGCGGTCCGCGCGGTCGAGACCGGCGAAACTTCATGAGCGCCGTCCGCGCGTTAGCGCGGCGAATGCTCGCACCGTGCCGCCCGCACGCCTCGCGATCACGGTGACGAACGGATCACCCGGTTCGCTCGGGCGCGAACGGCACCGCAATGCGGCGGGAACGAGGCAGCCGCGCCCGGGTATGGGCGCCGCTATCTCGCCTTGTGACTGAAAGCGCCGTCGGGGTTGACGTAGGGGTTGGCTTCCTTGCGCGCGCCGCCGGCGCCCGGCCCCGGCGCGGACATGCCCATCTGCTCGCGCAACGCGGCAGGCGGATATTTGCCCGGCTTCGCGTCGGGTTTGATGTCTTCGAGACCCCAGGCCCACGCGTTCAACATCTGCTTGGCGATCTCGCGAAACTGCGCGTACCGGTCCGCGAACGCCGTCACCATCGGCGAGACTTCGCGGACGGCCGCGGAAACACGTTCGACGGCTTCGCCCATATCGGTCTTGCTCAAGCCGAGCCGCGCGCCGCCGTAGGTCTGAAGCAGCGCCCCCGAGGCCCAGACGCGCTTGCCCTTCAGCGGCAGCGCGGGCAATGCGCTCGCGTAATTCGCGTAGGCCGTGCCGCACAGCACGTCGTACACGGGCGCGAGCCGCACGTCCTCACGGCGGGTATAAACGAGCGCGAAGTTCTTCAGGTGCGCGTCCTGATTGTGGGTCGCGTAGTTCAGCAGCAGCAGCGTGAAAAGACGCCGAGCGTTTTCCTTGAACGCCTCGCGCGGCACGTAGGTTCGCGTCAAGGTTTCGAGCAGTTCGAGCGTGCCGTTGTATTTCTCGACGGGATCGAGTCCCTTCAGCGCGCAGTAATCTTCCACGGCGAGCCGCTGCCCGTCGGCGGCGCGGTCGAAGCGTTGCACCGCCAGCACCTGCCCGTCGTCCGATAGCTGCGCGAGCGGCACTTCCAGCCCCGCTCGCCGCGCGACTTCCAGGCACAGGTACTCGTTGATCGCGAGGCCCGGCAGATCGCCGAAGCCGGTTTTCAGGATGTAGTCGTCGGTCCAGGTCGTGGCCTTGGCCGCCGACTGCATCAGCGTCTTGGGCATGACGCCCGAAACGCCCTCCGCCACCCCGGTTTCGAGCAGACGCAACAGGTTGCCGCGCGAATCGGCCGAAGCCAGCAGTTCGGCCATGTTCGCCTTGCTGGCCGTTGCTTCGAGCGGCGTGCCGCGCGGCACGACCTGCACGCGCCCGATGGTGTCGGCGCCCGTGAGCGCCAGCAGGCCGAAGTCGCTCACGTCGGCATGCGGGCCGAGCTGACGCGTCATGAGGTCCTTCTTGAAGCCTTCGGGAAGGTTCATCTGAAAGAACGGATGCAGGCGGCGCCAGACGTATGACCCGGCGCGCACCGGCATGAGCAGCGAGACCTGGTTTTCCTCGGCGACGCCGGGCAGATAGGTGAACACGAACTGGCCGCCCTCCTCGGCGAGCGTGCCGACCGCCTGGCCGCGTACGTAAACATCCAGCGGGGCGCGGCTCATGACTTGCCCGCCGCGCCCTTCGGGCGTTGCGCGGCGCGCGCCCGCACGCGCCGGGGGGCGTTGGCCGGTTCGCCGGAATCCGCGGGGTCGGCCAGCACGTCGTCGAGCGTGCGTTGATGGCCGCGGCGGCGCGCGAGAATCTCGAGACCCACGGCGTCGAAAAGACTCAGCATCTTGACCGCGCCCAGCTCGGGCAGCGCGCCGGTCTCGAACAGGCTGATGCGCTCGCGCGGCACCCCGCTCAACACGGCGACGTGCTGCTGCGTGAGGCCCGCCGCCAAGCGAGCCGCGCGGAAAGTTTCACCTAGTTCGGCAAGATTCATGTGATGTATGCGTTACTTTATGGCGATATCGTCTATTAATGTGATGTATGTTTCACATTTTCGCAAGGGCGGCGCTTTGGCTTAATGTGATCTATATAGCACATAAATGCCAATCTATTCTTTAATGTGTTTTATATATCACATTAAAATATCTTGAGCGAGATAGGCGGCATCGCTTGGCAATGGAGAGTTGCGAGCATTTCCCGACTTGGAAATTTTACCCGGGCAATATTGACTTATATTTTACCCGGATATAAATTGGCGACCTCTTGCTTCCAGAGCGACGCCATGACCGATATCGACCTCAACGCGGGCGCCCTCGCGCCCGTTGCCGCCGAAACCGACTTCGCCGATTTGCCGGTTAGCGGCCGCCTGCCCGACGACCTGAACGGCGTGCTCGTGCGCAACGGCCCGAACCCGCTCGCGGGGCGCTTCGAAGGCCTGGGCGTGCTCTCGTGGTGGCCCGAAGCGGCCATGCTGCACGGCATCCGCTTCGAAAACGGCCGCGCGCGGACTTACCGCAACCGCTGGCTGCGCACGCAACGGTGGGCGCGCGCGCACGACGCGGCACGCGCGCCGTCCTATGCCGACACCAATCCGAACGTCAACGTGATTCGCCATGCGGGCGCGACGCTCGCGCTGGCCGAAGGCGGCGCGCCGCTCGCGATCGACGCCGCGCTCGACACGGCGGGGCCGGGCCTGCCTCGCACCGCGTTCGCGAGCGGCATGACCGCGCACCCGAAAACCGATCCGCACAGCGGCGAACTGTTCACGTTTCGCGCCGGCTGGAAGCCGCCGTATTTGCGTTACGGCGTGATCGACGCAACCGGCGAGCAGCGCGTCGATCAGGAAATCGCCATGACGAGCGCCTCGATGATGCACGACATGGCGATCACGGCCACGCACGCGATTCTCTTCGACACCAACGTGGCCTATGACTTCACGATGCTCGCGCGCGGGCACCGCATGCCCCTGCGCTGGCACGGCGAGCGCGAGGCGCGGCTTTGCGTGGTGCCGCGCAACGGCGGCGCGGTTCGATGGTTGGGCATCGCGCCGTGCTTCATCCAGCACGTCGTCAACGCCTACGATGCCGACGCCGCGACGATCGTGCTCGACGCGATCCGCTACCCGTGGTACTTGCGGCTCGCGCCGGATGGCGCGGGGTTCGACGACAATCCGCCCGGCGCGCTGTGGCGCTACCGCATCGACCTGACAACCGGCGAAGTCGGCGAGACGGCCGTCGGCGAATGCGGCGTCGAACTGCCTCGCATCAACGACCGTTTTTGCGGGCGCGCGTATCGCTATCTCTACGCGGTCGAGCAACCGACGCCCTTCGAAATGCGCGGCCTCGTGCGCTACGACTGGGCTAGCGGGACATTCGCGCGTTTTTCGCTGCCGCAGGGCGATCAGAACAGCGAGCCCATTTTCGTGCCGCGTGCGGGCGCGCGCGCCGAGGACGAAGGCTGGCTGCTCGCCTGTGTTTATCGGCACGCGAGCGATACGAGCGACGTGGTGGTGCTCGATGCGCGCGATATTTCCGGCGGCCCTGTCGCGACCGTTCATCTGCCCGTGCGCATTCCCACCGGATTTCACGGCGCATGGCTGGAGCAGGCCGCCGCGACATGATGCGGCTTTCGCGATTGCGCGCGCGGGCGCGGAAATTACGGTGCGAAACGCATCGCCCGGACGCGGCGACGGCGCACGCGGCCAACCGCCCCGGCGCCGCATCGCTTCACGCCAACGCCATCTCCAGCACCTTCGCGACATGCAGCGCGCTTCGATGCGCGCCGTCGTGTATCTGATGCCGGCAACTCGTGCCGTCCGCCACGACGACATCTTCCCGCACCGCGCCGCGCACCGCGGGCAGCAAGGTCAGCTCGGCCATCGCGCGCGACGCCTCGAAATGTTCCGCCTCGTAGCCGAAGCTGCCCGCCATGCCGCAGCACGACGACTCGATCAGCGCAACGTCCAGTTCGGGCACCCATTCGAGCACGGTGCGAACCGGACGAAACGCGTCGAACGCTTTCTGATGACAATGGCCGTGTACCCAGGCGCGCGGCGCGGCTATCTTCTTCAACCGCAAGTCGAGCCGCCCCGCCTGCTTTTCGCGCACGAGAAATTCCTCGAAGAGAAAAGCGTGTTCGGCGAGCTTGCGCGCGTCGTCGCCGTAACCGTATTGCAGGAATTCGTCGCGCAACGAAAGCAGGCACGACGGCTCCAGACCGACGATCGCGACACCGCGCTCGACATAGGGCAGCAGCGCGTCGAGCAGCCTGCGTGCCTCCTGCTTCGCGTGATCGACGAGTCCCGCCGCGAGAAACGTTCTGCCGCAGCAGAGCGGCCGCTTTCCGGCATCGACGTTGAAATGCACGCGATAGCCCGCGGCTTGCAGCACGCGCTGCGCGGCGCGCGCGTTCTCCGGCTCGAAGTGATCGCTGAAGGTATCGACGAACAACACCACTTCCCGCACCGGCGCTTCCCCGCGCGCCTCATGCGCCTCATGCTTTCGCGCCGCTTCGCTCGCGCCGGCCAGAAACGAGCGGCGAAACCGCGGCAACGAGCGCTGCGGCGCGAAGCCCGCGAGGCGCTTCATGCCCGCGGAAAGCAGCGGCAGCTTGTCCGCCAGCGCGAGCGCGCCGCCCACGCGCGAGAGATGCCGCGCATAGCGCGGCAAGAACGCGATCGCGCGATCGCGCAACGTCACGCCATGCTCGCGCGACCAGGCGGCGCGCGCCTCGATCTTGATCTTCGCCATGTCCACGCCGGTCGGGCAATCGCGCTTGCAGCCCTTGCACGACACGCAGAGATCCAGCACTTCCTTGACGTCGGCGCTGGCCAGCCCGCTCTCGCCAAGCTGCCCCGAAAGCGCGAGCCGCAGCGTGTTGGCGCGCCCGCGCGTGAGATGCTTTTCGTCCTTGGTCACGCGGTAGCTCGGACACATCGTGCCCGCGTCGAACTTGCGGCAATGGCCGTTGTTGTTGCACATCTCCACGGCTTTCGCGAGGCCGCCGCTCAGGTCGCCGCCGCTGCCCGGCGCCGATTCGATGCCCGTCGACGGATCGCGGCGCACGTTCCAGCTCGACCAGTCGAGTTGCGGGCGCAGCGCGCGTTCGCGATACCCCGGCGCGAAGCGGAACAAACGCCGCTCGTCCATCTTCGGCGGGCGCACGATCTTGTCCGGATTGAAGCGGTTGTCGGGGTCGAACAGCTGCTTGATTTCGCCGAACGCACGGTTCAGACGCGGCCCGTACTGCCACGCGATCCATTCGCCCCGGCATAGTCCGTCGCCGTGTTCGCCCGAGAACGCGCCCTGGTATTCGCGCACCAGTTCGGCCGCCTGCTCCGCGATGGCGCGCATTTTTTCCGCGCCGTCGCGGCGCATGTCGAGAATCGGACGCACGTGAAGCGTGCCCACGCTCGCATGTGCGTACCACGTGCCCTCCGTGCCGTGCGCGCGAAAAATCGCGGTGAGGCGGCTCGTGTATTCGGCGAGATGTTCGAGCGGCACCGCGCAGTCCTCGATGAACGAGACCGGCTTGCCGTCGCCCTTCATGCTCATCATGATGTTCAGCCCGGCCTTGCGCACTTCCCAAAGCGCCTTCTGCTCGCCGGCGTCCGTCATGCTGACCACGGAACCCGGCAAGCCCAGTTCGCCCATGAGATCGGCGAGGTCGCGCAAGCGGCTCACCTGCGCGCCGCGCTCGTCGCCCGCGAATTCGACCAGCAGGATCGCGTCGGGCCGCCCCACCAGCGCCTTTTCGATCACCGGCCGAAAGGCCGGATTGCTCAAGGCCAACTCGATCATCGTCTTGTCGACGAGTTCGACGGCGCTCGGCGCGAGCTTGACGATGTGCTGCGTCATCTCCATCGACTGCCAGAAGCTCGGGAAGCTGATCACGCCGAGCGTCTTGTGCGTGGGCAGCGGCGCGAGTTTCAGCGTCACCTGGCGGCTAAAGGCCAGCGTGCCTTCGGAGCCGACCAGCAGATGCGCGAGATTGGCGTGGCCGTCGTCGGTGTAGGCGCGCGGGTTCTGGCAATCGAAAATGTCGAGGTTGTAGCCCGCCACGCGCCGCAGCACTTTCGGCACGCGCTCGATCATCTCGTCGCGCTCGCGCACGGCGATGCGGCGAACCTCATCGACGATCCCGGCAAGCCGCGCGCCCTGCACGGGCAAGGCAAGCGAGCGGAAACACGCCTGCGTGCCGTCCGCGAGAATCGCGTCGACCGCCAGCACGTTGTGTACCATGTTGCCGTACTCGATCGAGCGCGAGCCGCACGAGTTGTTGCCCGCCATGCCGCCGATCGTGCACTGCGCCGCCGTGGAGACGTCAACGGGAAACCACAGGCCATGCGGCTTGAGCCACGCATTCAGATGATCGAGCACGACGCCGGGCTCGACCGTGACCGTGCGCGCATCGGCATCGAACGCCACGATGTTGTTGAGCCACTTCGAGGTGTCGATCACGAGCGCCTCGCCGGTCGTCTGGCCGCATTGGCTCGTGCCGCCGCCGCGCGCCAGCACGGGAATGCGCCCGGCGCGCGCGATCTCCAGCGCGGCGCGCAAGTCGTCCTGGTCGCGCGGCACCACCACGCCGATCGGCATGATCTGGTAGATCGAGGCGTCGGTGGCATAGCGGCCGCGGCTCGCGAGATCGAAATGCACGTCGCCGCGCACGGACTCGCGCAACTGGCGCGCGAGCGGCGACGTATAGCCCGCCGCCGAGGGCACGAGATGAACCGGCTTGACGAGCAGATGCTGAGACGGCGAGGTCATGGAAGGGCCTCCTCAAGGCAAAGCGCAAACGCGTTACTCGATGAAAAGCTCCACGGGCGCAAGCCCGTCGATCTCGCCGCGCGCCGCGCCGGGTCGCGCGGGGAAAAACATGCCGGTGCAGGAGCCGGTGGTGACGATGGTTTCCGGCGTGATCGCCACCCGCCGCGCGCGCGTGCAGTGATCGACCAGCCACGGCAGCAGTCTGCGCGGGTCGCCGGCGGGGTTCGCGATGTCTTTCGCGATGTCCTCGGCGCCGAAGCGAAAGCGCGCGTGCGGCGCAACGAACGGAAAGTCCGCGCGATACGGCACGAACTCGCCCGCCACGAGCGCGCCATGGTTCTGCAAATCGGCGAGTTGGGCGAACTTGTCGATGCGCGGCCAGTCGGCGAACCGGCTCGCGACGATCTCGATGGCGGCCGCCATCGACTCGATCGAAGCCAGCACTTCGGCGGCGTCATAGGGTTCGTCGCGCGGCGCGAACGTGCGGCCGAAGCGAAACGCGATCTCCAGTTCGAGGCCGAGCGGCGCGTACGCCGCACGCGGGAATCGCGCGCCGCTGCGCCGGCATGCGGGCTCGGGCAGCGGCGCGCCCTGGATCGGGCCGTCCGCCGACTTCGCGCCCACTTTCCAGCCGCCGATGCGCCAGCCTTGCCTCGCCAGCAACTCGTGCTGCACGGCAAACGCCGACTGCGCATCGGCGGGCACCCATTGCGCGGGCACCGTTTGCAGCGTTTGGCCCGTGCGCCACGCCTCGCCGAGCGCGCTCGCGAGGTTGGCGGCCTCGCCCGAAGGCTTGCCCGCGTTCGCGACTGCATTTGCGTTCGTGCTCGCGCTCGTCTTCGCGTTCATGCCGATATCGCCTTCGCTCATCGCTGCGCTCCCAGCGGCGCCGCCACTTCGCTGCTTTCCACGCCGTGCGTGAAGCGGCTTTCGGGCTGCATGCGAAACGCCAGCACGACGCCCACGGCCATCAGCAGGATGCTGCCCGCAAACGGCAGTTGCCAGTTGCCCGACTGGTCGATCAGATAGCCGCCCACCACAGGCGAAATGATCGCGGCCAGCGCGGAGCCCGTATTCATCATCCCGCTTGCCGTGCCCGAGTATTGCGGCGCGATGTCCATCGGAATCGCCCACATCGGGCCGATGGTCATCTCGGCGAAGAAAAACCCCGAGGCGAGGCACGCGATCGAAATATAGAGGTCGTGCGTGAACATCAGCGGAATGAGCGCGGCGAGCGTGCAGAGCATGCAGATCGACACCATCCAGCTTCGCGCGCGCTTCAGGCTGCCGGTTCGTTCGTAGAGCCAGTCGGTCACGAGGCCGCCCAGCGTGTCGCCGATCACGCCCGAAAAGAACACCACCGAAGAGAAGATGGCCGACTTCTGCAATTGCACGTGCTGGCTATGGAGAAAGTATTGCGGAATCCAGCTCAGGAACAGCCACAAGGTCCAGCCATAACAGAAATAGACGACGGTCACGGGCAGCATGCGGCGAAACAGGGCGCCCCACGGCACGTTCGCGGCCCGCTCCTTGGGCGGCGGCAGGATCGCGAGTTCCTCCGCCGTGATGCGCGGGTGATCCTTCGGGTTTTCGGTGAACGTGAGCGACCAGACCACGACCCACACGAGGCTGATCGCCGCGCAGCAATAGAACGATGCGCGCCAGCCGTAGTGCGAAAGAATGAGGATGATGGCGGCCGGCGCGATGGCGTTGCCGATGCGCGAAGCCGCATGCGTGATGCCTTGCGCGAAGCCGCGCCGCTCTTTCGCGACCCAGCGCGCCATTGCGGAAGTGGCCGCCGGGAACGTCGCGCCTTCGCCGAAACCGAGCAGCAGCCGCGCCACCAGCAGCGACGCGAGGCCGCCTGCCATGCCCGTCATCAGCGTGGCAAAACCCCAGAGCGCGCCGCAAAACAGCAGCGTGCGCCGCGCGCCGAACCGGTCGCTGACCCAGCCGCCGATGATCTGGAACACGAGATAAGGATAGGCGAAGGCGGAAAACACCAGCCCGACCTCGGTATGGGATAGTTTGAACTCCTTACCGAATCCGACCGCCGCCGTGCTGACGTTGACGCGATCCAGATAGGTGATGAAATACATGACGCACAGCATTACGAGCACGATGCTAGTCGCACTCGTCGGGCGATACCGTTTCATCGTCTGTCTCCGTATTTGTGATGCGCAGAACCACGGGAAATACCGCGTGCGAGGCACGGCGTTCTGTGCGCCGTTCGAAGCGGGTGATACGTTTGGTGCGGGTAATGCGGGTGATGCGTTTGGTGCGGTAATGCGTTTGGTGCGGGGGTTGCGGGTGATGCGCCCGGTGCGCAAGCCGTGGCGGTAAATCTGCTCGCAGGTTCGCGCCCAGCCCGGCGACCGCGCGCGCCGCGAACGACGCTACGCCACGGCCTTCAGTTGCACGACATTCGACTGCGCCGCGAGATAGTCCATCGCGGCGGGCAGACCGCTTTCGGCCACGCCCACGCCGGCAATCCGCAAGCCCATTTCGCAGCCCGCGAGCGTCGCCATCAGCGTGAGATCGTTGCAGTCGCCCAGGTGGCCGATGCGGAACATGCGTCCCTTCACCTTGCCGAGGCCCGTGCCGAGCGACATGTCGAAGCGTTCGTAGATGATCTTGCGCACCACGTCGGCGTCCACGCCCTCGGGCGTCATGACGCCCGTGAGCACCGGGCTGTAGACCGCGGGATCGGCGCATTGAATCTCCAGGCCCCACGCGCGCACCGCTCGCCGGCACGCTTCGGCCAGCCGCTGATGGCGCGCGAATACGTTGTCGAGCCCTTCGTCGAGAATCATGTCGAGCGCTTCCGCCAGGCCGTAGAGCAGATTCGTGTTCGGCGTGTACGGCCAGTAGCCGCTCTTGTTCATTTCGATGATCTCGCCCCAGCCCCAGAAGCTGCGCGGCAGGCGGGCGCTCGCGCTGGCGGCCAGCGCCTTGGCCGAGACGGCGTTGAAGCTGATGCCGGGCGGCAGCATCAAGCCTTTCTGCGAGCCGGACACCGTGACGTCCACGCCCCATTCGTCGTGGCGGTAATCGGCGCTGGCGAGCCCCGAAATGGTGTCGACGAGCAACAGCGCCGGATGGCCCGCCGCGTCCATCGCGCGCCGCACCGCCGCGATATCGGAAGTCACGCCGGTGGACGTTTCGTTATGCACGACGCAGACCGCCTTGATCGCGTGCCCGCTGTCCTCGCGCAAGCGCTTCTCGATCAGGTCGGCCTGCACGCCGCGGCGCCAGCCCTCGATGCCGGGCAAGCCCAGGAATTCCGGCTTCAGGCCCAGACTTTCGGCCATCTTTTTCCAGAGCGTCGCGAAGTGTCCCGTCTCGTACATCAGCACGGTGTCGCCGGGGCTCAACGTATTCGTCAGCGCCGCTTCCCACGCGCCCGTGCCCGAAGCCGGGTAAATCACCACCGGCTGCTGCGTCTTGAAGATTTTCTTGATGCCGTCGAGCACCCGCAGCCCGAGCGCACCGAATTCCGGCCCGCGATGGTCGATGGTCGGATAGCTCATCGCGCGGAGAATGCGGTCGGGAACGGGGCTCGGACCGGGAATTTGCAGGAAGTGCCGCCCAGCAGGATGAAAGTCAAGTTTGAGCATTGTCCTCTCCGTTTGAATTTTGCATTCAAAAAACTATACGACTCGCGGCAGGCGGCGGCAAATGCTTTTCGACCTGGGTATACCCGCCGTGGCGGTGTAAATTGCCGCAAAAATCCGCATCGGATAAAATGACTGAAAGAACTCTTTTCGTTTTTTGTATGCAAAATGACGCACTTGCGGGAGC
This sequence comes from Paraburkholderia sp. J41, assembly GCF_905220235.1. Taxonomy (NCBI): domain Bacteria; kingdom Pseudomonadati; phylum Pseudomonadota; class Betaproteobacteria; order Burkholderiales; family Burkholderiaceae; genus Paraburkholderia; species Paraburkholderia sp. J41. The sequence continues at coordinate 124,673 of NZ_CAJMZE010000003.1, read as the reverse complement.
AAAGACCGGCGTGACGATTCCGCCCGTCGAACGTCAACGGCTTCACGACACGGTGGTGGATCATCTGCGCCGCTTTATCGTCGAAGGCGTCATCGAACCGGGCAGCAAGCTCAACGAACGCGAGCTGTGCGAGATGCTCGGCATTTCGCGCACGCCGTTGCGCGAGGCGTTCAAGGTGCTGGCGGCGGAAGGCTTGATCGTGATTTCGCCCAATCGGGGCGCGTCCGTCTACACGATGTCGGAGGCGGAACTGCGCGAGATGTTCGAGCTGATGAGCGGGCTCGAAGCGTTTTCGGGCGAACTGGCCTGCGAGCGCATCACGGCGGAGGAAATCGCGGAGATCAAGGCGCTCCATTACGCGATGCTGGCGTGCCGCGCCCAAAACGATCTGCCCGGCTATTACAGCCGCAACCAGGCGATCCACGACAAGATCAACGAGGCGGCGCGCAATTCGGCGCTGCGGCAGACGTATGTTTCGGTGAACCGGCGCTTGCAGGCGCTGCGGTTCCGTTCGAATTTCGCGCCTTCGAAATGGGACCGCGCAATTCACGACCACAACGACATGCTCGAAGCGCTCGATGCGCGCGACGGCAAGCGTCTTGCCGCGATTCTCCGCAGCCATCTCCTGCAAAAACGCGACGCGGTGCTGGCCGTGGGACTCGAGCAGCCCGCACCGGCCGCGAACCTGCTGGCTTGAACAGCGTGACGATGCAGCGCGAACAACGCCGCGCCGCGTCGCGCCGCCCGTTGCGTTAACCGCCGCCGAGTCGCAGCCGGCTTCGGCGCACTTCGCGGCGCTTCATGCCGCTTCATGGCCGCTTCATGGCCCCTTCATGCCGCCTCGCGCTGTAGTAAGCTACGCGGCAATTCCGCCGCGCTTCATCGTCAGCTCGCATGGCTTCCAACGCTTTTCCTCGCACGTACGGCATGAGCCAGCGTAGCGACCGACTGGACTTCTATATTCGCGAGCAGACCGCGCGGCCCGCCATCGTGGAGCCGCACCGCCACGCGTATTTCCAGATTCAGTTGAATCTGAAAGGCGACACCACGCAGTTGATCGGCGGCGCCAACCGGCCGTTTCCCGAAGGCGCCATCGCGTTCGTCGCGCCGTTTCAGACGCATTTGATTCCGCATCCCGAAGGCGCGCGCTTTATCGTCATCAACTTCGCGCGCTCGTTTCTCCGCCCCGACATGGAGTCCGGGCTTGCGGACGCCGACGACGCCTTCGTGCCCGGCACGGCGGAGTTCGCGCCCTTCCGGTTTCAGGAGCGTGTCGATTTCGTGCTGCACGGCGAGGATCGGCGCACGGCCGCGACCCTTGCCGCCAGCATGCTCGAAGCGGACCGCAACCGCGGATTCGGCTCGGCGATACTGCTGCGCGGCTATCTGCTTCAATTGATCGGGCTTGCGTGCGCCGCGCAAGCCGAAGCCCTCCACGCGCTGCAAAAGTCGAGCGTGGAGCGCGTCAGCCAGTCGCCGGGGCTGCGCCGCGCGATCCGGCATTTGAGCGGAAATCTTTCGAAGCCCGATCTCACGCTGGCGAGCACGGCGGCCAAAATCGCCCTGACGCCCAACTATCTCTCGCACATCATCCGCAAGGAAACGGGCCAGACTTTCACCGAACTCGTCACCGAGCGGCGCATTTCCCACGCGCAGTCGCTGCTGGCCGAAACGGCGCTGCCCATCGCCGAAGTCGCACGCGCCGTGGGCTTTCGCGACGAAGGCTATTTCGCGCGCCGCTTCCATGCGCGGCTCGGGCTCACGCCGAGGGAATACCGCAAGACTTGCCGGGATCTCGCCGATCCGCCGGCGTAGATGTGTCCTGGAAAACCCGATCAGCATCCCATTTCGCGGCCGGCCGCCTTGTTAATCTCGGGTCACACGCACAGCGCGTGAGCTTTCGACTTATCGCTACGAACACGATCCGCATACGACCCACCAAGGCAGCCAGCATGACAACCTATTCTTTTGATCCGCCGAAAACACCTTCGATCGAAATCGCCGGCAGCAACGCGCGCTTTCCCGTTCGACGCGTGTACTGCGTCGGGCGCAACTACGCCGACCACGCCCGCGAGATGGGCGGCGATCCGAACCGCGAGCCGCCGTTCTTCTTCGGCAAGCCCGCCGACGCCGTCGTTGCCGCGCAAGGCACGATTGCTTATCCGCCGCTGACTTCGGACCTGCACCACGAAATCGAACTGGTCATTGCCATTTCGGGGCGCGGCCTCAATATCCCCGAATCGGAAGCGCTCTCACACGTGTGGGGCTATGCGGTCGGCGTCGATTTGACTCGTCGCGACCTGCAAGCGGAAGCGAAAAAACTCGGGCGCCCGTGGGATTGGGCCAAGGGCTTCGACCAGTCGGGACCGGTCTCGGCCATTCGCCCCGCTTCGGAGATCGGCCATCCCAGCGCGGGAAAAATCTGGTTGTCGGTGAACGGCGAGATTCGGCAACAAGGCGATCTTCGCGACATGATCTGGCCGGTCGAGTCGATCGTGAGCTATGTTTCGCAGTCCATCGAACTGATGCCCGGCGACGTCATCTTCACGGGCACGCCCGCGGGCGTGGGCGCCTTGCAGCGCGGCGACCGCGTGAGCGGCGGCGTGGAAGGCGTGGGTGAGTTCGAATTCGTCGTGGGCAATGCGGCCGCGTAACTCGCCGTATTGAGCATCCAAACAAGGCTGCGGGCGCGAAACCGTCGCAAGGAATGAGCGAGGGTTTCGCGCCCGGGTGTTTGAATGCTTTGCGCTTGCCGTTTCACTGGTCCGCATGAAAGCCCAGATAACGGCATGCATTCGTGGCGTTATCCTGCAACGGCGTGACGTTCGCGCCGATCTCTTCCAGCACGGTTCGCGTGGGCGCCCGGTTGCTCGCGAACGACCACTGCATCGCGTCCGGCTCGTCGTGCAAGTCCGCTGCGCGCAAGCCCGACTCGCGCGCGGCGCGCAACGCACGATACAACGCATCGCGATCCGGCGAGTGAATGGCGAAGCCCTCGTTCGACAATGCGGCCGTCGATATGCCGAGACTCGCGCAGAGCGCCGCTTTCACGCTCGCGTCTTGCGCGTCGGCTTCTCGCGACTGCGCGGCAAGCGCCGCGATTTGCGCATCGACAATCACGCCGCCGCGCGCGAGAACACGGTTTTCCGGGCTCCACGCTTCGGGCGGGCACGCCTTTCTCGCGGGGTCGAGTTCGACAAACGGATTGACTTCCGCCGGATAAATGCGGCACACGCGCGGACGCGTCTCGTACACGCCGCAGCGCAGGTCCGCCTGCAAGAACGGACACGCGCCTTCATACGAAGCCACCAGATTGACGATCACCCTCACCGGCAGCTTGCCGCTGCGCGCCGCAAACGAGCGCCGCCGCTTGTGGCGCGCGGGCAGATCGTCGGCGGCAGGCTCCAGCGGCCACGGGATCGCTTCGCAAAAGCATTCGACTTTGCCGCCGTTGCCGAGCCAGCCAATGGCTTCGTCGACGCTCAGCGGCAATCGCAAGTCGTGGCAGCACTTGCCGCACATCGTGCAGGAAAAATGGAGCGTTTGGCTCATGGCGGAAGCGTCCTGGTTCCGGCGGGCATGCCGTAAGAACCTTAATTCGTCATTCTGCGCTTCCTGGTTACAGCGTCTACCTGAATATTTCCCGATGCGCGGCATAGCGAACGAGAGCGAACCGGCCTTCTCTTTCGAATCAATGACGAATTCTTGACACGACGATACGAATTCACAGCCGTGTCGATTTAACTCGCTGCCTTAACGCGTGGCCCGAATCGCAATCCAATATGCGCAACTTCGACGCGCACCTATGCGCACGTATCATGCGCACGGATATACACGTATTACGCACGTATTGCGCACGTATTGCGCTCACCCACTACGCGCTCCCTTTGCCGCTGCGTTCCATCACCGCACGCAACGCGGCGCGGGCGCTGTCGAGCGGCTGCCGGTCCTCGCGCACGAGACGCGCGGCCGGCGCCATCCACGGATGCGCATAGGCAACCCGCGCGGCGCCGTTCTCATAAGCGGCATGCGTGGCGGCGGCAAGGGCCGCGAAGCACGCGTCGAGTTCGCCGTTGCGAACCAGCGTCCACACCGCTTCGACATGAATGACTTCCACCGAGCTGACCGTGGGGCTCGCATGCCGCGCGAAGAGTTGCCGGTTCGGCTCCACGGCCGATTCCACCGCGCACAGCACCACGACTTTCCCGCTGGCCTTGCCCGCCGCCGATGCCAACGCCACATCGGCTCTCACAATGGCTCCGGTACTTTCTGTTTCTTCGAGAGCCGCACCGAGCGTGGCGCAAGTCACGACCACGGCGTGCGCCCGCGCGGCCAACTCGCGGATGCAGCGGCGCGTTTCCTCTTTCACGTCGGCGGGCATGGCACCCGCTTGCTGAACCGCCTCGCGAAGATGCGGCCGCACTTCATGGAGAAAATCGACGGCCCGCAAACCGAGCTGCCCGGCGGCGGCCTCGAAAATGCGCGGGTTGTCGTCGATCGTATGCAGGAACGCTATGCGCATCGCCGGTCTCCTCGTTGAATAAACCCTGTGTGTTGATGCGCGCACATTGTTTCAACGCGGCAAGCCGCTAACAAGGCAACCTCGCGTAATGGTATGTCCGGTACCTCCCTGAGAAAATGCCATGCCGCGGTTTATCGACGGCATCGGCGGTTCGCTGCAAGCCGTTATCGAAGCAATCGCGCGCGCACCATCTTTTCAAACGCTTCGATAATCCTGCCGACGTACGCATTTTTGTGCGCGAGCGGCCCTGTCACGGCTTCGCCGTGCGTGAGCATGGTGGCGTTCGCTTCGAAAACCAGCACTTCGCCCTTCGGCGTGAGCGTGAAATCGACACCGCCGTATTCAAGATCGAGCCGCCGCCCGATGGCCGCAATCGCGTTGCTGGCGCGCTTGCCGAGCGCGGCCGATGGATCGGCGAGAAAGCGGCGTTCCTCGTCGAGTTTCCATTGCGCCTCGAGCATTCCCGCCGAAAAATAATGGACCATCCAGTGCGGCGATATCGCGAGATGGTATGGATACGCTTCGCGGTCGACATAAATCACGCGATATTTGCGGTAATAACCGTCGGGGCTGCGAAAGTCGTAAAACGCGTTGAGATAGCAAGGCGCGTCCCGATCGACAATCGCGCGCCAGAGCGAGTCGAGCGACGCATGGCGTTCGAGATTGTCGCCGCCGTGCATCGCGAGCGGGCGCATCAAAACCGGAAACGCAACGCCCGATTTCGCGAGCTGGCTCGCCAACGCTTCGGCGCTTGCGGGACGCGCGTCGAGACGCACGCACGGCGGCACGATCACGTCGTCCAGGTCCGCCAGCAGCGCCGCCGTTTTGTGGCGATGCGTGCGCTCGATCGCCTCGGGCCGGTTGAGCACCGGGCGCTCGCACGCAGCCGAAAAACGCGCGAGCCGCGCGGCAAGCGGCGCGGCGATATCCGGGTCGCCAATGCCGTTGAACACGAGATCATAAGGCGGCAGTTGCGCGTCCTCGGCTTGCCCGGCGTAGTCGATGGCATAGCGGATTCGCGCGGTCGTCTGCCGGGAAAGCAGCGTGTCGATGGGAACGTTGCCCGTGCCCTTTCCCGCGCCAAGAATCAGAACGCGGCGCTGCTCTTCGCCGAGCGCGCCGTCGACGAAAACCCGCTGCAACCGATACGCCCGCTCGCGATGAAACGCCGACGCTTCGCGCTGTCCTTCGCGTTCGAGCGCCACCGCGAGATTTTGATGCGCAATGGCCAGCCCGGCGTCGATGTCGAGCGTATGCCGATACCAGCGGATCGCCGCTTCGCGCCGTCCCTTGATCGCATAGACCGTGGCCACGTTGTAAAGCACGAGCGCCAACTGTTCGCGCGGCGCCTCGCCGAGCATCGCGAACGCCGCCAGCGCCAGTTCGTGCGCGGCGGCGAGCATGCGGGCATGCAGACCCGCGTCGAGCGGCGCCGCGTCCAGGGCGCGCGCCAGGTCTTCGATGCGCTCCGCCACGGCCGCGGACTTCGCGCCGGCATCCGCCGCGGCACTCGGGTTGGGATTGTCGTCGCGAGACTCAGGCATGGCGGCGTCCAAATTCGATCAGCGTTTCGCACAGGACGTCGACGGCTTCGAGCGTGACCGCGTTGTAGAGCGAAGCGCGCAGCCCGCCAAGCGAACGATGCCCTTCGAGACCGGCCATGCCGCGCGCGTTCGCGCAGGCGATGAATGCGCGGTCGAGCCGCGCGTCGCCGAACGTGAACGCCGCGTTCATGCGCGAGCGCCACGGCGCCGCCGCATGCACCTTGACGACCTCGCGCATGGCGTCGAGCGTGCCGTAAAGACGCTGCGCCTTGGCTTCGTTGATGCGCTGCATCGCGGCAAGACCGCCAATCTCGTTGCGCAGCCAGCGCGTGACCAGCGTGAGCACATAGATCGCAAATACCGGCGGCGTGTTGTAATTCGAGCGATGTTCGATCTGCGTGCGCAGGTCGAGCATATGCGGCAGATTCGGCGGAATGCGTTCGAGCAAGGCGCGGTCGATCAGCGCGACGGTCACGCCCGCCGGGCCCAGATTCTTTTGCGCGTGCGCGTAAATCATGGCGAAACGCTCGGCGGCAAGCGGCCGGGAAAGAAAGTCCGACGACATATCCGCGATCAGCGGCACCGCCGACCGTGCTTCGCCATCGCCGAATTGCAGGCCTTCCACCGTCTCGTTCGACACGTAATGCAGATAGGCCGCGTTCGGCGCAACGGCAAGCTGTTGCAAAGCCGGCAACTCGCTAAAGCCCGTTGGCGCGCCGTCCCATGCGATGCGGCACGCGGCGGTACGTTGCGCCTCGGCGCTGGCGCGGCGGCTCCAATAGCCCGAGTTCACATATTCGGGCGGCGCGAACGCACGCGTCGCGAAGTTCATCGGAATCGTCGCGAACAACAGACTGCTGCCGCCTTGCAGAAACGAAATGGCATAGCGCTCGGGCAGGCCGAGCAATGCGCGGATATTGCGTTCGGCTTCGTCGAGCAGACCGAGGAACCACGCCGAGCGATGGCTCATGCCCAGCACGGAGCGCCCGGTTTCGGGCAGCGCGACGATCGCGTCGCGCGTTTCGTCGAGCACGGTGGCCGGCAAGGCGCCAGGGCCGCCGGAAAAGTTGAGCGCGTTGGGCGTCATGAGGCGTCCGGTAAAGACGCGACCGGCTTTCAAAGCCGTCGCGCGGGCGTGATGCGGGATGTCGACAGACTAACCGCGCCACGCGCCTCGCAAAGCCGGAAGGTGCGAGAGAAACCGAACCCAGTTCCCCCGACCGCGCTTTCGCGCAGCTTTCCCGAACCCTTCGATCGGGCGCACGCAGGAACGCAACGACGGCATGGGCGCGACCTGCTACGGCAGGAATTGACGCAACATTGTCATTCCGGCCAACAGGCAGCGCGCGAAGATTGGGCGTCCTTCACCGCGCCCGAACCTCCGATGCACCGAAGCTCCGTTCCAACCCGCCGCGCCGCGCCCGGCAGCAATGCGCCGCCCTCGCAGCAATCCGACGCCGCCGTGCAGGCCGCCGGCGCGCACGGCGAACGCGCCTCGCTGGTGCTCGCCGCTTGCCAGGCGCTCTATACGTCGTCGGTGTCGATTGATCTCACGTTGACGGGACTCGTCGGTTTCCCGTTTCTCGCGCTCGCGGCGGCGGCCACGCTCGCATTGGCGCTCAAGCAACGCCACGCTCCATCCTGAACGCGGCCGTCAGCTCGCGCAACGTATGCGCCTGGCCGGCAAGCGCGGAAGCCGCCGCCGCGCTTTCTTCCACGAGCGCGGCGTTTTGCTGCGTCACCTCGTCCATCTGCGTGATCGCCAGCCCGACCTGCTGGATGCCCTGGCTCTGTTCGCCCGAAGCCTGCGCAATCCCGGCGACGATATGCGTGACGCCGGCGATGGCCGCGTCGATCTCGGCCATCGTCGCGCCGGTATCCTGGATCAGCCCGGCGCCCGCTTCCACGCGCGCGGTCGCCTCGGCGATCAGCGCGCCGATCTCGCGGGCCGCCGTGGCCGAGCGTTGCGCGAGGCTGCGCACCTCGCCCGCGACCACGGCGAAGCCGCGCCCTTCCTCGCCCGCTCGCGCGGCTTCCACCGCCGCGTTCAGCGCGAGAATGTTGGTCTGAAACGCAATGCCCTCGATCGTGCCGATAATGCCGGTCATGCGCGCCGAGCCGGTATGGATCGCCCGCATGGTCTCGATCATCGTGCCCACGGCCTCGCGCCCGCGACCGGCCAGTTGCGCCGCGCTGCGCGCAAGCTCGCTCGCCTGGCCCGCGTTCGCGGAGTTCTGCTGAACGGTTGCCGTGAGCTGCTCCATGGCGGACGCCGTCTCGCTCAGCGAAGCGGCCTGTTCCTCGGTGCGCTGCGACAGGTCCTGATTGCCGGCGGCGATTTGCTGCGTCGCGCCCGCGATGGCTTGCGATCCCGAGCGCACCGCCGACACCGTCGCGGCAAGGCTCGCCTGCATCTGCGCGAGCGAGCGCAGCAACGTCGCCATTTCGTCGTTCGAACGAATTTCCACGCGCGTCGTCAGGTCGCCCGCCGCAATGGCTTCGAACTGGCGCATGGCCGAACCGAGCGGCGTCATGATGGCGCGCCGCAAAGCCCGCCAACCGAAGAACGACGCGGTGAGCGCGAGCGCGATGCTGGCCGCGCAAATTGCGAGCATCGTATGAAAGCGCGCGTCCGAACGCTGCGCGGCCGCGTCGGACTGCTGGTCGAGCCAGCGTTCAAGCGCGCCCTGGCTCGTGTTCATCGCCGTGTAGAGGCCGATGAGTTGCTGCGCGCGTTGCGCGTCCATCCAGCCGGTGTCGCCGCGGCGGATCGCGGCGATCAAGCGGTCGATGCCGTCGCGGCGCACGGCGCCGCGCTTCGCGTCGAGGTCGTCGGTAAGCGCCGCCAGTTCGGCCGATTTCGGCAAGGCGCGAAAGCGCTGCCACCACGCGTCGGAATCGGCAAGCAGCGCGCTCGCGCGGTCGAGCTGAACGCCGAGCTGCGGCGACTGCGGATTGGCGATGGCCCAATCCAGGCCGAAGCGCGCCCGCGACATCGCCGTATTCGATTTGCCGAGCGTGACCGCCGACGCGTAGTACACGCCATAGGCTTCGCGCTGCGCGCGGTTGCTCGTGGACATGCCCGCGATGCCGATGGCGCCGGTGGCGATCAGCAACAGGGCGAGAAAGAGAATGATCGCGGCGATCCGGGCGTTCAGGGTGAGGTTTTTCATCTTCGGGGCGAAGGACGAGCGTCGCCGGTGGCGAGCCTTGGTCTCCAGCAAGGCAGCACGGCGCATGACTTTTCGTGCTCGGCCTCGCGGCTTTTTGTTCCGCATACGGATCAATGATCCTGATATGGATCATTCTACGTGATCTTTTTTCGGAACAAAATATTTTGCGGATTGTTCTGGAAAGGCTTTGAAACTCGCCGCGCCGCTTCCCCGCGTGCGCCCCGTGATGGGCGAGCGGCGACCCGGCATCGAACCCGCCGGCCCAGCCTGCGCTCGTCAGGCCGCGCCGCCTCGCAGCGCTCGCGCCAGCTCGGCCGGCGGCACCGGCCGCGCGAAGAGAAACCCTTGCAACTCGGTGCAGCCCTCGCGCACCAGAATCTCGCGCTGCGCCTCGGTCTCGACGCCTTCCGCAATCACCGGAATATCGAGGTCCTTGCAGAGACCGACGATGGAGCGAACGATCGCGCGCGACTTGCGGCTTTCTTCCACGTCGCGCACGAAACTTCGGTCGATCTTGATGCTCGTGAACGAAAAATCGCGCAGCAGACTCAGCGACGAATAACCGGTCCCGAAGTCGTCCATGGCAATGCCGATACCGAGCGCACGCAGCGAATTCAGCACGGAGCGCAGGGTTTCCGACGATTCGAGCAGCGCCGTTTCCGTGATCTCGATCTCCAGCCGCGAAGCCGGCAACCCCGACTCGCGAATGGCCTGCACGACGGTATCGACAAAGTCGATGCGCGTGACCTGCGCGGCGGAAACGTTCACGTGCAGTCGCAGCGGCACCGGCCATCGCACGGCGTCCACGCAGGCGCGGCGCAGCACCCACGCGCCCAGTTCCGGCATCAGCCCGCGTTCTTCCGCGAGCGGAATGAACCGTGACGGCGGAATATTGCCGTGCTGCGGATGCGGCCAGCGCAGCAGCGCCTCGCACGCCGTGGGGATGCCGGACAACCCGTCCACGATCAACTGATAGTGGATTCGCAGACTTCCCGCATGTATGGCGCGCTGCAATTCGAATTCCAGCTCGTTGCGCTCGCTGGCGGCGTCGTGCATGCCGCCTTCGAAAACGCGATAGCCGTTGCGGCCCACGGCCTTCGCCGCATAGAGCGCGAGGTCCGCGCGCTCCAACGCCTTGTCGGCATCGTTCACGCCGCACGGCAGTTCGACGATGCCGATGCTCGCCCCGATGGACGCTTCGCCCCGGCTCAGCACGAAGGGCCTCGCAAGCATTTCGATGCATCGCGCGGCCAGCGACTTCGCGTCGTCCACGCCGCGCGGCGTGTCGAGAATGATGGCGAATTCGTCGCCGCCAAGACGCGCCAGTTGATCGCCCTCGCGCACGCTCGCGCAAAGCCGCCGCGCGACCGCCCGCAGCAACTCGTCGCCCGAGTGATGCCCGAAGGTATCGTTGACGGCCTTGAAGCGGTCGAGATCGAGATACAGCAGGCAGAACGGCTGGCGGCGCCTCGCGTCGGCGAGCCGGTGCTGAAGGTTGGCCTGAAACGCGAACCGGTTGGGCAAGTCGGTAAGCGGGTCGTGCAGCGCCAGATGGCGGACCTGCTGTTCCGCCGCGTGCCGCTGCGTGACGTCTTCGAGCGTGGAAACCCAGCCGCCGTGGGAAAGCCGGCGCGTAGTCACCGAAACGATGCGGCCCGCAAGGTTGATTTCGGTGGCGACGTCCGGCGTCGCACTGGCCGATATCACACGCCGGAACTGCGCCGCGAGCGCCGCGCGCTTCGGCGTCTGGCCGCGAAGCTGCTTGCCGATGCGGCCCAGCAGCGCGCTCAGGCGCGTGCCCGCCGCGGGCGCCTCCAGCATGTCGAACAGCAGCGAAAACTGACGATTCGCCATCACGAGACGCACCTGCCGGTCGAACAGGCACAAGCCCTGACGCATGTTGTCGAGCGCGAGATCGAGGTTCTGCCGCGTGGCTTCCAGCGTAAGCGCCGTTTCGCGCTGTTCGGTGCGGTCGCGCGTGATCTTGGCATAGCCGAAGAGTTCGCCCGCATCGTCATAGATGGGCTGGATGACCACGTGCGCCCAGAACCGGCCGCCGTCCTTGCGCAGACGCCACCCTTGCGCCTCGAACTTGCCGGTTTCGCGCGCCTGACGCAGCCCGCTCTCGGGTGCGCCGCGCGCCCGCGCGTCTTCGGAATAGAAGATCGAGAAATGCCGGCCGACGATCTCTTCGGCCTCGTAGCCCTTGGCGCGCTGCGCACCCGCATTCCAGTTCGACACCCGGCCTTGCGTATCGAGCATATAGATCGCGTAATCCGTCACGCCTTCCACGAGCATGCGAAAGCGCCGCTCGTGATCGAACGACTGCTGCTGGATTCGGCGTGCTTCGGTGCGGTCCTGCGTGACGACCGCGTAACCGAACAGTTCGCCGCCCGCATGAATGATCGGCTCGATGACGACGTGCGACCAGAAACGCTCGCCGTTCTTGCGCACGCACCAGCCGTCGCCCTCGAAGCGGCCCTCGTTCTGCACGGTCTCCAGCACGCGCTCGGGCAACCCGTTCGCCTGATCCTCGGGCGTGTAAAAAGCGCGAAAATGCCGGCCGACCACTTCATCGCGCAGATAGCCGCTCGACATTCGCCCGCTCGCGCTCCAGTGCGAAACAATGCCGTCGATATCGAGCATGTACATGGCGCAGTCCGCTCCGGGCACGGCGGCGCGGCTCACGTCCTCCTGCTCGAAAAGCGCGGCGTCGAATGCGCCCAGGTCGGTGCAGTCGCGCGTGATCTTGGCGAAGCCGAACACCTCGCCGCGCGCGTTGCGCAGCGCGTCGATCACGACATGCGCGCGAAACGCCGATCCGTCTTTCCTGAGCCGCCAGCCATAGGCTTCGTACCGTCCCTTCGTGCGCGCCACATGCAGATTGCGCGCGGGAATCTGGTTCAGGCGATCCTCGCGCCGGTAAAAGCACGAGAAATGGCGCCCCAGTATTTCGCCTTCCCGGTAGCCTTTCTTTTTCTCCGCGCCGGAATTCCATGTCGCGACAAAGCCGTCGATATCGAGCATGTAAATCGCATATCGCGTTATGCTTTGAAGGAGAAGCGCGTATTCGTCGTTATTCGCGTGCGGCTGCAAAAGGCTATTCATGGTCCATAAGATGCGGTGAAGCGGCGTTCGCTCCGGCATTCGCACAGGTCGATATCCAATGCCGAAGCCTGCTTAACTCCAATTACGGCAACAAGTTCCATGACTTTACGTGAATGCGCATTTTTTTAGCAAAATAATTTGCCGGCCAGCCGAATGGGGCGCGTGAAGTATTCCATACGCTTGCCAAAATACGCATTGATCGCCAATCGCTACTAATTCCCATACCGTTTACTAAAGAGCCTGAAGTGGACGATTCGGCCGCTTATCGGCGCTTTACGCCAACGCGGTAATAATTCGTAATTCCGGCATTGCGCGCCCAGGCACAGCCCGTGCAAAAAGCGCAGCCAAGCCCCCACGCGTGCTGCGCTAAAACCGTTTCCTCAGCCTCTTGCGTTAGCGAGAGTTCGAGCCCATCGTCGATGGGCTTTTTTTTGCTCCTGTTTCGTTCGTGCCATGCGAAGTTGTTGGGGAATTCGCTCAGGCAAGCGCCATTGTCGAACGCCACTGCGGCACGCGCGATGCGCCCTATGCAGCGTCAACCCCATTGGAGAACTTCATGAGCACGCCCGACAACAACGAACCTTCCGACCCGGTCGAACGCGCCGACGCTCGCCGCGCCACGAAGCAGGATGGCGACGATGTCACGGTACACGACGACGGCACCGTGGAGCAACGTCCGCATGGCAACATGGATTCGACGCTGCTGGCCAAAGGCAAGGACCATCCCGAGCAAGGCCCTTACGTCCCCGAGCATGACAAGGTGGACCCCGACGTCGACCCGGAGGAAGCACCGCGCGGCAAGGACGATCTTGGTGCTTAGGTTTGCTTAGCAATTCCGGCGCTGCGGAAGATTCCCGCCGCAGCGCTTCGCATTCCACCTTTTCGGCGCGATCCTTACGGTTCCAGCTTCACCTTGATCCAACCCGGTTCGCGCGCATCGAACGCTTTATACGCGTCGATCACGTTGGTCAGCGGCTCGCGTTGCGTCAACACGCCGAGCGGATCGAAGCCGCCCTCGCGCACGAGTTCGACCAGCTTGGGAATGATCGTTCGATGGTTGCAGTTGCCCATCTTGAGCGTGAGATTGCGATTCATTGCCTCGCCCAACGGAAAGAACCGGTCGTTGGGCGGATACACGCCGATCACGCCGATCGTGCCCGCCTTCGCCACCGTTTTCATGGCCCAGCGCAGCACTTGCGAAGGACCGTCGCCGGGTTGCCACGGCCCGTCGTTGCCGGGGGCGCGTCCTTGCGTGATCTCACGCACCTCCTCGTCGAACTGTTGCGATTCGCCGCTTGCGTCCCGCTGCGCGCGCACCGCGTCCACCCCCACCGCGTCGATCACGCGGTCCGCGCCAACGCCGTTGGTCAACTCCATGATCGCTTCAACGGGATCTTCTTCCGCGAAGTTGATGGCCTCTGCGCCCAGCGCACGCGCCATGTCGAGCCGCGACGCGACCCGATCCACGGCGATGATGCGCCCAGCGCCCATCAAGCGCGCGCTGGCGATCGCAAAGAGTCCGACCGGGCCAGCACCGTACACGATAACCACGTTGCCTTCGCGCACCTCGGCGAGCTGTGCCCCGAACCAACCGGTGGGAAAGATATCGGAAAGCAGGATGGCGCGATCGTCGTCCAGATCGTCGGGCAACGGCACGAGGCTGGCATGCGCGAACGGCGTGCGTGCGTATTGGGCCTGCAATCCGTTGAACGGCCCAGTCGCACCCGGTCCGCCGAAAAACGCGGTGCCGGCTTGCGCGCCGTTAGGGTTCGCAACGTCGCATTGCGCCGTATAGCCCGACCGGCAATAAGAACACGCGCCGCACGAGATCGTCGACGGAATGAGCACGCGCATGCCGCGCCGCAAATTGCGCACGTTGCGGCCAAATTCTTCGACGATACCCACGCCTTCGTGGCCCAGTATCGTGCCCGGCTTCATACCGCCCAGCGTGCCGCGCACCATGTGCAGGTCGGTGCCGCAAATCGCGCTCGAAGTGATGCGCACGACCGCATCCTCCGGGCGTTCGATCATGGGATCGGGCACCGTATCAAGGCGAATGTCGCCGACGTCGTGGAATACAACGGCCTTCATGGGAACCTCCAGTCGGATTCAGTGCGCCTTCGCACGCGGCAGTGAAGCGTCGAATCGTCGAATGGCGCTTAAGGTTTGAAGCGGGCCTGAAGCGGCCGCTCAGAGATTGGTCGGATCGCCAGGCCGTGTCTTGCCCTTTTCGATGTTCTCTTTCTGGTCGCCGTAGTCCTTGAGGTTGTCGCCCTCGACAATCTGCGCCTCGCCCTCCAGCTTCTTGTTTTCGTCGCGAGTGACGGCACCCACCATCCTGGTCCAGATGCCCTTCAGTTCCTTCTTGACCCCTTCCGTTTTTTCGTGCGCCATGATGGCCTCCAATTCGTCCATGTTCTTGCCCCGACGACCGCGCTCAGCCAATGCTCAGTCACGCGACGCCTCACCGTCCGCTCGCGCAAGGGATATGCCTTTCGCGATGCCGCCGCAGCATGGCCACGCGGCACAGCGGATGCGCACGAGCGAAAAAACTTCGGCGCAACGCATGACTCACGCATCTTCCGCATCGGGCACCGGCCAGATTCATGTCGGCATTTCGGGCTGGCGTTATGAGGGCTGGCGCGGCACGTTCTATCCCCCAAAATGGCCGCAAAAGAACGAACTCGACTTCGCCTCGCGCGCGGTGGAAACCATCGAGATCAACGGCACGCACTACAGTCTTCAAACGCCCGCAAGCTTTATGTCGTGGTACGCGCAAACACCGCCGCATTTTGTTTTCAGCGTGAAAGGAGCGCGGTATCTCACGCATATGCTGCGGTTTCGCGACGAGACTGCCACGGTTGCCTGCGCGAATTTTTTCGCACAAGGCGTACTGGCGCTCAATGAAAAACTCGGGCCTTTCTTATGGCAATTTCCGCCCAATTATTCTTTCGACGCTGAACGGCTCGAACGCTTTCTCGCGCTGTTGCCAAAGCATGGCGACGCCGCACTGGCGCTCGCCGAGGGCCATGACGCGCGCGTGAAAGCCCCATTCCTGCGTTTCGACGCAACGCGCCCGCTACGCCACGCTATTGAAGTGCGGCACGCGAGCTTTCGTGATCCCGCATTCATCGAACTGCTGCGCCGCTATGGCGTCGCCCTCGTCACCTCTCATTCGACCGAACCTTGGCCCTATGCCGAAGATGTCACCGCCGATTTCGCCTATTTCCGGCTTCACGGTTCGACGGAAAAATATGGCGGCGCCTATGAAGATTCGGCACTCGATGCGTGGGCCAAAAGACTGCTTGCGTGGAGCCGCGGCAAGGCGCCGGCGAAGAAAGATTTAATGGCGCCGGAAATCGCGCAGTCCAGACCGGCAGCGCGCGACGTCTTTTGCTATTTCGACAACGACAAGAAAACCGAAGCGCCCTATGACGCGCGCCGCCTGATGACGCGCCTTGGGAAAACGCCGCCGCCGCTGCCCGCCGATGCGAGCGACCTGGCGGCGCGCAAAGGCTGACGCGCACCGGCGGACCCACTTTGGCCGCTGAAGATAAGCGACGCAATCGAACCATTGCGGGGCGGCGAATTCGCCAAAGGAAAACCTGCGTGCGAGAGGCTCAGGCACACAAACTGCTGTGTCTGCCGGCCGCGCCCGATTGCGCGTTAGCCGGACCCAAAAACAACGTCGATATCATGAAACGCACGCCACCGCTTCAGCACAAACATAATTCGGGCCACACGCCTTCGAAATTGCCCGCTCTCCTCGCGGAATCGCACCTGACGCACCTCGAAAGCGTTGTCAGGTTTCTTTCAGGAACCGATCGGCTTTCCGCGCCCAAGCTCGGGCGCCATTATTGGGTCGAGCGTGTCAATGCGCTCGAGGAAAATTATGCGCTCGTGATATCGCAGAAGCAGCGCCTGCTTCATTTGCAAAACCTGCTTTCGTGAACTCGATTGCCGCCCGGGACCCTGCGCTTCTTATGGCGCCCGATGGAAATCGCGAGCCCGAAATAGCAGACGAATAGCGCGCATCACGTCGATGTTGCTTTTTGTGCTGACTCAGTGCCAATATCATTTACACCGCGTACAGAGAGGAAATCCGCCATGGAAGCGATTAACGAACTGCCGCGCATTTTGCCTGACAAAAGCGGCGTCGCGTTCTGCATCACGCGCGGCGCAACATCCACCGATTGCGTCGTTTCCATACGCGCGCTGGAAGACTGGTTCTGGTTGCCGCCGGGCGCAAAACCGGAACGGGTGCTGGCCGCATTTTCCGATGGCTACGGCCGAATCAGCGCCGTCGCCGAGCGACGCGTTCGCGCCCGTTCTTCAGTGCAGTCGATCTACCTGAAAACCGGCGACTTTCGCGCTCAGCGATAGTCCGCCGCGCGTGCGCGCGACGTATTGCGGCGCGCACGCACGTGGTTTGATGTCTGTTTGATGTCTTGCGGTCCACCGCCTCCGCCGCGACCCCGGCGCGATGCGCGTCGCGCCCGCGCGCGCCGACGCCTGGCGCTCCCATCGCCCTCCCCCTCTCACTAGTTCACCGAATGCCAACGGCACGGCGTTTGCGTTGCCGCGTTCAGTCGAACCGAATCTCAAGGGAGTCAGCCATGCAATTCACTTTTCAGTCCTGCCTGATCAGCACGAGCGCCAGCATCGACGACGGAAGAATCGTGGCCAACGCGCGAATCTTTATTCCCGCGCAGGATGGCTCGTTTCAAGACGACGTACACGACCTGCGCTTCGACGACAACTTCGTCGACGAGCATGAAGCGCTCACGCTCGCGCAGGAGCGCGCGATGGGTTGGGTCGAGGAGCATTGCACCAGCGCGGCATAACGCGCCGAAATACGACGCGCCTGGTCACACACCCGTCGTGTTTCATCGAAGGCCGCTTTGGTTACTGGCATGCACCGAACGGTGGACCGTGCATGCCGGATTGACTTGCGGGATTGCAACTTGCCATTTCACCTCGATTCGTTCGCACTTAGCGCAGTCGCCGAAATTAGCCGTTTCGCACACTGCCATTGCGCGAGCTTGTGAAAAGAGCGGGCATCGCAACGCACGGCAATCGCTTCGAAAAGAATGGAACGGGGTTTGCGTTGGGCTGGGCAAGGCATCAGGGAGGCTTTATCTATGGTTCTAAACAATTCGCCCGCTTCCGCGTGTTTCCATTGGAATCACCGCACCATCGCATCCGGTGAAACGCTGCGCGTTGTGGTAGTGGACGACAACAAAAATACCGCCGATGCGGTGAGCGCGGCGCTCGCCCAGGAGGGCTACGAAAGTCTGCCGGTCTACAGCGGCGCACAAGCGATCAAGTCGTGCGATATGTTCCGTCCGCATGCCATGTTGCTGGATATCAGCATGCCGCATTGCGACGGCTTTGCGACCGCCAGGGAAATTCGCGCAACGAAAGGCGAGTCGAAATTGCTGATCCTCGCTTATACCGCCCTTCCGCGTGAGTTTGTCGTCATGCGGGCCGCGCCCGGCGACTTCGACGGCTTTTGCCAGAAAGGCGCGCCAATCGAGAACGTGGTGCGCTGCCTGCGGGAAGTTTCGACTTGAACGTGAAATGCGGGAATCGAGTTTATGGCCATGACCGCCTGGAGAACTTCGCCAGGCAGGCAAGCCCACGCGCTACTCGCGTTTGCGCAACGGATCGAGCAGGCTTCTCAGCCCGTTATGATCCATCTCCTGCATGAGCGCGAGCAGCCGGCCGAGTTCGCCCTGCGGGAACCCTTCGCGGGCGAACCAGTTGAGGTAGTGCCCCGGCAGGTCGGCGATAAGCCGGCCCTTGTATTTGCCGTAGGGCATGGCGAGCGTGACGAGGCGTTCGAGGTCTGGGATTTGCATCCGCGTATTGTGCATGCTTTTCCATTTTCCGCTGCCGCCGCGTCGCTACTTCAGTGCTGCACGCCCCAACGTCGCACCGTCAAACGCTCCAGGCTGTCGAACACCAGGTGCTCGACCACCAGCCCGATGACGATCACCGCCGCGAGCCCCGCGAATACGCGATCCGTGTATAACTCGTTGCGGTTCTGGAAGATGTACCAGCCAAGACCGCCTTGCCCCGCGCTCGCGCCGAACACGAGTTCGGCGGCGATCAGCGTGCGCCACGCGAATGCCCAGCCCACGCGCAGCCCCGCGATGATGGACGGCAACGCGGCGGGCACGAGAATCAGCGCGACCTGACGCAAGCCGCTGAGGCCGTAATTGCGCCCGGCCATGCGCAACGTGACGGGCACGCCCAGAAAGCCCGTGTACATGTTCAACGCGAGCGGCCACAACACCGCATGCACGAGCACGAACAGCAAACTGCCGGTGCCGAGACCGAACCACAGCAGCGCAATGGGCAACAACGCGATGGACGGCAGCGGATTGAACATCGCCGTGAGCATGGAAAGCAAATCGCGGCCGATTCGCGTGGACACGGCAAGCGACGTGAGCGCGAACGCGAGCACCACGCCTATCGCATAGCCGCGCAGCAGCACCGACAGCGAAATGCCCGTTTTCACGAGCAATTCGCCGCTCGCAATGCCCTGAACGAAGGCGCTCAGCGTCGCGCCGAAAGTCGGCACGAGCAGATCGTTGTCCACGATGCGCGCCGTGATTTCCCACAGTGCGATCAATACGAGCGCAATGCCTGTGCGGCGCAACCAGCCCGCGCCAAGCACCCGGCGCGCCAGCGGCAAGGGCGCGGAAACGTCGTCCACGGCCACGGCCTGCAAGGGACGTTCGTACTCCTCACGTATAGGCGGCAGGGGCGGCAAGGGCGGCAAAGCCCGATTCGGCGTGCTCATTGCGGCGCCTCCTCGTGATTGGTGTCGAACAACAGGTGATGAATGCGCGCAACGCTCGCGCGAAAATCCACGCCGCCCATGCTGGCGTGCGAATAGTCGTGGCTATTCAGTTCCGCGCGCACACGCCCGGGATGCGGCGAGAGCAGCAGAATGCGGTTGCCGATCACGAGCGCCTCTTCGATCGAATGCGTGACGAACAGCAGCGTAAAACGTTCTTCGTCCCAAAGCCGCAGCAACTCTTCCTGCATCTTGCGGCGCGTGAGCGCGTCGAGCGCCGCGAACGGCTCGTCCATCAGCAACACGCGCGGCTGCATCGCCAGGGCGCGCGCGATCGCCACGCGCTGCTTCATGCCGCCCGAAAGCGTGTGCGGATACGCATTCGCGAACGCAGCCAGTCCCACCTTGTCGAGATAATGCAGTGCCCGCTCGCGTGCCTCGGCGCGTGCGAGCTTGCGCGCCACGCGCAACGGAAACGCCACGTTCTCCGCCACGGTTTTCCACGGCGGCAATTGGTCGAACTCCTGGAACACCACCACGCGATCCGCGCCTGGGCCGCGCACCGCCACGCCGTCGAGCGAGATCGCGCCCGCGACCGGCTCGATGAACCCGGCGACGGCCTTGAGCAAAGTGGATTTGCCGCAGCCCGAAGGCCCGAGCAGAACGAAGCGATCCGCGCCGTAGACGTCGAAGCTCACGTCCTGCGTCGCGCGAACGATACGCTCCCGGTTGCGGTATTCGAGGCTGACGCCTTCGATGGCGAGCAACCGCTCGCTGCGCGCCGGCGAGATCGTTCGGGCCGCGCCTGGCGCGGACGAAACGCGGCTGCCTGCGGCGCGCGCGGGCGGCGCGCTGTCCCAGACGCGGGAAGTGGTGACGTTCACGATGGCAAGTCCAGCGGAGAAAACGACAACATACGAGCATTTGCCACGCCGACCAACCAACGATTCGCCATATTCAAACGAGAGCGACGCATAAGCGCGAAACGCGCCGCTCGAACGACGACGGGCCGCAAGCGGCCCGTTTGAATCCATGCGATACGCGTTAGCCTCAACTGCCGCCCGCAATCGCCGGATCGTCGAAGAAATAATCGCGCCACGATTTGGGCTCGTTGCGGATCGCGCCGACGCGATACATGAATTGCGCGAGGCCCAACGTATTTTGAGGCGCGGTTTGAAAGCGCACTTGCGGGTCGCGCAAAATCTTGATCAGCAGATTGCGATCGATTTTCGAGTCGTTCACGCGAATGTAAATATCGGCGGCCTGGTCGGGTTTGGCGTCGATGAATCGGGCCGCATCGGCAAGCGCCGCCACGAACGCGCGATAGGTTTTGGGATTGTCCTGCCGAAACTTCGCGGTCGCGTAAAGCACCGTGGCCGAACTCGGGCCGCCCAGCACGTCGTACGAATTGAGCACGATATGCGCTTTCGGATTCGCGGCCAGTTCCTGCTGCTGAAACGGCGGATTGCCGAAATGGCCCGTCACCACGCTGCTGTTGGCGATGATCGCGGCCGTGGCGTCGGGATGCGGAATGGCCTGCGTGAACGGGTCCAGGCGATCGAACTGTTTGTCGCCCCATAGTTTCGCGGCCGCATATTGCAGCACGCGCGACTGCACCGAAACGCCCACGGCCGGCACGGCAATGTGATCCTTGCTCGTGAAATCGGCAATGGTTTTCACGTTCGGATTCGTGCTCACGAGGTAATAAGGCAGATTGCCGAGCGACGCCACGCCCTTCACGTTCTGCCGCCCGTGCGTGCGGTCCCATACCGTGAGCAGCGGCCCAACGCCCGCACCCGCAATATCCACCGCGCCCGAAAGCAACGCGTCGTTCACGGCCGCGCCGCCCGAGAGACGCTGCCAGTCCACCTTGATGTCGATGCCTTCCTTGCGCCCTTCCTGCTCGATGAAATGCTGGTCGCGCGCGACGTTGAGCATGAGATACACCACGCCGAACTGCTCGGCGATGCGAATCTGCCCTTCGGCGTGCGCGGGCACCGAAACGGCAAGACCCGCGGTTGCGAGCGCCGCCG
Source organism: Paraburkholderia sp. J41 (assembly GCF_905220235.1). Lineage (NCBI taxonomy): Bacteria > Pseudomonadati > Pseudomonadota > Betaproteobacteria > Burkholderiales > Burkholderiaceae > Paraburkholderia > Paraburkholderia sp. J41. The sequence continues at coordinate 103,488 of NZ_CAJMZE010000003.1, read as the reverse complement.
CCAGCGTCGCGGCCCCGGCGCGACGCCATGCGCGCGTGCGGCGCACGAACGCCCCGCCCCTGATTCCGATCATTCGTCTTTCCCTCGTTATCTGACTCGTGTCTCGCATCGCATCGAACGGCGACGCAAATCGCGCGCTCAATCTACGTGCGCGCCATGCGGCTGACAACGAAGGAAAACCGATACGGTTATCCGCTCAAGTCATAAAGACGATGCTGCGGCGTACGTGCTTTGTCAGCATGGCATGCAGCCGTGGCCCGGACTCGAAGAAAAGCTCGCGCGTTCCAGGAGCGCTCCGGCATCGCACGGCGCACGCCATCCACGCAACCGGTTCGGTAGGTTTTGCCGGTTCGGTGCGGTATCGCCCCATTTTTGCTGTTGTTTTTTATCTTCAAATAAGGCCCGTGTTACTCAGGAAAACAGAATCATTCTCATTTGCATGTATGATAGCGGCCTTCGATGCCGGATAGATCAACGCTTTCCACACGCCGCTTCCAGAAATGACCCGAATTGTTCATCGCTCCACGCCGGCGCTGCGCCTCGCGCCGCTCGCCCTCGCTGCCCGGCAGGTTTTCCCGATTACGGCCGTCTGCCTCGCGGCGTGGTCCGCGTCCGCCTTCGCCGCCGACGCGCAGAACGACGCGGCAAGCGCCAGCGGTTCCGCCACCGCGGTCCTGCCTACCGTCACGGTGCAGGGCGCGCGCGAGCAGCTTCCGGGCGATCTCGCCCCGGCGCTGCCCGGCGGCCAGGTTGCAAGCGGCGCGCAGGTCGGCGTGCTGGGCCAGCAAAAACTCATCAACGTGCCGTTTTCGGTCACGAGCTATACGTCGAAGCTGATTCAGGACCAGCAGGCGCACACGCTCGCCGACGTCGTCGCCAACGACCCCGCCGTGCGCACGGCGCTGGGCTACGGCACGATCGCCGAGACCTACATCATTCGCGGCTTCGAGGTGTATTCGGACGACGTCGCCCTGAACGGCATGTACGGCCTCACGCCGCGCCAGATGGTGGGCACGGGCGCGATCGAACGCGTCGACATCTTCAAGGGCGCGACGGCGTTCGTGAACGGCGCGGCGCCCGGCGGTTCCGGCGTGGGCGGCGACATCAACGTGCAGACCAAAGTGGCCGACGACAAACCGCTCACGCGCGTGACGGTGGAAGGCAGCGCGTCGGGCGAGATCGGCACGCGGGTGGACGTGGGCCGCCGCTTCGGCAGCGACGATCAGTTCGGCATTCGCGTGAATCAGACCGTCGAGGGCGGCGACGCGGCGATCCAAAATCAAACCGATCACTCGCAGCAAACGGCCGTTTCGCTCGACTATCGCGGCGACAAACTGCGCCTGTACGCCGATTTCCTCTATCAGAAGGAACATCAGTCGCAGAACCGTCCGGTGGTGTTCGAGACCGGCGACACGCTGCCGGCCACGCCTTCGGCGAGCTACAACTACGCGCAGCCCTGGGCCTACTACCAGACCGAAGACACCATCGGCATGCTGCGCGGCGAGTACGACATCACGCGCAACTGGACGTTCTACGCGGGCGTGGGCTCGCGCCACACGGCCGAAAACAGCACCACGTCCAGCGTGTACGACTTCAACGGCGCGGGCACCGCCTACGCGTTCCCGTCGATCCACAAGGAAAACGCGATCTCGGCGCAAGTGGGCGTGCGCGGCAAGTTCGACACCGGCCCGGTCTCGCACCAGTTCAACGCCGGCTGGCAGATCAACCGCGTCGCGGCCTATAACGCATACGGCTTCAGTTCGAGCTTTGGCACCAGCCTCTACGACACGCCTCGCGTGGCGGAGCCGGCCGCGCCGCTCACCGGCAACTTCGCCGATCCGGGCCTGACCAGCGTGGCGCTCATGCGCAGCTTCGTGGTCTCGGACACGCTGGGCTTCTTCAATGACCGCGCGCTGTTCACGATCGGCGCACGCCATCAGGACATTCTCCAGAACGGCTACGCATACGGCACGGAAGTGCAGAACGCGGCGTACTCCGACTCGGCCACGACGCCTATTCTCGGCCTCGTCTACAAGATTCAGCCGAACCTTTCGGTGTACGCGAACCGCGCGGAAAGTCTCGTGGAGGGCGGCACCGCGCCCACCACCGCCGCGAACTCCGGCGCGGTTACGGCACCGTTTCGCGCGAAGCAGTACGAAGCGGGCGTGAAGTACGACGCGAACCACTACGGCGCGGCGCTCGCGATCTACCAGATCCGCCAGCAGGTCGCCTACACCAATTCGGTCACGAACATTTACGGCGCGGACGGCATCCAGCAGCACCGCGGCATCGAATTTTCGATGTACGGCGAGCCGGTCAAGGGCGTGCGCCTGATCGGCGGCGTGTCGTACATCAACGCGAAACTCGAGGACACGAACGGCGGCACGCAGGACGGCAATCGCCCGATCGGCGTGCCCGCATGGAGCGTGAACGCGAACGTCGAATACGACGTGCCGCAACTCGCCGGACTCACGCTGATGGGCCGCGCGCTGTGGACGAGCACGCAGTTCCTGGATCAGGCGAACACGTTGCAGGTGCCGTCGTGGACGCGCTTCGACGTGGGCGCGCGTTACGAAACCAAGGTGGCCGGCCACGACACGAGCTTCAAGGTGATGGTGACGAACCTCGCCAACCGCTCGTACTGGTCGTCGGCGCTCGGCGGTTATCTGACGCAGGCCGCGCCGCGCACGGCCTGGTTCTCGGTCACGAGCGACTTCTGACGCCCGCCATGCCGGGGCCGCGAGGGCTTCGGCATGCGGCTCGGGCAACCGGCCGGCATCGAGCCGCGCGACGTAGCGGCGACGCCAATCGGCGAGGCAACGCAGCGGAACGCCGCGCTCGTCGAAGGGCCACGGTGGCCGCCGTGCTTGTGCGATGGCCCGAGCAAACGCTCGCGGCGGCCGGGTTGGGTGCGGCGTTCATGTCGTCCATCACGGCGCGGCGAGGCCGCCGCCTCTCGCCCGCCGCCGATCCTCTACGGAAGCAGATCGCGCAGAGCGTTCCCGAAGCGAAACGGCCTCGGGCGGGCCGGCGCTCACATGTTGCTATAGGAGCTGCACCAGCCCGCGGCCGCCACGCGCTTGCCGCTGAACAGCAGGCAATCGCCCGATTTGCCGTCGGCTTGCGCCTGAAACAGCGAGCAGGTTCCACAGGTCTGACCCGGCATATAAGACGAGTATTTGTTGCGATCGACCGTTGCCGCGTTTTCGGTGTAGCCGACGTTGCGTGCCTGCGCGTCGGACTCGCTGAGCATGGGTTCGTCCGCGCGAGCGCCCTGCGTCGCCAGCATCGACGTGGCCGTGCAAACACTCAGGACGAGAAATTTTCGACGTTGGCTATCCATCGTGGGAACGGAGTTTTGTGGTGCGAAGCGGGGAACGCGCGAAGCCGGCCCTGCACGGCGAATGGGCTGACAAATGAGCTGGCGAATGAGCTGACAAATGGGCTGGCGAACGCGCGCGGCGCATCAGTATCTCAGGGCGGCGGGATTCGTGCAGCGGCGCGCGATGCCGCGCCCGCACGGCGGCGCGTCGCGGGCACCCGGCGGTAACGTAAGCCTGTCGAAAAGGGCCGCCCGTTTAGCGGTGCGGCCCGCACGGCATCGCCGAAAAAGACACGCGCCGGGACGCACCGGACACGCACCGGACACGCGCCGCGCTCACAGCGGCGCGTCGCCTTCCCGGCGCACGGGTTGCGTCTCCTTCAACTGCTTTGCGAGACGCGAGGCCTGCAAATAGCCGGGATTCGCGGGGCGCTTCAAGTACCGCCCCGCGCCGCGCCGCGCGCGCAAGTCGCCGTCGGCCCAAACGAGTTCTCCTTGCGAAAGCGTATGCGTGGGCACGCCGCGCACGGTCATGCCTTCGAACACGTTGAAATCCACGTTCTGATGATGCGTCTTGACCGAGATCGTGCGCGTGGCCTCCGGGTCCCACACGACGAGATCGGCGTCGGCGCCCACGGCCACCGCGCCCTTGCGCGGGTACAGGTTGAAGATTTGCGCCGCATTCGTCGAGGTCACGCGCACGAATTCGTTCGGCGTGAGCCGCCCCGTGTTGACGCCCCGGTCCCACAGCACGGCCATGCGATCCTCCACGCCGCCGCAACCGTTAGGAATCCTCGTGAAATCGGCGCGTCCCATGGCTTTCTGCGAGGCGCAGAACACGCAGTGATCGGTGGCCGTGGTGTGCAGCAGGCCGCCTTGCAGCCCGCGCCAGAGCGCGTCGCGATGCTCCTGGGTGCGAAACGGCGGGCTCATCACGTGAGCGGCGGCGCGCGTCCAGTCCGGGTCGCGATACACGGCTTCGTCGATCACGAGATGCCCCGCCAGCACTTCGCCGAACACGCGCTGCCCTTCGCCGCGCGCGCGCGCGATGGCTTCGAGCGCGTCCTTCGCCGACACATGCACGATATACACCGGCACGCCCAGCACCTGCGCGATGCGGATCGCGCGGTTCGCGGCCTCGCCTTCCACTTCGGGCGGCCGCGACAACGGATGCGCCTCGGGCCCCGTGAAGCCGCGCGCGAGCAACTGGCGCTGCAACTGGAACACGAGTTCGCCGTTTTCCGCATGCACGGTGGGCAGCGCGCCCAGTTCGAGCGAGCGCGCGAAGCTGTTCACGAGAATCTCGTCGTCGGCCATGATGGCGTTCTTGTACGCCATGAAGTGCTTGAAGCTCGACACGCCGTGGTCCTGCACGAGCAGGCCCATGTCGCGATGCACGCTTTCGTCCCACCACGTCACCGCCACGTGAAAGCCGTAGTCGGCGGCGGACTTTTCGGCCCAGCCGCGCCACTCGCGAAACGCGTCCATGAGCGGCTGCTTCGGGTTGGGAATCACGAAGTCGATGATCGACGTCGTGCCGCCCGCGAGCCCCGCCGCCGTGCCGGTGAAGAAGTCGTCGCTCGCCGTCGTGCCCATGAAGGGCAGTTCCATGTGCGTGTGCGGGTCGATGCCGCCCGGCATCACGTACTGGCCGCCCGCGTCCACCACGCTCGCGCCCGCGGGCGCGTCCAGCTTCTCCCCCACGGCCTGGATCGTGCCGTGCTCGCAGAGCACGTCCGCGCGCCAGCTTTTGTCGGCGTCGACCACGGTGCCGCCTCGAATCAGGATCGCCATGATGCTTTGTCTCCTTCGGTTACTGTGACGCTGGGTTGCCTAACGTGCCATTAGGTGCCACTACCTGCCATTACGTGCCACTACGTGCCATAGCGTGCCATTACGTGCCGATAATGCCGGCCTACCGCAACGCCTGGGTTGGACCGACGCTCACGCGCTCGCCACGGTCGGGCGGCGGCTCTTGCCGAGCTTCATCAGCACGCCATAGACAAGCGCCGCGATCGCGAGCCCGACGAACCACGCATAGGTGTAAAGCCCTTTGAACGCGTCGGGCACGGAAGGGAACGCGTTCGGAAACGCAATGTTGAGAAAGCCCGGCAGATTCGGCAGCACGCCCGCGAGCAGCGCAATGACGGCCGCCGGGTTCCAGCCGTTCGAATACGCGTACTCGCCGTTTTCCTCGAACAACTGCGCCGTGTCGAGGCGCGTGCCGCGAATGAAAAAATAGTCGACCATGAGAATGCCCGCCACCGGCCCGAGCAGCGCCGAATAACCGACGAGCCAGGTGAAGATATAGCCTTGCGTGGTGGCCAGAATCTTCCACGGCATCATGACGATGGCAAGGCCCGCCGTGATGAGGCCGCCCGCCTTGTACGAAATGCGCCTCGGCCAGAGGCTCGAAAAATCGTAAGCCGGTCCCACGAGATTCGCGGCGAGATTGCAGCACATGGTGTCGAGCGTGAGGATGACGAGCGCGACGCCCACGCCCACGCCTTCCATGCGGCTCGTGAGGTCGATGGGGTCCCAGATCGCCTTGCCGTAGATCACCACCGTGGCCGAAGTCACGACCACGGAAACCACCGAAAGCAGCGCCATCGGCACCGGCAAGCCGAGCGCCTGGCCCACGAGCTGATCCTTCTGCGTTCTGGCGAAGCGCGTGAAGTCGGGAATGTTGAGCGCGAGCGTGGCCCAGAAGCCCACCATGGCCGTGAGGCTCGGCCAGAACGTCGCCCAGAAGAGGCCCGCCTTGTGGCCGCCCGCCGCGAATTGCGACGGCTGCGAAAGCATCGAGCCCACGCCGCCCGCTTTCGAGCACGCCCACCACACGAGCACCGCGCACATCACCACCTTGATGGGCGCCGACCAGCTTTCGAGCCAGCGGATCGAATCGGTGCCGTGCAGGATGAAATAAAGCTGCAAGACCCAGAACACGAGAAAGCACGCGCCCTGCCCGATCGAAATGCCGAGAAACGGCAGTGCGTCGCCCACCAGCGCGTTGTGCGTGAGGATATTGGCGAGCGTATAGATGGCGCTGCCGCCGAGCCACGACTGAATGCCGTACCAGCCGCACGCCACGATCGCGCGCAGCATGGCCGGGAGTTTCGCGCCTTGCGTGCCGAACGAGGAACGCACGAGCACCGCATACGGAATGCCGTATTTCGCACCCGCATGGCCGATCAGAAGCATCGGCACGAGCACGATCAGGTTGCCGAGCAGCACCGTGGTCACGGCCTGCCACGGCGACATGCCCTGCTCGGTCAGCCCGGCGGCCAGCATATAGGACGCGATGTTCATCACCATGCCGACCCACAGCGCCGCGAAGTGATACCAGCGCCACGTGCGCTGCGCGACGCCCGTGGGCGCGAGGTCGTCGTTGTATAGCTCGCTTTCGGCGCGGCGCGCGTTGGCGTCGGCGGCTAGGGGCTGGCTCATGATGCGGGTTCTCCGTGGCTTGTCGTTTATGCGGCTTCGTTCGATTTGCTTCGATATCCGAACTATTGGCGATTTCAGGCGGCTTTCGGGTCGGGCACGCGCGCCGGATTGTTCGGATGCGTGGTCCAGTTCGCGTAGCGCTCGCCCGAATCGACGCGCTCCATCGTGATGCACTCGTCGACCGGGCACACGTGCATGCAGAGATTGCAGCCCACGCAGTTCGCGTCCACCACTTCGAAATGGCGCTTGCCGTCGCGCATGGCGGTAATGGCCTGATGCGAAGTGTCCTCGCAGGCGATATGGCAAAGCCCGCACTGGATGCAGCGGTCCTGGTCGATGCGCGCCTTGATGTCGTAATTCAGGTTCAGGTATTGCCAGTCGGTGACGTTGGGCACGGCGCGGCCGCGAACGGCGTCCAGATTCGCGTAGCCCTTGTCGTCCATCCAGTTGGAAAGGCCGTCGATCATGTCGTTGACGATGCGGAATCCGTAGTGCATCGCGGCCGTGCATACCTGCACGCTGCCCGCGCCCAGCACGATGAATTCGGCGGCGTCGCGCCAGTCGGAAATACCGCCGATGCCCGAGATCGGCAAGCCGCGCGTTTGCGCATCGCGGGCGATTTCCGCGACCATGTGCAGCGCAATGGGCTTCGCGGCGGGGCCGCAATAGCCGCCGTGCGTGCCCTTGCCGTCCACGGTGGGCAGCGGCGCCATCACGTCGAGATCGACGCCCACGATCGAATTGATGGTGTTGATGAGAGAAACGCCGTCCGCGCCGCCTTTGAGCGCCGCGCGCGCGCCGTGGCGAATGTCGGTGACGTTGGGCGTGAGCTTCACGAGGCAAGGCAGGCGCGTGCCTTCCTTCACCCAGCGCGTGACCATTTCGATGTACTCGGGCACCTGGCCGACGGCCGCGCCCATGCCGCGCTCGCTCATGCCGTGCGGGCAGCCGAAGTTGAGTTCCACGGCGTCCGCGCCCGTGGCTTCCACCTGCGGCAGAATCCACTTCCAGTCGTGCTCGGTGCAGGGCACCATCAGCGAGACGATCAGCGCGCGGTCGGGCCAGTCGCGCTTCACCTGGGCGATTTCCTTGAGATTCACGTCGAGCGGGCGGTCGGTGATCAGCTCGATATTGTTCAACCCCGCAATGCGCTGGCCGCGCCAGGTGGTGGCGCCGTAGCGCGAACTCACGTTCACCACGTGCGGGTCGAGCCCGAGCGTTTTCCAGACCACGCCGCCCCAGCCGGCCTCGAAAGCGCGGTTGACGTTCCAGGCTTTGTCGGTGGGCGGCGCGGAGGCGAGCCAGAACGGATTGGGCGATTCAATACCGGCAATCGTGCAGCGCAAGTCGGCCATGATGCGGCTCCTTCGTTGTGGGGTTCGAGGTGTCGTGCGCCGGAATCAGGCGGCTTTCACCGACTGATTCGCGAGAAAGCGGTCGATCGCGCGCGCGGCGAGCTTGCCGTCCTGCACCGCCTGAACGGTGAGATCGGTCGCGCCGTGTCCCGCGCAGTCGCCGCCCGCGAACACGCCTTCGAGCGAAGTCGCGCCGTCCGCATCCACGGCAATGCGCCCGCCGCCCGCCGCGCGCTCCAGCCCGTCGAGTCCTTCGGGCAACAGCGTCTGGCCGATGGCCTTGAGCACCATGTCGGCCTCCACGCGCACGATCTCGCCCGTGCTGCGCAATGCGCCGCTTGCGTCGAGCGACGTGCGCTCGAATTCCACGGCTTGCACGCGCGCGCTGCCCGCCGCCGCCACGATGCGCACCGGCTTCATCCACTCGGCCAGCATCACGCCTTGCGTCCGCGCGAATTCCTGTTCGGCCCCGGTCGCGCTCATCTGCGCGGCGCCGCGACGGTAAGCGAGCGTCACCTGCTCCGCGCCCAGCTTGCGGCTTTGCACGGCGGCGTCGATTGCCGTGTTGCCGCCGCCGATCACCACCACCTTGCGGCCCACGGGCACGCGCGACAGATCGTTCGCGGCGCGCAAACGCGCGATGAAATCCACGGCATCGAGCACGCCGTCGAGCGATTCGCCTTCCACGGCAAGCGCGTGCGTGCCGCCCAATCCCACGCCGACGAACACCGCGTCGTGCGCCGCGCGCAATTGCGCGAGCGTCAAGTCGCGGCCCAGCCGCTGCCCCTGATGCAGTTCGATGCCGCCGAGGGAAAGCAGCCATTGCACTTCGCGCTGCGCGTAGTCGTCGACCGTTTTGTACGCGGCAATGCCGTATTCGTTGAGGCCGCCGGGCCGCTCGCGCGCGTCGAACACGCTCACGCGATGCCCGGCGAGCGCGAGCGTATGCGCGCAGGCGAGACCCGCCGGCCCCGCGCCGATCACCGCAACGTGGCGGCCCGTTTCGCTCGCGCGTTTGAAAAGCGCGGGCGCGCCCGCGGCTTCGCGCGCCATTTGAAAGTCGGTGGCGTGGCGCTGCAACGCGCCGATCCGAACCGGTTCGTTATCCTGATGATTTCGCACGCAAGCGCCTTCGCACAGGATCTCGGTCGGGCACACGCGCGCGCACATGCCGCCAAGCGGGTTCGCGCTGAGAATGTCGCGCGCGGCGCCCTTCACGTTGCCGTTGCCGATCTTGCGGATAAAGCCGGGAATGTCGATGCCGGTCGGGCATGCCGCTACGCAAGGCGCGTCGTAGCAGTAATGGCAGCGGTCGGCGGCGATCACGGCCGCGTTGACGGAGAGCGGCGGCGCGACATCGGCGAAACGGCAGCCGAGTTGTTCGGCGGTAAGGCGGCCTGAAGCGATGCCATCGGCGGCATTCGAGGTGGGCTGGGACATCCGGGTGCTCCTTGCGAGGCAAAACACGGGTCCGCCGGCCGCGCGCGCGAAGCGCACGGCCGGTACGTGGGGAAGCCTGGGAAAACCGCGCGGCTCTGGGTCCGCTCGTTCGATCTCTATCCGAACTGCACGAAACAGCAACAGCGAAAAAGCGCGCGCGTCAGCCGGGCTCGTTCGCGCGTTCGAGCATGGCGTGCAGCAGCACGTTCGCGCCCGCTTCGATCCATTCGATCGTCGCGTCTTCGACTTCGTTGTGACTGATGCCGTCGATGCACGGCACGAACACCATCGAGGTGGGCGCGACAGTCGCGAGATAGCACGCGTCGTGGCCCGCGCCCGACACGATGTCGCGGTTCGAATAGCCGAAGCGTTCCGCCGCCGCGCGCACGGAATTCACGCAGGCCGGATCGAACGGCACGGGCGCGTAATAGAAAATCTGCTCGAGTTCGGTTTCGAGCTTGCCTTGCGCGGCGATCTTCGCAATGCCTTCGCGCAGTTCCGCGTCCATTTGCGCGAGCACGTCGTCTTGCGGATGGCGGAAGTCGATCGTGAAGAACACGCGGCCCGGAATCACGTTGCGCGAGTTGGGGTGGACCTGCATCATGCCGACCGTCGCGCAGGCGAGCGGCGCATGACGCAAGCCGATTTCGTTGACGAGCTGCACCACGCGCGACGCGCCCAGCAGCGCGTCGCGGCGGCGCGGCATGGGCGTGGGGCCCGCGTGCGCTTCCTGGCCCGTCAGCACGACTTCGTACCAGCGCTGGCCTTGTGCGTCCGTCACCACGCCGATGGTCTTGCGCTCCGCTTCGAGAATCGGCCCTTGTTCGATATGCAGTTCGAACGCCGCGTGAATCTTGCGCCCGCCGCACGGCAGGTCGCCCGCATACCCGATGCGCGCCAGTTCCTCGCCGATCGTCTTGCCGTCCACGTCCTTGCGCGAAAGGCCGTAGTCGAGCGAGAACACGCCCGCGAACACGCCGGAGGCCACCATCGCGGGCGCGAAGCGCGAGCCTTCCTCGTTGGTCCAGATCACGGTTTCGATCGGACGCCGGGTTTCGATGCCGTGATCGTTGAGCGCGCGCATCACCTCGAGGCCGCCCAGCACACCGTAGATGCCGTCGAAGCGGCCGCCCGTGGGCTGCGAGTCGGCGTGCGAGCCCGTCATCACCGGCGGCAGGTCGTCGTTGCGGCCCGCGCGGCGCATGAACACGTTGCCCATCTTGTCCACGCTCACCGTGCAGCCCGCCTCCTTCGCCCATTGCACGATGAGATCGCGGCCCGCCTTGTCGAGGTCGGTGAGCGCGAGACGGCACACGCCGCCCTTGGGCGTGGCGCCGATCTTCGCCACTTCCATCAGGCTGTCCCACAGGCGTTGACCGTTCACGTGAATCGCCGTGGTCAGCGCGGCTTCGCTTACTGCGTTCATGCGTGTTCTCCTGTGCGTGTTCGTCAAACGTGCATGCATGCCACGGTGTGGGGCGCGAAGCGCGAATCCGGTGCATGTCGCGCTGCTGCGTGAGGACGCCCGATATCGCGCTTTCCGAATCCTGTCCGATTGGACAGGTTTTAGACGATAAAGTCGGCGAATTCAATGCGGTCTTACGAGCGAGAACCGTGCCATCCATGTTGCAGTGCGCGAAAAAAAGCCGCGCCCGCGAAACCGGCCCGCGCGCGTCCTGCGCGTTTTTCCCGATGCCGGCCGACGCGCGACGTGCCGGCATCGTCGCTACAATGAGCCGAACCCGCGCACTCCCGCTGCGCTGTTTTCTCTTATTCCAACGGACCGAACGTCATGCGCGACGACGAACCCACCGCGCGAGCCGCGCCAATCGCAGCACGCGGCGCCGCGCCGCCGCCGGACGCTGACGCGGCGCACAAGCCGCGCCGCCGCAAAGCCTCCATTCGCGCCTCGAACGAATCGCATCTGCTCGCCTGCGCCGAAGCCGTGTTCGCCGAGCGCGGCTTCGAAGGCGCGAGCACCGCGCTGATCGCCGAACGCGCCGGTTTGCCGAAAGCCAATTTGCACTACTACTTTCCGACCAAGCTCGCGCTCTACTGGCGCGTGCTCGACGACGTGTTCGAGGAATGGAACGCCGCCGCCGGCCTGTTCGATGCGAGCGACGACCCCGCCGAGGCGATCGGCGGATACGTGCGCGCCAAGATGGCGCTCTCGCGGCGGCGGCCGCTAGGCTCGAAAGTGTGGGCCAACGAGATCATCAGCGGCGCGGCGCATATGCAGGACATTTTGCTCGCGCGCGTGAAGCCGTGGATGGACACGCGCGTGAAGCTGATCGAGCGCTGGATCGCGAAGGGCTTGCTCGCGCCCGTCGATCCGCAAACGCTGCTTTTCATGATCTGGGCGACCACGCAGCATTACGCCGATTTCGAAGCGCAGATTCACGCGCTCGCGGGCAAGCGCGCGCTTTCGGCAAAGCGCTTCGAAGCGACGACGGAAGAAGTGGTGACGATGATTCTGCGCGCCTGCGGCGCGCGCTCGCCCGGCGCTTGAGGCGCTTGAGGCGCGCGGTTGGCGCGCGGTTGGCATGCTGCCGCCGCGCCATGCACGCGCGGGCGGCACGCTTTGCGCAACACGAACTACGGCTTGGGCGCCGCCTGCAACGTCGTGACCGTCAGCGCGGGATCGGCGGCGATCTCGCTTGCGGTAAAGCGGAATCGCCGCCACGTACCGCTGGCGAACTCGCGCGTGGCGTCGCTGTAATGCGGCGAAGCCGGGTCGTCGGAGAGCGAATGCGCGAGCAGCGTGTCGGCATCCACACCGTGCTCGCCGAAGCTCACGACCTGCACGTAGCTGTCGCCGTGGCCGCTGCCGTCCATGGCATAGCCGCCCGCGTCGAGCGGGTGCTGCGCGCAGACCACGGTGAAATAGCCCGCGTCGTTGCAGCCGCCGTAAAGCGGCACGCGCGTCGCGCCGCGCTGCGTGTAGAGCAGCTCGCCGCGCGTGGAATCGGCCGCGAAACCAAAGCCGCGCAGCGCGCGCACCGCTTCGCCCAGCGCGTGGCGCAACGCGGCAACGGTAGCCGCGTCGGCGGTGTCGAGACCGCTTGGCGTGGTGAGCGGCGCGGCGGGATCGAACGGCGTGCGATACAGCTTTTCGGGCGGCAACGCGCTCGCGCGGTGCCAGAACTCGTCCCACAGATTCGCGCCGCGCGCGCTTGTGCGCGCGGTGCCGTCCCATTTCGCGAGCACGGCGCAGGCTTGCGCGACATCGGCATCGTCGCTGCCCGGCGCAAAGCCAGGCGCAAGGTCGGGCGCATCGTGCTTGCACACCGCGTCGAGCAACGGCCGGCGCAACAAGGTTTCCGACATCGAGCGGCTCGCCAGCACGCCCTGCTCCAGCGCCGCGCGCGTGACGCCGCCCGGCGCCGCCTGCAACTGCGCGGCAAGCGCATGGCCGAGCCGCGTGCGCAAGCTCTGCGGCGTTCCGGTGATGCCCGTCACGCGCGGGAAACCCGTGAGAGGCGCGGCGGGATTCGTGAGCCAATAGCTGCCGTTGAAATTGCCCACGTAGTCGTCGCGCAGCAGCGAAGGCATGTCCGCCACGCCCAGCGCCCGCGCCTGCGGCGCGTTCGGCGCGCTTTGCCATTCGCAGGCGCTTTTCGAGCCGTCGAGAAACGGCACGCCGGGCGCCTTCGCGTCGAACGCGCGGCCGAGCGCGGGCGTGCAGGCCTGCGCCAGCGCGTCGCTCACGCCCGGCACCGCGCCGATGTCGGCGAACCACACGCGCGCGTCGCCGCGCCCGATCGCGAAGGTGTTGACCCACGGCGCGGCCGCGTAGCGCTTCTGGATCGCGATGAAATCGTCGAGCGACGCCGCGCCGTCCCACGCGAGGAAGTTCTCGAACACGCGCGCGTTGTCGGCGTTCACGTCGCGCAGCGCGAACGCATGCTGCGCATTCCACGCGAGCGCCGGCGACATCGACGCCAGATTGATTAGCGGTCCGAACCGTGAGCGATACAGCGTGCGCGTGACGCTCGCGAGCGTGCCGCCGGCCTCGCGCACCGGCACCGTCACGCGCACGGCCTGCATGGCTTCGTCACGGCCGTCGTAAAGGTAATGCGTGGGCGCGCCTGGCACGAGCGCAAGCTGGAAAATGCCGAAGCGCCGCGCCTGCGAAACCGTATGCGTCCACGCAACGTTGCGGTTGAAACCGATCATCACAACCGGCACGCCGAGAAATGACGCGCCCGCCACGTCGAGCTGGCCGGGAATGGTGAGCTGCGCCTCATAGAAACGGTCGGGGCCTTGCCAGAACCAGTGCGGATTGCCGAACAACAGGCTCGCGCCCTCGCGCGTCTGGCCCGCGCCGAACGCCATGGCGTTGCTGCCGATACCGTCGCGCTGCGCGATCTCGAAGCGCGACGGAGCGATGTCGATGGCGGCATGCGGCGCGGCTTCGTCCGGCGCGGCGGCGGGCGCCGCCGTGGCCGAAGGCGGCGTGGCGTTGGCGATGGCTGCCACGAAATGCGCCTCACCGCCCGCGAGCGTCGCGGCAATCAGGCGGCGATACACGTCGTCGGCGTCGATCGGGCGCAGCCACGCGGCGTTCGAACACGCGGCATGCGCGCCCGCGAAGCGGCCCGCGCGCAGATCGTCGAGATAGCGGTCGTAACCGGCCGCGAAACCCGCCACGAGCGCCCGCGTGCGCGGCGTTTGCGCGGCGCGAAACCGTGCCACGGCGTCGTCGCCCGCCACGAAGCGGAAGAAGAAGTCGGCGTCGAGATTGCGCGGCTGGCCGAACGAAGCGGCTGCGGGCGGCTTCGCGTCGGGACCGAATTGCGCGGAACGTTCGCCGCGATACGTCACGAAGGCGTCGGCGAGCGTGCAGAGCGTGTCCTGCGCCTGTGCGTAGCCCGTGCCGTAGCCGAGCCCGCCCCAGTCGTTCGCGCGAATGTGCGCAATGCCGTCGGCGGTGCGGCGAATCTCGGCGCGGTACGGCTCGTGCGATGTTGCCTGCGTAGGAGCCGCGCTCGAATTCACGCCGGAGTTCGCGCACGCGCCCAGCACGAGGGCGCACGCCGCGCCAGCGAAAAAGCGGCTTGCTGCGGGGAGTTTTTTCATCGATTTCGATTATGGATTCGTACTGCCGGCCCGCGTCCCGTTCGTTCCCAACCACACGAAGCACAAAACAAAACGCAAAACGAAGCGTACGACAAAACGCACGACAAAACGCACGACAAAGCGCAAGATCAGCAAGTCGGCAAGATCAAACACACCTCAGGCCGCGAGATTCGCCTTGCCGCCCGCGCCCGCATACCGCGCGCCCAGATCGGCGCCCGCGCCGCTCTCCACGAGCTGACCGTATTCGAGCTTGATATAGCGGTCCGCGAGCGGGAAATAGCGGTCGTCGTGCGTGATGACCACCACGGTCTTGCCTTTCGCTTTCAACTCGGGCAGCAGCTTGCGATAGAACACGTCCTTGAACAGCGGGTCCTGGTCGGCGGCCCATTCGTCGAAGAGATAGAACGGCCGGTCCTCCAGGTACGCCACCAGCAGCGCGAGCCGCTTGCGCTGCCCTTGCGAGAGTTCGAGCGTGGAAAACGCGCCGTCGCGAATGCTCACCTTGTGATCGAGTTGCAGATGCACGAGCAGTTCCCGCGCCGTGTTGTCGAGCCCGTCGAAGCGCATGCCGAGCAGGCTGTCGAACAGGAAGAAGTCGCTGAACACCACCGAGAACAACTGCCGGTAACTGTCGCGATCCGCTTCGCCGACCGGCGCGCCGTTGAGCACGATGCGCCCGCTTTCGGGCGGGTACAAGCCCACGATCATCTTCGCGAGCGTGGTCTTGCCGCTGCCGTTGCCGCCGATCAGATACACGAGCTCGCCCGGCTTGAACGCGAGATGGATCGGCCCGAGCGTGAACACGTCGTTCTCTTTCTCGCGAAAGTATCGGTGCGTCACGCCGTCGAGCACGATGCTGTCGAACGCGTTTTTCACGGGCGCGTCGAGTCCGCTTTCGAGCGGCAGTTCGGCGCTCACCTGCTCGATGCGCTCGAGCGCCACGCGCGCGGTGCTGATGTTCGGAATGGCCGAAAGCAGCGACTCGATCGGCATGATCATGTAGAGAAACACCATCGCGTAACCCGACATCACATGCGTGGACACGGGAAACTGCCGCGCGACCACGAACAGCGTAATGCCGATGAACGCGAACAGAATGAAGCTGCCCCAGCTCGCCGCCGCCGCGTAGAGCACATAGCCGCGCGTGCGCTGCACGCGCACGGCTTCCACGTTGGTGGAAAGCGTGTCGTCGATAAAGGCCGCGCGGCGCAGGCGATGCAGCTTCAATTCCTTCGCGCCGTCGAACAGCGCGCGAAAGTGGCGCACGAGGTCGTCCTCGCGTTGGCGCGACGCGCGCAGATGAAACAACGCGCGCCCGTTCGCCACGCGAAAGCCCGCCGCGCCAATGCCGATGGTGAGAATCGCCACCAGCAGGATCGGCCACGAAAGCACGCTCAAATACGCGAGACAGCCGACGATCACGGCGCTTTGCATCGCGAGCGCGGGCATGCGCACGAACAGCATGACGATGGCGTCGAGATCCTGCGTGAGCACGGCGAGCGAGCGCGCCGCGCCCTGCTGCTCCAGGTGACGGAACGAGGCGTCGCCCAGACGCCGTATCGTCTGCATGCGCAAGCTGGCCTTGGCGCGCTGGCCGAGGTCCATGAAAAGGGTTTGCGAAACGGTGCGCGTGGCGAGCACGATCACGCCGAGCACGACGAACTGCCAGCCCAGCCGCGCAAGCTGCGCGCTGGAGGCGGACAACGCCTGGTTGATGAGCGCGACGAGCCCGGCGTTGCCGAAGCCGCTGACGAGACTCGTGATGAGCGCGATGAACAAGGTCCAGCGTGAATTGCGCGCGAGCTTCAAGAGCAAAGACATGAGACTCCTTGAGACGGTGGGTGCGTCAGGAACCGGGCCGGTCTGGGGCCGGACGCCGGAACATCGTGAGGATCAGATAGAAGCCGCCAAGCAGCGTGGCCATCACGCCGGCGGGCATTTCCTGGGGAAACAGCACCCAGCGGCCGAGCCAGTCCGAGCCGACCATCAACGTCGCCCCGAACGCGGCCGAGACCGACAACAGGGGCACGGCGCGGCGAATGCCGAGCATGCGCGCCATGTGCGGCGCCATCAAGCCGATGAACGACAGCGGCCCGATCACGAGCGTGGCCACGGCGCTCAGCAGCGCGCTCAGCATCAGGAGGCCGAAGCGCGCGCCGGCGATGCGCACGCCGAGACCCGCCGAAACCGCGTCGCCGAGCGGCAGGATTTCCAGCCAGCGGCGGCACAGCGGCACGGCGGCGAGCGCGAGCAGCGCGCACGCGGCGACGAGCGCGGCCATGACCGGCCCGACGTTGTAGGTCGAGCCCGCCAGCAGATTGTAGAGAATGATGACGCGCGGGTCGCCGCTGGAAACCGCGATCACCGAAACGGCCTGAAACGCGGCGCTCAACGTCATGCCCGCGAGGATCAGCGTGTCGGGCGAAAACGACGAGGCGCGCGCGATCAGCACGAGCGCGCAAAGCGTGAGCATCGACCCGGCCGCGCACCACGCGAGAAACGTGGGCAAGCCGGGATGCGCGGTGAGAAAGAGCGCGCCCGTAAGCCCGAGCGCGCCGCCCGCCGAAATGCCGAGCAAGTCGGGGCTTGCCATGGGGTTGCCGGTCATGCGCTGGACGATACCGCCCGACAGCGCGAGCAGCACGCCCACGCCCGCCGCCGCGACGACATGCGGCGCGCGCAGGAACAACAGCGCGGCCGCTTCGGGCGCGCTGCTCCAATGCCAGCCCGCGAGGCCGCGTCCGAGCGCGAGCGAGATCGCGACGACGGCGGCCAACGCCAGCGCGCTCGCGAGCGCGACCGCCCGCATGCCGCGCGGCGACAGCGGCACGCCGGGCTGCGCGGGCGTTTGCGCGAGATCGGGGCGCCCGCGCAGGCGGCGCAGCATGACCAGCAACAGCGGCGCGCCGATCAGCGTGGTGATCGCGCCGGTGGGAATCGCCATGTGCAGGCGCGCCGTGCCCAGTTGCGCGAGTTGATCGGCGAGCCACAGCAGCGCCGCGCCGATCAGCGGCGACCAGATCGCGCGCTCGCGCAGGCCGCGCGCGCCCGCGAGCCGCGCAATGGCGGGCGCCGCGAGCCCGACGAAACCGATCACGCCCACGGCGCTCACCACGCATGCGGTTATCGCGAGCGTGAGCGCGAGCACGATGCCGCGCGTGGCGCGCAGCGAAACGCCGAGGCTCGACGCCACGGTATCGCCGAGATCGAACACCGCCATGGGCCGCAGACACAGCAGCAACAGCAGCGCGCACGGCACGAAGCGCGCGGCCAGCGCGAGCGCCACGCGCCAGTCGTGTTGCGCGAACGAGCCGCCGCCCCACACCAGCAAGCCGCTCAGCAAGTCGTAATGCGCGATGGCGAGCGCGAGACAGAACGCGCCGCCGCACAGGTTGACGATCATGCCCGCGAGGATCAGCGCGAGCGGCGACATGCCGCGCCGCGCCGCCAGCGCGAACACGGCCGCCAGCGCCACGGCGCCGCCCGCGAGCGCCACGGCGTCGCGGCCGCCGGCGAGCAGGAACGGCGCATAGACGGTGGCGAGCGCGAGCGCCAGCCAGGCGCCCGAGAAGATGCCGAGCGTCATGGGCTCGGCGAGCGGGTTGCGCAGCACCTGCTGCGTCGCGACGCCCGCGAGGCCCAGCGCCGCGCCGCACAGCAGCGTGACGGCCACGCGCGGAAAGTCGCCGTAATGCACGAGCAGTTGCGTCACGTCGGTGTCCGAGGGCGCGAACAGCGCCTGCCACCAGAACGCGGGCGCGAGCCGCGTGTCGAGGCGCAGCGCGAACAGCAGCGCCGCGAACGCAAACAGCGCGCAGACCGGCACGAGCGGCGTTCGGCGCGACGGCGCGAAGGGCGCGCTCAGGGCTTGCTTCATGCGGCCTCCGCGGTTTGGGGGCTTCGCTCGGTGGGCGGCGATGCGTTCCTCGCCCATGCATTGCCCGCCGATGCGTTGCCCGCCGATGCATTGCCCGCCGATGCATTGCCCGCCGACGCGTTGCCCGCCAATCGACCCGGCCGCGCAACGCCCTGCGCCGGTTCCCCATCGGCGGACAACTTCGAGAGCGCATCGACCAGCGCGCCCGCGAAGTACGCCGCGCTCAGAATGCCGCCCTCGGGCGGCACCTCGGCCATGCCGGTCATGCGGCCCGCGCGGGCAAACGGCATGGCCTGCCAGATGCGGCTCGTTTGCATCATCGCCGCGGTCAGCGCGGGCAGCGGCTTCACGTACACGAGCGTCGCGCGCGGGTCGGCGTCGAGCGCATCGAAGCCGGTCATCGCCACCGCCGCGCCGTTCGCGCCGCCCCACGCGTTGCGCAAGCCCAGTTGCGCGAGCAGTTCGCCGAACAGGCTGTGCGCGCCGAACACGCGCAAATGCGATTCGTCGACAAAACGCGCGAGATAGATCGTCGCCGCGTGCGCGGGCAGCGCGTCGAGCCGCGCGCGCGCCTGCGCGACCGCGCGCCGCGAGCGCGCCACGGCGGCCTCGCCCTGCGGCGCGCAACCGTAGAGATGCGCGAGACGCATCGTCTCTTCGCACGCCGCCGTGTACGGCGTGGCGCTCGCGCGAAACATGCCGAGCGTAACCGTGGGCGCGATGCGTTCGAGCGCGCCGCGCATCGGCGCATGCGCGGGCGTGATGACGATCAGGTCGGGCTTGAGCGCGAGCATCAGCTCCATGTTGGGCTGGAACATCAACCCGAGATCGACCACCGAATCGGGCACCGGGCACGCCGTGAAATTGCGCCGGAAGCCGGGCGTGTTCGCCATGCCGACGGGCACCACGCCGATGGCGAGCGTGAGTTCCGCGAGCCCCCAGTCGAGCACGATCACGCGGCGCGGCGCGGCGGCGCGCGCACGCCCGCCGGCGGCGAGAAAAGTGCCGCCCAGCAGCGCGGCAAGCATGGCCCTACGGTTCATTGCATCAAATCGGAAAGAAGGGATTGCAGGGTATCGGCGTCCGGCGCGGCGTGACGCCCGTCGTGCCGCACGCGCGCCTCGTCCACGGCGCGCGCATAGGCGTCGAGCGTGGGCGCCGCGAACAGCGCCGCCAGCTCCACTTCCACGCCGAACTCGCGCGCCACGCGCCGTTGCAGCTTCAGGCTCAGGATCGAGTCGCCGCCCAGTTCGAAAAAGTGATCGTGACGGCTCACGCGGCCGATGCCGAGCACCTCGCTCCACAGGCGCGCGAGCGCCGCTTCGGTTTCGCCTTGCGGCTCGGCGTAAGCGTGCGCGGCCTGCGGCTGCGGCACCGGCAGCGCGCGGCGGTCGACCTTGCCGTTCGGCGTGAGCGGCAACGCGTCCAGGATCGCGATCGACGAAGGCACCATGTAGTCGGGCAAGGTGCGCGCGAGCGCGTGCTTCAGCGCTTGCGGGTCGAGTGCTTCGGGTTGCGGTTTCGACTGCGGCCCCGGCGTGACGTACGCCAGCAGACGCGCGCCGCCGCCGTTGCCTTCGACCATCGCCACCGCCTCGCGCACGCCCGGCTGCGCGAGCAGCGCCGCCTCCACTTCGCCCAGCTCCACGCGAAAGCCGCGCAGCTTCACCTGCTGATCGAGCCGGCCGAGATAGTCGAGCGCGCCGTCGTCGCGCCAACGCACGAGGTCGCCGGTGCGATAGAGACGACCGCCTGTGCCGTCGAACGGATTGGGCACGAAGCGCTCGGCCGTGAGCGCGGGCCGTTGCAGATAGCCGCGCGCGAGCGCCGCGCCGCCCAGGTACAGCTCGCCCGCCGCGCCGCGCGGCACGAGCCGCATCGCCGTGTCGAGCACGTAGGCCACGCGCGCGCCGACCGGCCTGCCGATGGGCGCATAAGCGCCTTCGAACGCCGCGTCGGCGTCCCAGGCCGTGGGCGCGATCACCGTTTCGGTCGGCCCGTAGGCGTTGACGATGCGGCAGCCCGGCAGCGCGCGGCACGCAGCCTGCATTGCCTGCCCGCTCCACGCCTCGCCGCCCACGATGCACAGGCGCAAGGCCAGCGCTTGCGCATCGGCGGCATTCGCTTCGAGCGCGCACTCGGCCACGAGATTGTTCAGATACGAAGGCGTGAGGAACACCACCGAAACGCGCTCGCGGCGCATGGCGTCGATCAGCCGCGCCGTGGACCAGCGCGCGGGCTCCGCGATCACGAGCGCGCCGCCCGCGCACAGCGGCACGATCCAGCGTTCGTGCGCGATGTCGAAATTGATCGACGCGAAGTGCAGTTCGCGGTCCGCCGCCGTCATGCCGTAACGCGCGCCGACGGCCGCGCAGTGCGCCGCCAGCGCGCCGTGCGCGACGCCCACGCCTTTCGGGCGCCCCGTGGAGCCCGAGGTGTAGATCACGTAGGCGAGATTGCCGGCGTGCGGCGCGGTGTGCGGATCGTGCGCGGGTTCGTCGTCGAGATCCGGCGCGTCGATGTCGATCGTGCGCACGTGCGCGGGCACCGGCGCCTCGGCGTTTGCCTGCGCGCCGTGCGCGAGCACGAGGCGGATGCCGCTGTCCTCGATCATGTGCGCGAGGCGCTGCGCCGGGTACGCGGGATCGAGCGGCACATACGCGCCGCCCGCCTTCATGACGGCCAGCATCGCGACGATCATCTGCGCCGAGCGGTCGGCGGCCAGCCCCACGCGCGTTTCCGCCGCCACGCCCGCGCGCGCGAGGCGATGCGCGAGCCGGTTGGCGCGCGCGTTCAGTTCGCCGTAAGTCATGCGCGTATCGCCCGCGACGACGGCGAGCGCGCCGGGCGTTTGCGCGGCGCGCGCGGCGATCTGCTCGTGTACGGGCAGCGGCTCGCCGGCTTGCGCCGGCTCGCGCCCGAGCGCGATCAGCGCCTCGCGCTCGCCTTCGCCGCAGCCGTCGAACGCGCCGAGCGGCTGTTGCGCCGCGCCGGGCTCGAACGCCATGTGGCGCAGCAAGCGCGCCATATGCTGCGCGAGCCGCGCGGCGTCGGCATCGGCAATGGCTTCGCGCGCATGGCGCAAACCGAGCCGCAGCGTTTCACCCTGCGTCACGCCCAGCGTGAGCGCGTAGCTCGTTTCGTCGCGCGCCGTCACGTTGGCGATCGCGAGGCCGCCCGGCATCGCCTCCTTGAGCACGGCATCGACGGGATAGTTCTCGAACACCACGAGGCTGTCGAACAACCCTTGCCCGCTCGCGCCCGCCCAGCGCTGGATCTCGTGCAGCGGCGTGTGCGCGTGCTCCTGCGCGGCCATGCCCTGCGCCTGTAGCGCGCGCAGCCAGTCGCCGAGCCGCGCGTGCGGGCACGGCTCGGCCACCACGGGCACGGTGTTGATGAAGAGGCCGAGCAGGTGCGCCGCGCCCGGCAGGTCGGCGGGACGGCCCGCGAGCGTCGCGCCGAACACCACGGCGCGCTGGTTCGTATAACGCTGCAACAGCAGCGCCCACGCGCCCTGCAACAGCGTGTTGACCGTCACGCGCGTCTCGCGCGCGAACGCCACGAGGCGCGCGGTGGCGGCGGCGTCCAGCTCCACCGTATGCAGCGCGTGGCCCGGCGCCTGCGCGGCGCGCTTCGGCAACGCTTCGGCAAGACGCGTCGGGCCGTCCAGGCGCGCGAGCAGCGCTTGCCAGTGCGCGGCGCTCGCCTGCGCGTCGCGGCCGCGCAGCCAGCGAAGGTAGTCCGCGAAGTCGCCGGGCGCATGGCCGCCGGGCGCGGGCGACGCCTCGCCGGCGTAGTGGCGCAGCACCTCGCCGAGCAATTGCGAGACGCTCCAGCCGTCCATCAGCAGATGATGATGCGTCCAGACGAAGCGATAGCGACGCTCGCCCGTGCGCACGAGCGCAAGCCGATGCAGCGGCGCGCGCGAAAGCTCGAAGCCGCGTTCGAGTTGTTCGGCGGCGAAGGCGTCGAGCGCGGCTTCGAGATCGGCATGACCCATCGCGGCGGCGCGCGCGCGCCAGTCGTGTTCCTCGAACGGCAACGCCACCGCGCGCGCGACCCATTGCAGCCAGCCTTCGCCTTGCGCGACAAAGCCCGTGCGCAGCACGTCGTGGCGCTGCGCGAGCGCGTGCCACGCGGCGCGAAACCGCGCGGCGTCGAGGCCGTCGAGATCGGCGCGCAACTGGTTCAGGTACACGCTGCCGCCGCGCGCATACAGCGCGTGAAACAGCATGCCCGACTGCATCGGCGTGAGCGGATAAAGATCGTCGACGTCGGCCAGCGTAAGCGGCAGCGCGTCGAGTTCGTCCTGATCAAGCGCGGCGAGCGGAAAGTCGGACGGCGTCGCGCTCGCCACCTTCGCGCAGCGCGCGATCAGTTCGCGCAACGCGGCCCCGAATGCGGCGGCGAGCCGTTCGACGGTGGCCGTGCGATAGCGCGCGCCGCTATAGCCGATGGTGAGCACGAGCGCGCCGTCGAGCACCTTGCCGCTGACCGAGAGCGCATAGGCGAGCGGCGCGTCGGCGGCTTGCGAGGTGGCCTGCGCGATGCCTGGCGCGACGTTCTGCGAGGCGGTGCGCGGCGCCGTTTCGCTCGCGAGCTGCCACGCCTGCGACTCGTCGAAGTGCGGGTCGAACTGGCCGAGGTAATTGAACACGACCTGCGAAGGCGCGACCTGCGCGAGCGCGGCGCGCGACGCTTCGTCGCCGAGGTAGCGCAGCGCGCCGTAGTTCAGGCCGCGCGCGGGCACGGCGCGCAGCGTCTCCTTCACGCGCCGCAACGCGGCAGGCGCATCGCCCCGCACGTCGAGCGCGACCGGATACAGGCTCGTGAACCAGCCCACCGTGCCGCTCAGGTCGATGTCGTCGAAAAGATCCTCGCGGCCGTGGCCTTCGAGATCGACGCGGATCCGGGCGGCGCCGCTCCAGTCGCACAACGCGCGGCCCAGCGCCGTGAGCAGCACGTCGTTCACCTGCGTGCGCCACGCGGCGCCCGTTTCGTGCAGCAGCGCATGCGTTTCTTCGCGATCGAGCGCGAACGCGACGTGGCGTTGCTGCGCGACGGTGTTCGCGCCTTCGGGCATGTCGCACGGAAGCGCGGCGCTCACGCGCGCCACGTCTTGCCAGTAGCGCACTTCGTCGCGCACCGCGGGCGTGCGCGCGTGCGCGGCGAGCCGCGCGGCCCACGCGTCGGTCGACGAGGTCGCGGCGGGCAGCGCGGGCGGCGCGCCGTTTTTCAGCGCCGCGTACGTCTCGCGCCATTGCGCGACCAGCAAGCGCCACGACACGCCGTCCACAGCCAGGTGATGGATCGCGAGCATCAGCCGCCAACTGCCGTCCGCCATTTCGATGGCGAGCGCGCGCAGCAGCGGGCCGCGGGCGAGATCGAGACTGCGTTGCGCTTCCTCGCAATGCGCGAAGATCGCCTCGGGCGAAGCCGCCTTGCGCACCCAAAGCAGCGTTTCGGGCGCGCTCGCCTCGCCATGACGCGCGCCGCGCTCGTCGTAACGCATGCGCAGCGCCGCGTGATGCCCGACCAGCGCGTGCAGCGCCCGCGCGAGCAACGCCGTGTCGAGCGGAGCGCGGCTCGTCAGCAGCACGGCCTGATTCCAGTGGTGACGCTGCGGGATCGGCTGATCGAAGAACCACGCCTGCATGGGCAGGAGCGCGGCGGGCGCGCCCGCGGGCGCTTCGCGCGCGGCGTCGCGGGCGGTATCGGCGTGACGGACGTCGAGCGCTTGCGCGAGCGCCGCCAGTTGCGCCACCGTCTGGCGCTCGAACACCTGGCGCGGCGTGAGCTTCCAGCCCGCCTGGCGCGCGCGGTCGACGATCTGCAAGCTCAGGATGGAGTCGCCGCCCAGTTCGAAAAAATTGTCGTGACGGCCCACGCGCGCGACACCCAGCGCCTGCTCCCAGATCGCCGCGAGCGCGCTTTCCGCCGCGCCTTGCGGCGCTTCCCACGCGCGCTCGTCCTGTTCGGGCAGCGGCAGCGCGCGCCGGTCGATCTTGCCGTTCGGCGAAAGCGGAAAGCGCGCCAGCTCGACCCACGCGGCGGGCACCATATGGTCGGGCAACTCGGCGGCAAGCCCCTTCGCCAGCGTGTCGCGCGCGATGCGCCGGCCCGCGCGCGCACTCACCCAGGCCACCAGCCGCTTGCCGTTCGGGCCGTCGTGCGCGGCAACCACGGCCGTTTCCACGCCGGGCTGGCGTTGCAGCACCGCTTCGATCTCGCCGAGTTCGATGCGAAAGCCGCGAATCTTCACCTGATGATCGAGCCGGCCCAGATATTCGAGCGCGCCGTCCGCGCGCCAGCGCGCGAGGTCGCCGGTGCGATACAGCCGCGCGCCCGCCTCGAACGGGTCGGGCACGAAGCGCTCGGCCGTGAGCGCGGGCCGGTTCAAATAGCCGCGCGCGAGCCCCGCGCCGCCCAGATAGAGTTCGCCCGCCACGCCCGCCGGCAGCGGGTTGAGCGCGTCGTCCAGCACGTGCGTGCTCACGTTGGCGATGGGGCGGCCGATCGGCACCACGGCGTCGCCGGCGCGGCAAGTCCAGTGCGTAACGTCGATGGCGGCTTCGGTCGGGCCGTAGAGGTTGTGCAACCGCACCTGCGGCAAACGCGCGAGCGTCTGGTCTTGCAGCGTCGCGGGCAGCGCCTCGCCGCTGCACACGATCTGGCGCAGGCTCGCGCACGCCGCGCCGCTGCCATCGAGCGCGGCCACGAACGCTTGCAGCATGGGCGGCACGAAATGCAGCGTGGTGACGCGGTGCGCGTCGATCAACGCCACGAGGCGCGCGGGATCGCGATGATCGCCGGGCCGCGCGAGCGCGAGGCGCGCGCCCGTCATGAGCGGCCAGAAGAATTCCCACACCGAAACGTCGAAGCTGAACGGCGTTTTTTGCAGCACCGTGTCGCGCGCGTCGAGCCGATACGCCGCCTGCATCCACGCGAGCCGGTTGCCGAGCGCGCCGTGCCGGTTCGCCGCGCCCTTGGGCCGGCCCGTGGAGCCCGACGTGTAGATCACGTAGGCGAGATTTTCCGCGTCGAGCGCGACGTCGGGACATTCGTCGCTTTCGTGCGCGAGGTCGAGCGTGTCGAGTTCGAGCACGGCGCACGGCGCTGCATCCCGCGCCGCGCGCGGCAGCAGCGCCGCGAAGCGTTCGCGCAGCGCGCGCTGCGTGAGCAGCAAGCCGATGCCGCTGTCCGCGATCATGTACGCGAGGCGCTCGGCCGGATAGTCGGGGTCGAGCGGCACGTACGCGCCGCCCGCCTTGAGAATTGCGAGCAGGCCGACCACCATCTCCACCGAGCGCTCGACGCCCATGCCCACTTTCACGTCCGGCCCCACGCCAAGACGGCGCAGCCGCTGCGCGAGGCGGTTCGCGCGCGCGTCGAGTTCGGCGTAGCTCAGCGTATCGCCGTCGAACAACAGCGCGGGCGCGCCGGGATGCGCCCTGGCCTCGCGCTCGAACAGGCGATGCACGGGCACGCTCGGGCCGTAGTCGGCGTGCGCGCGGCTCCAGGCCGCAAGCTGCGCGTGCTCGCTCGCGCCCAGATACGGCAGTTCGGCCACGGCGCGCTCGGGATCGGCGCACAGCGCCGCGAGCAGCGCCTCGTAATGCGCGCACCAACGCGCGACCGTTTCCGGGCGATACCGCGAGGCGTCATAGCGCGCCGTCACGTTGACGGCGCCGGCCGCCACGCGCACGTCGAAGCTCAGGTCGAAGCGCGCGAGCGGGCTTTCGGCATCGACGATGTCCACGTCCAGCCCGTCGAGCGACAACGGCCCCGCCGCCGCCGCGCCCTGCACGTTGAACAGCGTCTGGAACAGCGGATGACGGCCCGCCTCGCGGCGCATGCCAAGCGCGTCCACCAGCATCGGCAAGGTCACGTCCGCGTGATCGAGCGCGGCGCGCGTGGCGTGGCGCACGTTGGCGAGCAGCGCGCGGCCCGTCATGGCGGGATCGATTTGCGCGCGGTGCGCGCGCGTGTCGATAAAGAGGCCGATCAGGTCTTCGCATTCGGCGAGCGTGCGCCCGCTCGTCGGCACGCCGATGCAGAAGTCGCGGCTGCCCGCGTGACGCCACAGCAGCAGTTGATACGCGGCCATCAGCACGACGAAGGGCGTGCAGCGCTCGGCCTTGCAACGCGCGCGCACGGCGTCCAGCGTGCCGGCGCGCAGCGCAAACGTGTGCGCGTGCGCGCGGCGTTCGGCTTCGGGAGCGGGCGCGAAATCGCCCGGCAAATCAAAGTTTTCCCCCGCGAAACTGTCTCCCGCGAAGCTTTCGCCGGGCGCGCCGAGATAGCGGCGCCACCATGCGAGATCGGCCTGCGCCTTGGCGCCGGACAGTCGCGCGCGCTGCCACGCGGCGAAATCGGCATAACTCCATGCAATCGTTTCGGATGCCGAATTATCTTTGCCTTGCACGGCGTCGCGGTATGCCTGCGCGAATTCGCGCGCGAACACGGCGTTCGAGCCGCCATCGGAAATCAGATGATGCACGACGACCGAAAGCACATGCCGGTCCGGCGCGAGCTTCACGAGGCAAAAGCGCGCCGCGCCTTCGCGCGCGAGATCGAACGGGCGCCGCGCCTCGGCTTCGAGCTTCGCGTCGAGCGCCGCCTCGCGCGCGGCGGCGTCGTGCGCCGACAGGTCGACCACGGCCAAGGGCGTATCGGCGCGAAGATCGGCGATCTGATACGGCGTGCCGTCGCGTTCCTCGAAGCGCGTGCGCAGCACGGCCTGGCGCGCGCGCACGCGCGTCAAGGCGCGCGCGAGCGCCGCGCCGTCGAGCGGCCCGCGCAAATGAAACGCGCGCGCCAGATGCCACGCAGCCGAAGCGGGCGCGAGGCGTTGCATGAACCACATGCCCTCTTGCACGGGAGACAGCCGCTGCCACGCGAGCGGCGCGCCGCCCGTACTCATCGATCCATCTGCTTGAACATGCATCGCAGCACTGCCTCCCGAGGATTTACCACTGATATTTCGCTCCCGCCGTGAGCAGGCGGCCTTCGCCCCAATAGCAGTAATTCGCGCCGATGCACGAGGCGAAGTACTTGCGGTCGAGCAGGTTCGAAACGTTGAGCCAGGCGCTCCAGCCTTGCAGGCTAGAGAAACGGCGGCCCAGGTCGTAGCGCAGCGAGAGGTCCACGAGCGTGGCGGACATGGTTTCGAACGAGTTGGCCGTGTCGCCGTACGAGCCGCCGATATAGCGCACGCCGCCGCCGAACAGCAGCCCCGCGAGCGGCCCGGCCGAAACCGTGTAGTCGGCCCACAGCGAAGCCGTGTTGCGCGGAATGCCCACCGGCGCCTTGTCGAGCGTCGCCGAATTGCTCTTGGTGTTGAGCAGGTTCGTGTACGTGTAGCTCGCGATCAATTGCAGGTTGTTGGTGAGGCTCGCGTGGCCTTCCACCTCGAAGCCCTGCGAGCGCACCTGGCCCGTGAGCACGCTGAAGCCGGCGTGCAGCGGGTCGGTGGTCGCGACGTTGTTCTCGTCGAGATGGAACGCCGACACCGTGATGAAGCTGTTATAGCCCTTCGGTTGCAGCTTCACGCCCACTTCGTACTGCTCGCCCGAAAGCGGCGCGAACGCCTGGCCGCTATACGAGCTGCCCACCTGCGGCTGGAACGACTTCGAGTAGCTGAAGTACGGCGCGATGCCGCTGTCGAACTGATACACGCCGCCCGCGCGCCACGTGAAGGCGCGGTTGAACTGCGTGGTGGTCGCGCCGGTCTTGTACGAAGTCGTGTCCTCGTTGGCCCAGTCCTCGCGCACGCCGAACAGGAACGACCACTTGCCGACATCGAGCTGATCCTGCGCGTAGACGCCGAGCTGCTTGACCGAATAGGCGTCCGAGGTCGCGAACATGAAGTTCGGATACGGGATCGTCTGGCCGTAGATGGGATTGTTTTCGTTGAGTCCCGGCGTGGAGGTCAGATTGCCGTAGAAGTAGTGGTCGAACTGGATGTTCTGGTAATCGAGGCCCGCGGTCACGTTGTGCTTGACCGGTCCCGTGTCGAATTTCGCGCTCACCTGGTTGTCCACGGTGTGCGAATTCACCATGCCGTCGTTGAGATACGCGGTGCGCGCGAGCGTGTTGGTGCCGGTCGTGAAGCCGTCGTTGCCCACGTACTGAATCGTCTGGCTGTTGTGCAGGAAGCGGTAGCTCTGCTTGACCGACCACACGTCGTTGAAGCGATGCTCGAACTGGTAGCCGATCGACTCCTGGGTCTTGCGGAAGCTGTCGAAGGTCGGCTCGCCCGGATTCTCGCTGCGGCTGTGCCACGTGTACGGCACCGAGTTGTAGATGCCCGCTTCCGGGTCCGCCTGATAGTTCGCGAACACGGTGAACGTGGTGTCCCTGCTCGGGCGGAACTGGAGGGTCGGCGCGATCGAGAAGCGCTGCTCGTTCACGTAGTCGGTTTGCGTGCCGGTGTTGAAACCGTCGGCCGTCACGCGGTACAGCACGGTGCCGTTCTTGTCGACGGGACCGCTCATGTCGAAGAAGCCCTGAATGCGGCCGTAGCTGCCCGTTTGCAGGCCGATTTCATGGAACGGCGTCTCGGTCGGCATCTTGCTCACGAGGTTGACCGTGCCGCCGGGCGAGCCCTGGCCGTACAGCACCGAAGCCGGGCCGTGCAGCAATTCGATGCGCTCGAACATGTACGGATCGAAGCTCGTGACGTTGTAGCCGAAGCCGCCGTTGGGGCCGGGCGTGCGCAAGCCGTTCCAGAATTCGTCGACGAGAAAGCCGCGCGCGTAGAGATATTCGAGCGAATCGGTGTTGGTGCCGCGCTGCTCGGGGTTCATGCCCGAGGTGTAGCGCAGCGCCTGCGCCACGCTTTGCGCGCCCTGCACGTCCATCTGGTCGCGCGTGACCACGGAGATCGCCTGCGGCACCTTGATGATGGGCGTGTCGGTCTTGGTGCCGGCTTCGCTGCGCTTCGCGACGTAGCCGACCACGGGGCCGGTGGCCGTTTCGGCGTCGCGCGTGCCCTGCACCACCACCGCCGGCAGTTGCTGGCCCGACTGTGCCGGTTGTGCGGGTTGCGCCGACTGCGCCGGTTGTGCCGACGGTTGCGCGAGCGCGCCCGACGCCGCCACGGGCGCCGCCGTCTGCGCGCTGGCGATTCTCGCGATCGCGAGCGCCACCACGGCCGTGATCGTGCGTACCTTCATCCTTCGCGCGCCCGTTAATCCGTTATCCCTGTTGTGCGATGCCGCTTCGCCCCATCCCCGATTCATGCCGTCCGCCCTGTTCAAAATTTTTCCAAATTCCGCAGTACAAATAAGAATCATTACTATTGTCATTCGTAAAGCGGCGCGAGGACGATAGAATACGGTCTGACTTTCGCCGACGTCCTGTCAAATAGCTGCGCGAAGCCGTCGATTTTTGACGGTTTCGCGCCACTTTTTCCCAAGACTCACAAAATGACCGAAATCTGGCAACGGTTCGCGGGCACGCAACACCGGTATCTCAAACGCCCTGTCATAGCCAAGCGCTATGATTTTGAAGCTGGCGATTGCGAAAGCTGGCATTCGCACACGCAACCGCAGTTCGTCTACACGACGCGCGGCGTGTTGCGCGTCATCACGCCCGACGGCGCGTGGACGCTCGGCCCTTATCGCGGGCTGTGGATCGCGCCGCTCGTCGCGCACGAGTTGCAGGCGGTCAGCCCGGCGGTGATGTACACGGTCTATTTCGAGGTCGACGTCGCGCCGCGCACGGAATCGGCCTGCCATGTACTGATGATTTCGTCGCTGCTCAACGAACTCGTCGCCGCGCTCGTGCTCGATGAGCAGAACGGCCATCCCGAACGCCGTTCCGCGCTGATCGACCCGCTGCTGCTTCAGGAAATGCGCGAGGCGCAACGGGCCTCCGAAGGGCTGCTGCCGCTGCCCAAGGACCGGCGTCTGCAACAAATCTGCGGCCAGTTGATGGACGAACCCGCCGACAACTCGCCGCTCAACGACTGGGGCATGCGCGTGGGCGCGAGCGAAAGCACGCTGGAGCGCGCCTTCAAGGACGAAACCGGCCTGACCTTCGGCCAGTGGCGCCAGCGCCTGCGGCTCGTGGAGTCGATCTCGCGGCTCGCCAAGGGCATGCCGGTTTCGACCATCGCCACCGAGCTTGGCTATCGCAATTCCAGCGCGTTCATCACCATGTTCCGCCGCGCGATGGGCGAGACGCCGCAGCGCTTCCTGCGCAATCGCGGAGGCACGGAAACCGAAACCGCAAAATCCGCGCAATAAGGCGCCACGCACGTCGCGCCACGGGCCGCGCCATCCGCCACGCAGCAAGCCGTGCGCCGCGTCACGCGATAGGTCACACGATAAATTACGCGATAAATTACGCGGTAAGTCACGCCGTAAATCACGCGATAAATCACCGAGTAAGTCCCGCGATTTATCGCGCAATATGCCGCGCGACCGGGCCGGCCACCCGCCGCTCACGCGCCGTGCCGGCTCGCGAGCAACGCGCTCAGCGAAGCCACGCTCGGGTGATCGAACACGTCGCCCGGCGTGAGTTCCACGTTCGACTGGCGGCGCACGCGCGCGACCAGCTTGATGACGAGCAGCGAGTCGCCGCCCAGCTCGAAGAAGTCCTCGTGCGCGCCAATCCTGCCCGCATCCATTTCCAGCAGCGTGGCAAAAAGCTCGCGCACTTGCGCCTCGAACGGCTGAGCAGCCGGCCGGGCCAGCGAAGCGGCATGGGTTTCATTGGGTTCCATCGGCATCCTTTCCGAATCGATAAATGTTGAACGGCGGCGTCATGCGCGAACGTGCTCGCGCGTGGCCGCGACCACGTCCGCGCGCTCCACGAGTTCGCTCATCGCCACGACGATCTTGCGCGGCCCGCTGAACGGATCGCGCGCGTGCGCCACCAGCATGTTGTCGAGCATGATCGCGTCGCCCTTGCGCCATGCGAAGCGCACCGCGCAGCGCTCGTAGGCCGCGCCGATCGCGGCCATCGCGTCATCGCCTATCTCGCTGCCGTCGCCGAAATACGCCTGGCGCGGCATGCGCTTCGCGCCCGCGAAATCGAGCAGATCGAGCCGCACGTCCGCGTCGAGACAGCTCACGTGATGCAGTTGCACCTGGTTGAAGAACACGCGCTCGCCCGTGAGCGGGTGCGCGATCACGGCCGGGCACACGGTGCGCGTCTGCAACTCGTCGTTGGCGAGCCATTCGTATTGCACGCCCGCCGCCTCGCAACGCGCCTCCACTTCGCGGCGCTCGTCGGTGCGGAAAAACTCGCGCCACGGCACGTCGAGGCCATGCGTGAAGGTGCGCACGTACATGATCTGCCGGCGCTCGAAGGTTTCCACGAGCGCGCCGGGCAGCGCGCGCAGCATCGCGCGGCAATCCACGATGGGCGTCGCGCCGCCCACGGGCGAAGGCTGCTCGCAGAAGAAGAACTGCCGGCGCGGCCAGCGCGGCTGATGCGCGCTCTCGTTGTGAAAGAGGATCATCTGCTTCTCGGGATACGGCGTCGAACGATAGGTGTTGCGCCCGCCCTCCTTCTTCGGCAGATCGCCGTATTCGCCGTACAGGCCCGGCGAAATGGTCTCCGCGAACGCCTCGAACGCCGCCGGATCGGCAAGGCCGAAGCCGCGGAACAGCACGGCGCCGTGGCGCAGCAGCGCCGTTTCGAGCGCCTCGCGATGCGTTCGCACCCACGCGCGGGCGTCGCCGGCCGGTGCGCGCGGCGCGTGCGGCTCAAGCACGAGCGGCATGGCGCGCGCGGCGTCGAACAAGGACGCGTGGATGGCGTCGTCTGGAAAAAGCGCTGCGTTCATGATGGTCGCACTCATCGTGGGTGGCTCAATGTGCCGCGGGCGCGGCGGGTGACGGGAAAACAAGCGGCGCGCGCGGGTCGGCACTGGCGGCGTCGAGCAGCGCGCGCCACGCCTCGAACGCGCGATCC
Source organism: Paraburkholderia sp. J41 (assembly GCF_905220235.1). Lineage (NCBI taxonomy): Bacteria > Pseudomonadati > Pseudomonadota > Betaproteobacteria > Burkholderiales > Burkholderiaceae > Paraburkholderia > Paraburkholderia sp. J41. Next base: position 71,042 of record NZ_CAJMZE010000003.1, on the reverse strand, counting down.
ACGGTGGCCGCGTCGAACAGCGCGCTCGCGTAGACCCATTCGACTTCGTATCCGCCGTCCACGGCTTCGACAAAAAGCGCCATGTCGAACTTCGATTGCGTGGCGGGCGCGCGCAGCAATTCGATCGCGAGGCCCGGCACGCGCGTGCTCCGGCGCGGCAGATCGCGCTGCACGAACAGCGCCTGCACGAGCGGATTGGCGTCGCGGCGGCGCTTGATCGCGAGCGCGTCCACGATGCGGTCGAACGGCAGCGCGCGATGCTCGAGCGCCTGCCACGCCAACTCCCCGGCCGCGTCGAGCCAGGCGTCGAAGCTCGCGGTATTCGTGCCTTCGACGACGCGCGAACGCAGCGGCACCACGTTGACGAAAAAGCCGATCAGCGTTTCGAGTTCGGCGCGCTCGCGGCCGTCGACGTCGGTGCCGATCACGATGTCGTCCGCCCCCGTATGGCGATGCAGGAACCACTGGAAGCTCGCGAGCAGCACGGCGAACGGCGTCATGCCATGCGCCCGCGCCAGCGCGCGCACGCGCGCGCCGAGCGCCGTGTCGATCAGGAAATGACGCGCCGCGCCCGCATGCGAAGCCTGCGCCGGACGCGCGCGGTCGGCGGGCAGCGCGAGAAACCGCGGCGCGCCCGCGAGATAGTCGCGCCAGAATTGCTGCGCCTCGCGCAACGCGGCCGGCGCGAAACGCGCGCGCTGCCAGCGCGCGTAATCGGCGTATTGCAGGGGCAGCGGCGCGAGCGCGGGCGGCGTGCCGTCACGGCGCGCGCGGTAGCCCTCGCACAGCTCGTCGAGCAGGATGTGAACCGAAGCCCCATCGGCCACGATGTGATGCAGCGAGACGATCAGCACATGATGCTGCGCTTCGAAGCGCAGCAACGCCGCGCGAACCAACGGCGCGCGGGAAAGATCGAAGGGCGTGCGCGCGGCCTCGTCCAACGCCTGCGCGACGGCGTGCGCGCGCGCGGCGGCGTGGCTTGCGGCGCCGGTCGCGCAGCGACGCGCAAGCGGTTCGATCATGGGCATCGGCACTTCGCAATGCGCCTCGATCGCGAGTCGCGGATCGCCGTCGTCGTCGCTGCCGAACGCGCAACGCAGCACTTCGTGGCGCTCGATCACGGCCGCAAGACTGCGGTGCAGCAGCGCGGCGTCGAGCGGCCCGCGCAGGTCGAGCCCCGCCGCCATGTTGTAGGAAGCGAGCGCACGGTCCGCGAGTTGATCGACGACCCAGATACGCTGCTGCATCAACGAAAGCGGCAAGTCCGCGCGCCGCGCCGAGGCTTCGAGCGGCACCTCGGCCAGCGCGCCCGGCACCGCGCGCAATGCGTCGATTCGCGCGGCGAGCGCGGCCAGCGTCGGCGCGGCGAAAATCTCGCGCAGCGGCAGATCGACCGACCACGCCGACCGCACGCGCGAAGCGAGCCGCATGGCCGCGAGCGAATGGCCGCCCAGCGCGAAGAAGTTGTCGTCGCGCGAGATCGGCGGCGGCGCAGGAATCGGCGAAAGCGGGCCGCCGTTCGCGTCGGCGGGCAGGTCGAGCAGCGAAGCCCAGCAGCGCGCGAGCGCGAGTTCCGTTTCGCCTTGCGGCGCCGCGCGCGCGAGGTCTTTCGCGACACCGGACGCGGCGCCGCGCGCGAGTTCCGCCAGCGCCTGACGATCGAGCTTGCCGTTGCGATTGAGCGGCAGCGCCTCGATCACGCACCACGCCGAAGGCACCATGTAGTCGGGCAACGCGGCGCCCAGCGCGCGCTTGAGCGCGGCTACGTCCAGCGCCGCGCCCGGCCGCGGCACGACGAACGCCACCAGCCGCGCGCCGGCCCCGGCCATCACGGCCGCCTCGCGCACGCCGTCGAGCGACTTCAGCCGCGCCGCGACCTCGCCCGGCTCCACGCGGTAGCCGCGAATCTTCACTTGATCGTCGATACGGCCGAGATATTCGAGCGTGCCGTCGGCGAGACGGCGCGCGCGGTCGCCGCTGCGATAAAGCCGCGCGCCCGCCGCGAACGGATGCGGCACGAAGCGCTCCGCCGTGAGCGCGGGCCGGTTCAGATAACCGCGCGCCACGCCCGCGCCGCCCAGATACAGCTCGCCCGTTTCGCCGACGCCCACGAGGTTCAATTGCGCGTCGAGCAGCCAGGTTTCGCAATTGTCGAGCGGCACGCCAAGCGGCACGGTCGCCGCCGCGCGGCTCGCCTCGCTTGCGCGCTGCGTGAGAATGCCGACGGTCGTTTCGGTCGGGCCGTAGTGATTCATCACGCGGCAGCCCGGCCGCAGCGCCGCAATGGCGTCGAGCAGCGCCCATGGCGTGGCCTCGCCGCCGAGCACGAGCGTGTGCGCGGGCAACGCGTCGGCGGCGCGTTGCGCTTGCAGCAGCGCATGCAGATGGCCCGGCACGATCTTGAGCACGTCGATACGCGCGCTCGCGAGCGTGTGCGCGAAGCGGTCGGCGTCGAGCGTGGTGTCGCGGTCGATCAGGTGCAGCGCGCCGCCGCAAGCCAGCGCGCCGAACAGCACCGTATGCCCGAGATCGGCGCCGACGGTCGACACCATCGCGAAGCGCGCGTGCGGCGGCGGCTCGATGCGCGCGAGCACGGCATCGACATAATTCGCGAGCGCGCCGTGCGAAACCACGACGCCCTTGGGCGTGCCGCTCGATCCCGAGGTATAGATCACGTACGCGGCGCTTTGCGGATCGACGTCGATTGGCGTTCGATGTCGTGCTTCGCGTTGTGCTTCGCGTTGTGCTTCGCATTGCGCGCCGTCGATGCTCGCGTGCTGCAAACCGTCGAGATCGAGCGCAGCGAAATCGCCCTCGCGCAACACGAAACGCGCGCCGCAATCGCGCAGCGTTTGCGCGAGACGTTGCGGCGGATTGGCCGCATCGAGCGCGACGTATGCGCCGCCCGCCTCGAGCACGCCCAGCATCGCCACGACGAAACGCGCCGAGCGATGCGCGACGATCGCCACCGGCTCGCCCGCGCGCAGCCCGCGCCCGAGCAGCCATTGCGCGACGCGTTGCGCGCGCGTGTCGAGTTCCGCGTAACTCATGCGCTGCGCGCCGTCGACCACGGCGGGCGCGTCGGGCCGGGCCGCCGCGTGACGCGCGATGCGCCGGTGTATCGCCTCGCCCGCGCCGGTGCGCCGCCCCACGCTCGCGGCCATCACGCGCGCGCGTTCCGGCGCGCCGAGCAGATCGAAGCCGGCGAGCGTCGCGACCTTGCCGCTGCCGCCTTCGTCGCCGCTTTTATCGCCGCTTCTATCGCCGCTTTCGCCCCCATTTCTGCTGCGGCTTTCGTCGATGGTTGCATCGCCCAGCGCGGCGGCGAACGCCTGCACGGCGCGCAGATACTGCGCGGCCATGCGTTCGACGCTCGCCGCCTCGAAGCGGGCGCGCGCGTAGGTGAAATAGCCGCGCATCGTGCCGTCGCGGCTTTCGCGCACGTCGAGCGCGAGCGGCACTTTCACATGCGCTTCGGCGATTTCGTAGCGCGACGCGCGCGCGCCGGGCCAACGCTCGAGCGCCGGGAAATCGTCGCTCAAATAATTGAAGCTCGTGTCGAACAGCGGCCCGCGCTGCGCGTCGCGCGTGGGCCGCACCTGTTCGACCAGCACGTCGAACGGCAGCGCCTGATTCGCCTGCGCGTCCAGCGTGCGGCGGCGCAGTTGCGCGAACAGGCTCGCGAGCGGCATGGCCGCGTCGCAGTCGCTGTGCAGCACGACGGTGTTGACGAAAAACCCGATCACGTCGTGCGTTTCGGGCCGCGCGCGGTTTGCCACGGGCACGCCGGTGCGGATCGCGTTTTGCCCCGTCACGCGATAAAGCCACGCGTGATACGCGGCGAGCAGCACGACAAAAGGCGTCGCGCGGTGACGGCTTGCCGCCGCGCGCACGGCGTGCGCAAGCGGCGCGGGCAGCGTGAACGCGAAGCGCGCGGCGTCGCGCGCTTGCGCGTCGTTGCCGGCGGCGCGGTCGAACGGCAACGCGAGCGGCGCCACGTCGGCGGCGAGCGCCGCGCGCCAGTACGCGAGTTCGCGCGCGGCGGCCTCGCCCGCGAGCCAGCGCCGCTGCCACACCGCGTAATCGGCGTAAGTCAGGCGCGGCGCGGCCCGGTGCGTCTGCGTGCCCGCGAGCGCGGCGCGATACCCGTCCACGAGTTCTTCGACGAGCAATTGCATCGACCAGCCGTCGGTCGCGATGTGATGAAGCGCGAGCATCAGCAGATGGCTTTCGTCGCTCACGCGCACGAGCCCGGCGCGCAGCAGCGGGCCGCGCAGCAGGTCGAACGGTTGCGCGGCGAAGCGTTGCGCGCAACGCCGGAGCGCTTCCTCGTCGTCGATATCGCCTGAATCATCTGAATCGCCCGCATCGCCTGAATCGCCCGCATCGCCTGAATCGCGCCAGGCGCGTAAGTCGAACGTTTCCCAGGCGAGCGGCGCGTCGTCCGTTACGCGCGGCGCGTACAGTTGCGCCTCGTCATCCGTTTCGACGAAATGCGTGCGCAGCGCCGCGTGCCGTTCGCGCAAGCGCGCGAGACTCTCGCGCAACGCGGCGGCGTCGAGCGCGCCGTCGAGCCGAATGCCCGCCGCCACGTGATACGCGCGGCTCTCGGGATCGAGCCGCCATGCAAACAACTGGCGCTGTTGCGCGTGAGAAATCGCCGTTTCCTGCGTGTGCTCGATGGGCGCGTCCTCTTCGCGCGCGTTGTCGTGTTGCGGCGTGGCTTGATCGAGCGCCGCCGCCATCGCGGCCAGCGTCGGCGTTTCGAAAATCTGCGCGACTTCCACGCGGCGGCCCAGCCGTTCGGCGATCAGCGCGACGAGCCGCGCCGCGCTCAGCGAACTGCCGCCGCTCGCGAAAAAGTGCGACTCGGGCGCAAGCGCCGCGCGTGCGCCGAGCACTTCGCGCCAGAGCGCGGCCAACTCGCTTTCGCGCGCGTCGAGCGGCGCGCTCGCGCGCACCGTGTCCGCTTCGCCGCCGATCACGAACGCGCCCTGCTCCCACAGCGCAAAAAGATCGAGCGTGCGTTCGCGCCAGCCTTCGCGTGTGGCCGCGCGCTGAAGCTTGCCGCTGGAGGTTTTCGGCAGCGCGCCCGGATTGAGCAGCGCGATGGCGGCGGGCGCTTCGCCGCACGCGTCGAACGCGCAACGGCGCACTTGCTCGACGATCTGTGCGGCCGTGTAGCGCTTCTTCATGCGCGGCGCGACTTCGAGCGCGACGCCCAGCGCTTCCGCGCCGCCGGGTTGCGCGCCGAAGGCGATCACGCGGCCCTTGCGCGCGAATTCGCAATGCATTTCCACGGCTTGCTCGACATCTTGCGGATACAGATTGCGGCCGCGCACGATCACGAGATCCTTCAGGCGGCCCGCGATGTAAAGCTGCCCGTCATATACGAAACCGAGGTCGCCGGTGCGCAGCCAGCGGCGCTGTTGGTCGTGGTCGATCTGGCTTGACGCGGCTTGGCCTGCTTGCTCGCGATTTGCTTTGTCGCGCCCGGCTTCGTCGAAATGCGCGTTGCCGTAATGCGCAGCGCTGGAGTTTGCTTTGCCGATGGCCGCTTCGCCGTGATTGATTTCTTCGTGATTGGCTTGTTCGCGATTGGCTTCCTCATGATTCGCTTGTTCGTGATTCACTTCGCCGCGATTTGCTTGTTCGTGATTTGCTTCTTCGCGATCGGCTTCTTCGCGATCCGCTTCGCCGCCGCGCGCTGCCTCGCAAAACGTTCGCGCGCTCGCTGCCGCGTTGCGCCAATAGCCGTGCGCAACGCTCGGGCCGCTGACGTAAATTTCGCCGACACGGCCCGCTTCGAGCGCTTCGCCGCCGCTCGATACGACGGCCACGCAATGCGCGTCCTGCACCGCGCCGCAGCCCACCAGCACCGTGGCCGCCTCGTCCGCGCGCGCCGCCGCCGCGCGCCCCGCCGCCAACGCGGCGCTGCCGAACGCATGCGAGACGAGGCCCGCGCCGCGCGCGCCGCCCGTGACGAACAGCGTCGCCTCCGCGAGCCCATAGCACGGATAGAGCGCGGCGGCGTCGAAACCGGCGGGCGCGAAGCGCGCGACGAAGGCATCGAGCGTGTCGCGGCGCACCGGCTCCGAGCCCGAGAACGCGAGCCGCCAGCACGAGAGATCGAGCTTCGCGAGCGCGTCGTCGTTGATGCGCTCGCTGCACAGCCGATACGCGAAATCGGGCGCGCCCGAGATGGTGCCGCGATGCCGCGCGATGGCGTCGAGCCAGCGCAACGGCCGCTCCAGAAAGTATTGCGGCGACATCAGCACGAGCGGAATGCCGCTGAACACCGGCTGAAGCAAACTGCCGATCAAGCCCATGTCGTGATAGAGCGGCAGCCAGCTCACGAACACGTCGTCGGCGCGCACGCCCAGGCCCGCTTGAATGGCGATCTCGTTGGCGAGCAGGTTGCCGTGGCTCACCATCACGCCCTTGGGCGCGCCCGTCGAGCCGGACGTGTATTGCAGGAACGCGATGTCGCCGGCGCGCACGGGATGGAGCGCGAGGCCGCCGCTCGCCTCGCGCGCCGCGGCATCGACGAGCGAATCCACCGCCACGACCGCGGCGTCGGGCGCGAGCGTGCCGTAGTCGTCGGCGTAACGCTCGCGCAGCGCGGCGGTCGTGAGCACGTAGCGCACGCCCGCGTCGCGCGCGATGCCGCGCAGGCGCGCGAGATGCTGCTCGCGCCGCGATTCCGGCGGATAGACCGGCACGGCCACCACGCCCGCGTAAAGACAGCCGAAAAACGCGCTCACGTAATCGACGCCGCTCTCCATCAGAATCAACGCGCGCTCGCCTGCCGCGCCCTCGCGCGCGAAATGCGCGGCCAGCGCGCTCGCGCGGCGGTCCAGTTGCGCATAGCCGTAACGCGTGTCGCCTTGCGCGTCGACCGCGATCAGCGCCGTGGCGTCCGGCCGCGCTCGCGCGAGCAAGCGCAAGCGCGCCGCGAGGCCGCGTGTCGATATGGCGTCGGCATGATCGCTGACGTTGTCGCTGACGTTATTGCCAACGTTATCGCCGGAGTTATCGCTGGCGTTATCGCTGAAGTTATCGCCGAAGTTATCGCCGAAGTTATCGCCGAAGTTATCGCCGGAGTTATCGCCGGAGTTATCGCCGACGTAATTACCTGCGCGATCGATGCGTTGCGTGGCGTTCATCGCGTTGCCTCCCGCCACGTTGCCTGCGCGATGCTCGCGGCCAGTTCGCGCGCGAGCGCATCGAACAAGTCGCGATGCCGCACGATGCCCCGATGATCGGCGTCGATCGAACCGGCCTGCGTCACGCGGCCCGCCACGCGCGCCTGCCACGCCGCCGTTTCGCCGGCAATGCGCCGTGGCCGCCCGTTCGCCTGCCAAAGCGTGAGATCGACGCGCGCGCGCGCATCGACATCGGCATCGACATCGGCGCGCACGATATGGCCCAGATGCCGCTGGAACAGCAGCACCTTGCCGAGCAGCGCGCGCGTCGCGGCGTCGTCCAGACCGCCGGGCAGCGCCCAATCGCGCCGCGTGCCGTCGAGCAGCGCGCGCAGTTCGGCGTCGCTCGCGCGGTATGCCCGCATGGTCTCCACGCTGATGAACGCGTCGTCGGGCGCGGCGTCGCTCGCGCGCGGCACGTGCGCGTCGATCAAGCCGACGAACGCCACCTGCGCGCCGTCCGCCGTGAGCGCGCGCGCCACTTCCGTCGCAAGCAAGCCGCCCACCGACCAGCCGATCAGCCGATACGGCCCGCGCGGCTGCACGCGGCGGATGCGCGCCGCGTAATCGGCGGCGAGTTGCGCAAGCGTGCCGGGCCACCACGACTCGGTGTAGAACGGCGCCTGCACGCCGTAGACGCTCGCCACGCCGCCAAGCGCCTGCGCCAGCGGCCGGTAATCGGCAACGAGGCCGGAAGCCGCGTGCAGCGCGAACACGCGCGGCAGATCGCGGCGCGGCGAAAGCGCGACGATGTTCGATACGCGCGCTTCTTCTTGCGCTTCTTGCGCTTCTTGCGCTTTGTGCGCTTCTTGCGCCTCCTGCGCTCCATCCGCTTCGTGCGTTACCCGCATTCCGTCCGCTTCATCGTTTTCGTCGTGCGGGAGCGACGCGATATGCGCCGCCAGCGCGCGCACCGTCGCATGCTGGAACAGCGCTTCGAGCGTGAGGCCCGGCAAGCCCTGCTCGCGCGCGCGCGCCAGCACCTTGAGCGCAAGCAGCGAATGACCGCCCGCCGCGAAAAAGTCGTCGGTAACGCCGAACGCGCCTTGCGGCAGCACGTCCCGCCAGATTTGCAGCAAGCGCGCTTCCAGCGGCGTGCGGGGCGCCTCGCTCGCGCCGCCATCCGCGCGATCGGCGTTCGCTTGCGGCGCGGTCAGCGCGGAGCGGTCGAGCTTGCCGTTGGGCATCAGCGGCAAGCGCTCCAGACGCATCAACGCGGCGGGCACCATGTACGCGGGCAAGCGGCTTTCCAGCACGCGGCGCACGGCGCTTTCCCGCGCATCGCCGACGAAATAGCCCACCAGCCGCTTCGCATCGCCTTCGCCGTGCAGCGCGGCGGCGCTCGCCGTCACGCCCGCCGCCTCGCGCAACACCGCTTCGATCTCGCCCAGTTCGATACGGAAACCGCGCAGCTTCACCTGCTGATCGAGACGGCCGAGAAAGTCGATACTGCCGTCGGCGCGGCGGCGGCACAGGTCGCCGCTGCGATAGAGCCGCGCGCCGGGCCGCCGCGGATCGGGCAGGAAGCTCGCCGCCGTCAAGCCCGGCTGGCCGAGATAACCGCGCGCGAGCGTGAGCCCGCCGATGCACAGTTCGCCGAGCGCGCCCGCCGGCAGTTCGTTGCCGTCGCGGTCCATCACGTAGACGCAGCGCGACGCATACGGCTCGCCGATCGACACGATGGTCTGCGCGCCGTCCTCGGCGCGCGTTTCGCGGTACATGCACGCCACCGTGGTTTCGGTCGGGCCGTAGAGGTTGTCGAGGCGGATATGCGCGAGCGGCCCCGCGCGCCATTGGACAAGCGCGTCGCCGGGCAGGCCCTCGCCGCCCACCGTGATCTGGCGCAGCGCGGCCAGATCCTCGCGCGGCGGCGGCGTGCGCAGCCATTGCTGCCAGTACGCCGTGGGAATGCGCGCGAAGCTCACGCGGCCTTCCTTCAAATGACGGCTCGTGTCGGCCACGTCCCAGAGCCGCGGGCCGCGCATTTCCACCTGGCCGCCTTGCATGAGCGCCGGCAGCATCTCGTGCAGCGCGACGTCGAAGTTGATCGTCGACGATTGCAGTTGCGTGTCGCGTTCGTCGATGCCGTACACCGCGATGAAGTCGTCGAGATGGCGGCTCAGCGCGTCGTGGCTCACGGCCACGCCTTTCGGGCGTCCGGCGGAACCCGAGGTGTAGATCACGTAGGCGAGCTGGTCGGGGTGAATCGCGGCGTCGGCCTCGTCCATGGATTCGTCGTCCGCAGGCAATTTCAGCTTGGCGACGTCGATGGCGTCGCGGCCGTCGAACAAGGCGCCGCAGGCGTCGAGCGTCGCGCGATCGGCAAGCACGCAGGCAAGCTGCGCCTCGTCGATCATCGTGCGCAAACGTTCGGCGGGATACGCGGGATCGAGCGGCACGAACGCCGCGCCCGAGCGCAGCACGCCGACGAGCGCCGCCACGAGCCCGACCGAGCGCGTCATGCACACGCCGACACGCCGTTCCGCGCCCACGCCGCGCGCCTGCAACGCCCGTGCGACGCGTGCCGACCACGCCGCGAGATCGCCGTAGCCGAGGCGCTCGCCTTCGCAGTGCAGCGCGGTGGCCTGCGGCTGCATGCGTGCGCGCGCGGCGATGCGCGCGCCCACCGGCACGAACGGATGCGCGTGCAACGCGGCGGCGGCGCGCGGCGCGGCGGAAGTAGTTGAAGCGGCAGAAGCGGCGGAATTAGCCGTATCGGCCGTATCGGCCGTATCGGCCGTATCGGCCGTATCGGCCGTATCAGCCGTATCAGCCGTATCAAAAGAATCAGCCGAAGCGGCGGCCAGGTGCAGCGCGGCAAGCGGCGTGCGCTCGTCGGCCACGAGTTGTTCGAGCAGCCCCACATAGCCGCCCAGCAGCCGCGAGGCCGTGGACGCCTCGAACACGTCGCGCGCGTAGGTGAACGAAAGCGCGGTGCCTTGCGCCGTTTCGCGCGCGGTCAGCACGAGGTCGAAGCGCGCGGTGCCGGTGGACGTTTCGACGGCCGACGCGCGCAATCCCGGCAAGCTCAGCCCTTCGCCGTGCGGGCCGTGGTCGTAGTTGAACATCACGCTGAACAGCGGCGTATGCGTGAGGCTGCGGTCCGGGCTCAGCGCCTCCACCACGCGCGCGAACGGCACGCGTTGATGCGCCTGCGCCTCCACGAGACGCTCGCTCACGTGGCGCACGAGCGCGCGCACGTCGGCGAGACCGGCCAGTTCGCTGCGCACGACCAGCGTGTTGACGAAGAAGCCGATCATGCGCTGCGTCTCGAGCCGGTCGCGGCCCGTCGCGGGCACGCCCACGCGAATGTCGCGCTGGCCGCTGTAACGCGCGAGCAGCATGCAGAAAGCCGCCAGCAGCACGGCCGCGCTCGTGGTGTCGTGGCGGCGAGCCAGCGCGCGCACGGCTTCGCCGACCGCCTTCGCGAGCGTCGCGCCGACGCGCCCGCCCGCCTGGCTGCGCGTCGCGCCCGGCCGCCGGTCGAACGGCAATTCGAGCGCAACGGACTCGCCCGCGAGGCGCGTGCGCCAGAAAGCGAGATCGGCTTCGGCGCGCGCGCTTTGCGATTCGGCGCGCTGCCACAAGGCGTAATCGGCATATTGGAGCGGCAACGGCGCGAGATCGCGCGCGACGCCTTCGCTGACCGCATCGCTTGCCGCATCGCTGACCGCGCGGCTCGCCGCACCGCCGTCCGCACCGCCGTCCGCATCGCTTGCCGCATCGTTGAACGCATCGTTGACCGCATCCTTTGCCGCATCGCTGGCCGCGCCGCTTGCCGCATCGGTGGCCGCATCGTTGACCGCATCGCCGTCCGCGCCGCTTGCCGCATCGTTGAACGCATCGTTGACCGCATCCTTTGCCGCATCGTTGACCGCGCCGCTGGCCGCATCGGTGGCCGCATCGGTGGCCGCATCGCTTGCCGCATCGCCGTCCGCATCGCTCGCCGCTTGTCCCGCGACGTGCGCCGCATACGCGCGCGAAAACTCCGCCAGCACGAGTTGATTCGACCACGCGTCGGAGACGAGATGATGCGTGACGACATGCAATACGTGATCGCGTTCGCCAAGGCGGATCAGCGTCACGCGCAGCAGCGGCCCGGCGGCCAGATCGAAAGGCGCGCGCGACACCGCCTGAAGCGTGTCGGCCACGCGTTGCCTTTGCTGCGCGCGCGGCACGTCCTCGAAGTCGAGCACGGAAAGCTCGGGCGCGCGCGCGTCGAAACGCTGCATCGGCTCGCCGTCGGTTTCCACGAAGCGCGTGCGCAGGCTTTCATGACGCGCCACCAGCGCCGCGAGCGCGCCCTGCACCGCCGCGCGATCGAGCGCGCCTTCCAGACGCACCGCGCCCGGCAAGTTGTACGCCGCGCTGTGCGGGTGCAAACGCGCGAAGAACCACAAGCGCGCCTGCGCGGGCGAAAGCGGCACCGCTTCCATGCCCGCCGGGCGCGCGGGAATGGCCGATTCCGCCGGCAACGCGCCCGCTGCATCGGAGGCACCGGCGGCACCAGCGGCACCGGCGGCATCGGCGGCACCGGCGGAAAGCAGCCCGCTCAGCTCGCGCGCGAGATCGGCGAGGACGGGCGCGGCAAACACCAGCCGCACCGGCACTTCGACGCGCCACGCGTCGCGCAACGCGGCGGTCATGCGCAGCGCGAGCAAGGACTGGCCGCCGAGCGCGAAGAAGTGATCGCGACGGCCCACGCGCTCCACGCCAAGCAGCGTTTGCCACACGTGCGCGAGCTTCGTTTCGATCTCGCCGCGCGGCGGCTCCCAGGCGTTCGCGGCGTCGGCGGGCGCGGGCAGCGCATGCCGGTCGACCTTGCCGTTGGTGTTGAGCGGCAACCGTTCAAGCACGATCACGGCGGCGGGGACCATGTATTCGGGCAGCGCGCGCGCAAGCCGCTCGCGCAGCGCACCGGCGAATGCGGCGGCGCCGGTTGCGCGGCCCGCGTGCGGCGCGACATAGGCGACCAGTTGCGCACCTTGCTGCGCCGCGCCGGAACGCTCGCGCGCGATCACGATCGCCTCGCGCACGTCTTCATGCGCGAGCAGGTGCGCCTCGATCTCGCCCGGCTCGATGCGAAAGCCGCGAATCTTCACCTGATGATCGGCGCGGCCCAGATAGTCGAGGCGGCCGTCGCCGCGCCAACGCGCGAGGTCGCCGGTGCGATACAGGCGCGCGCCGTCCGCCTCGAACGGATTCGGCACGAAACACGCCGCGCTCAGGCCGCCGCGACCGAGATAACCGCGCGCGAGCCCCACGCCGCCGATATAGAGTTCGCCCGCCACGTTCGCGGGCGCGAGGTCGAGGTTCGCGTCGAGCACGTAAAGCTGCGTGCCCGCGATGGGCGCGCCGATCGCGGGCGCCTCGTCCGTCACGCGCCCTGCCGCCGACCAGATCGTGGTTTCGGTCGGCCCGTAGAGATTCCACAGTTCCGCACCCGGCGCGGCGTCGCGCAAGTCGCGCGCGAGATCGGCCTGCAAGGCTTCGCCGCCGCACAGCATCTTGAAGCGTTGCGGCGCGTGCGCGGGCCAGCCGCCCGCGCGCAGCAGGCGCCAGCCCGCGGGCGTCGATTGCAGCGCGGTCGCGCCCGAGCTTTCGACGAGCCGCGCGAGCGCCGCGCCGTCGCGCACCGTGTCGCGCGGCGCGATCACCACGCGCGCGCCCAGCGTGAGCGGCAAATAGAGTTCGAGCGCGGCGATATCGAACGAGAGCGAGGTGACGGCCACGAGCACGTCGTCGGCCGCGAGACCGGGCGCCTCGCGCATCGAGAGCAGGAAATGGCCGAGCGCGCGGTGCGTGACCATCACGCCCTTGGGCGTGCCCGTCGACCCGGAGGTGTAGATCACGTAGGCGAGCTGCTCGCCCGCCACCTCCACGGGCGGACGATGCGCGGGCTCGCCGGCCAGATCCGCGCGGTCGAGTTCGAGGCGCTCGAACGCCGCCGCGCCGCGAGCGCCGGCATCGACATCGTCGAGATGGCTTTCGGTGATGAGCACGCGCACGCCGCTGTCCGCGGCCATGAACGCGCGCCGCGCCGCCGGCATCGACGGATCGAGCGGCACGTACGCGCCGCCCGCCTTGAGCACCGCGAGCAGCGCGGCAACCATGTCGGTCGAGCGCTCCACGCACACGCCCACTTTCGTTTCCGCCGCCACGCCGAGCTTGACGAGCCGGTGTGCGAGCCGGTTTGCGCGCGCGTCGAGTTCGGCATAGGTGAGCGTGGCCGCGCCGCATTGAAGCGCCACGGCGTGCGGCGTGGCCGCCGCCTGGCGCTCGATCAGGCGATGCGCGGGCGCGGGCTGCGCGAAGCGCCGCGCGTTGCGGCCGAGCGCGAGCAGGCGCGCGCGTTCGGCCGTGCCGAGCAACGCGGGATGACGCGCCGCGCCGTCGCGCGCGACCTGTTGCAGCGCGCCGATATAGCTGTCGAAAATGCGTTCGGCGGTCGCGCGATCGAAGATATCGGTCGCGTACGTGAGCGCGAGCTTGATGCCTTGCGGCCGCGCCGCAACGTCGAGCGCGAGATCGACCTGCGCCGCCGCCGCGTTGCCCGCCAGCGTGCGCACGTCCAGGCCCGGCAGCGCGAACGGCGCGCCGGGCGCGGCGCCGCCTTCGCCGCTTTCTTTCTCGTCGACGTAATTGAACATCGCCTGGAACAGCGGCGTGTGCGCCACGCTGCGCTGCGGTTGCAAACGCTCCACGAGCGTCGCGAACGGCACGTCGGCGTGCGCATGCGCGCCCATCATGCGCTCGCGCACCTCGTCGAGCAGCGCGCTGAACGGCGCATGGCGCGGCGTGTTCATGCGGATCACGAGCGTGTTCACGAAGAAGCCGATCAGCGCCTCGGTTTCGAGCCGCTCGCGCCCCGCGACAGGCACGCCGACGCGCACGTCCTGCTGGCCGCCATAGCCTTGCAGCAGCGAGCCGAACGCCGCCAGCAGCGTCATGAAGCGCGTCGCGCCCTGCTCGCGCGCACGCGCGTCGAGTGCTTGCGCGAGCGCGGGGTCCAACGTGCGGCGCAGCGTGGCGCCTTCGTTGCGGCGCGCGCCCTGGCGCGTGCGGTCGGCGGGCAGCGCGAGCACCGGTTGCGCGCCGTCGGCGCCGCCGGCGAGTTCGCGCGTCCAGTAAGCAAGCTGTTCGTCGATGCGGGCCGCGCCGCGCGCGCGCTGCCAGATCGCGTAATCGCCGTATTGCACCGGCAGCGGCTCGAAGCGCGGCGCGAGCCCGCGCAGCGCCGCCGCATAGCCTTGCGCGAATTCGCGCAGCAGCGTGGCCTGCGACCACGCGTCGGAGACGATGTGCGGCATCGCGAAGTGCAGCACGGTTTCGTCGGCGCGCGGCGAAGGCGCGAGCAGCGTCACGCGCAGCAACGGGCCGCGTTCGAGATCGAACGGCAGGCGCGTGAGCGCTTTCAGGCGCGCTTCGAGATCGTCGGCATGCGCGAGCCGTTCTTCGCGCCAATCGTAGCTGCCCGCCGCATCGACACGTTGCCACGGCCGCCCTTCGCGTTCCTCGAAGCGCGTGCGCAGCGTTTCGTGGCGCGCCACCAGCGCGTCGAGCGCGCGCCGCACCGCGTCGCGGTCGAGCCCGCCCGTCAGCGCCACCGCGCCGGAGATCGTGTAGGCCGCGCTCGCGGGATCGAGCTTCCAGAGGAACCAGAGACGCTCCTGACCTTCGGTGAGCGGAACCGGCGCGTCGGGCGCGCGCGGCACGATGGCGTCGGGGTCGCGCGAAGCGGCTGCGTCGGCGTCGAGTTCGGCCGCCAGATCGGCCAGCACGGGGTTGAGAAAGAGCGTGCGCAGCGACACCGCGCGGCCGAGCGCCTCGCGCAGACGCGACGCCACGCGCATCAGCAGCAGCGAATGGCCGCCGACGTCGAAGAAGTTATCGGTCACGCCCAGGTCGTCGCGGCCCAGCACGGTTTGCCAGATGGCCAGCAGCGCGGTTTCGGTCGCGTTGCGCGGCGCGGCGCGGCGGCGCGCGGCGTCCTGGCCCGGCTCGGGCAGCGCCGCGCGGTCGAGCTTGCCGTTGTGCATCGTCGGCAAACGGTCGAGCCACACCAGCGCCGAAGGCACCATGTAGCCCGGCAGGCGGCTTTGCAGCAGGCGGCGCACGGCCGTGTCGTCGGCCTCGCCGACCACGTAGCCCACGAGCCGCTTCGCGTCGCCCTCGCCGCGCAAGGCGGCCGCCGCCGCTTCCACGCCCGGCGCTTCGCGCAGCACCGCCTCGATTTCGCCGAGTTCGATGCGATGGCCGCGCAGCTTCACTTGCTGATCGAGACGGCCGAGAAAGTCGATGCTGCCGTCGAGCCGCTTGCGGCACAAATCGCCGGTGCGATAGAGGCGGCTGCCGGGCGCGCCGTGCGGGTCGGGCACAAAGCGCTCGGCCGTGAGCGCCGCGCGGCCCAGATAACCGCGCGCGAGCGTGAAGCCGCCGATGCACAGTTCGCCGAGCGCGCCCACGGGCGCGTCGTTGCCATCGGCGTCGCACACGCGCGCGCTGCGCGACGGATAGGTCGCGCCGATCGAGACGACGGCTTGCGCCTCGTCCTGCGCACGCGTTTCGCGGTACATGCACGCGATGGTGGTTTCGGTCGGGCCGTAGAGATTGTCGAGGCGAATATGGCCGAGCGGACCGTTGCGCCACTGCCGCAGCGCGTCGCCGGGCAAGCCCTCGCCGCCCACGGTGATCTGGCGCAGCGCCGCCAGCGCGGCCGCGGGCGGCGGCTCGCGCAGCCACTGCTGCCAGTACGCCGTGGGAATGCGCGCGAACGTCACCTGCTGTTCGATCAAATGGCGGCTCGTGGTTTCGGGGTCCCAAAGCTGCGCGCCGCGCATTTCGATCTGGCCGCCCATCAGGAGCGCCGGCAGCATTTCGTGCAGCGCGACGTCGAAATTGATCGTCGACGATTGCAGTTGCTTGTCGTGCGCGCCGATCGAATAGGTGCCGATGAAATCGTCGAGATGGCGCGCGAGCGTGCCGTGCGTGATCGCCACGCCTTTCGGACGGCCCGTCGACCCCGAGGTGTAAATCACGTACGCGAGTTGTTCGGGATGAATGTTTGCTTCGGCATCCTGATCGTTTGCGCCGCCTTCGCCGTGCGCGAGCGAGGCGATGTCGAGCGTCGCGCGTCCTCGCAGCAGCGCGCCAAGACGCGCCGCGCCGGTGGAATCGGCAAGCACGCAGCCGATCCCGGCGTCGTCGAGCATGGCGGCGAGGCGTTCGAGCGGGTACGCGGGATCGAGCGGCACGAACGCCGCGCCCGACTTGAGCGTGCCGAGCACGCCCGCCACCAGCGCCGCCGAACGCTCCACGCACAAACCGACGCGTTGATCGGCGGTCACGCCGTGTGCGCGCAAACGCGCGGCGATGCGCGTGCTCCAGCGCGCGAGTTCGCCGTAATTCAAGCGCTCGCCTTCGCAATGCACCGCGTTCGCCCGCGGCTGCGCGGCGGCGCGGCGGTCGAAGCGCGCGCCGACCGGCACGAACTTCGCGGCCTCGGGCGCGGCTTGCATCGGCGTGTTCAGCGCTGCGTCCGGCGCTGCATCCGTCAGCACGAGGTGCGCGAGCGGCTGCTCCGCGTTGCCGCTCACTTGCGCGAGAATCTGCGCGAGGTGCCCGAGCATCTGCTCGACGATGGCGGGTTCGAACCGGTCGGCGGCGTAGTTGAACGCGAGGCGCAAGCCTTCGTCGCGCTCGACGGTGTTGAGCACGAGATCGAAGCGCGCGGTGGGCAGCTCGCGGCTCACCTCGCTGATGCGCAGGCCCGCAACCTCGAACGCCACGCGCTGCGCGCGCGTGTGGTTGAACATCACCTGAAAGAGCGGCGTCTGGCCCGCGTTGCGTTCGGGCTGCAATGCCTCGACGAGTTGCGCGAACGGCAGGCTGTCGTGCCGATGCGCGTCGAGCACGGTTTCGTGCAGCCGCGCCAACAGCGCCGCAAAGCTCGGCATGCCCGCGAGATCCGCACGAATCACGAGCGTGTTGACGAAGAAGCCGATGAGCGGCTCCGTTTCCAGCCGATCGCGGCCCGAAACCGGCATGCCGATACGCAAGTCCTTTTGGCCCGTATAGCGCGCGAGCAGCACGGCGTAGGCGGCAAGTAGCAGCGTCGGCAGCGTGGTGCGATGCGCGGCGGCGAGCGACTTGAGCGCGCGCGTGGCGCCGCCGCCCAGATCGAGGCTCGCGCGCGCGCCCGGCACGTTGCGAATGCCGCCGCGCGCCACGGTGACGGGAAGATCGAGCGCGGCGGGCGCGTCGCCGAGTTGCGCGGTCCAGTAGCGCAAGTCGGCTTCGCGCTCGCCGTCGTCGGCCCACTCCTGCTGCCATGCGGCGAAGTCGCCGTACTGCACCGCCAGCGGCGCGGCGGAAAGCGCGCGGTTCGCGCTCGAGCCGCCACTCAGTTCCCGGTACGCCGACACGAATTCGTCGAGCAGCAGTTTCACCGAAGCATGATCCGCGACGATGTGATGAAGCGCGACGTGCAGCACATGCGCATCGCGCCGCGCGCTCTCGCACAACAGCGCAATACGCAGCAGCGGGCCGCGCGCGAGGTCGAACGGCGCGAGCGCCAGCGCTTGCAGGCGCGCGTCGAGCGTGGGCTGGCCGCCGTCGTCGCGGTCCGCTTCGAGGTCGATTTCCGTCCACGCATAGTTCACGCCGCCGACGACCTGCGCAACCTGGCCGTCGCTTTCCTCGAAGCGCGTGCGCAACGCTTCATGACGCGCGACCACGTGATCGAGCGCCGCGCGCAGGCGGTCGACGTCCAGCGTGCCTTCAAGACGCAGCGCGCCCGCGATGTTGTAGCCGGCATCGGCGGGATTCAGTTGCCAGAGGAACCACAGGCGCTCCTGTGCCGGCGCAAGCGCGAAGCGCTGCGTGCGGTTCGCGAGCGGCACGATGGGCAGCGCCTTGCCGTTCAGGCCGCGCTCGCGCAAACGCGCGCGAAACGTCGCGCGCTTTTCGGCGGGCAGGCTCGCGTAGTTGCGTGCGATGGCCGCGAGATCGGCCGGCGCGGACGAAGGCGGGACAGGCGCCACGGCGGCGGGCGGCGCTTCGGCGGCGTGGCCGGCGTGCCGCGAAGCCAACGGACGCACCGCCGCCTCGCGCGCCTTGCGCTTGAGGAACGGGCAAACGTCGGCGGCGCGCACGTTGTGATCGTCGAGAAAATATTGCTTCCATTCGAGGTTGCCCGGATCGCCGTAAAAGCCGAGGTCCGGGTGCGCGGGCGTTTCGTCCCACGTTTCGAGCCGCTTGCGCACCTGGTTGCGCGCCTCGCGGCCGATCACCTTGTTGGTGATGGTGTCGACGAACACGCTGCGCGGCTGGAACAGCAGCACCATGCCGGGCCCGAGGTTGCGGCTGTGGCGCAGCGCGAACGACGGGCACGCGCACACCACGAACATCTGCACGCCCGCGAACGAAAACTCCCACGACTCGTCCGAAGGCTCGGGCTGCTGGTCGGCGGCGGGGTCGGGGTCGACGTTGTGCAACTGCTGCAACGCATGCCAGAAGAGATCGTGATACGCCTCGTGCGAGAGCGGCACGGCGTCCGGCTCGAAGAACACGGCAATGTTGTTCTTGCGATACTGCGGCAGCAAAGCCAGTTCCGCGAAGGTCTGCATGGTGGCGGGCAAATCGCCGATGTCCTTGCCGTTCACGAACGAATAGAACATCTCGCCGCGCCGCTCCGCCATCGTGCCGAAAAAGCATGGGTACGCCGGGTGCATCACCTGCTCGCGCAGCGTCGCGTACGAGGCGTCGAGCCACGCGGGCGGCCGCACGTCGGCGCCGCATGCGCGGCCCTTGATGATGCGGCTTTTCCAGTCGTCCGCCGTGAATACGGGCGCGTCTTTCAGCGCTTCCTGCTGGATCTGTTCGTCGTTCGGTTGCATCGTCTCTTTCCTCTCGTTCCGCACCCGGCCCGGTGCGCGTTGCAGCGCGGCGCCGCCGGCGCGGCTGCGCACGGCGAGCGCGCATACGACGCGCGCGAGGCCGGTCATAGGGGTTGTGTGGGGAGAATCCGCACCTTCTGGCGAGATGTCGGGAGATGCGAGCGCGGCGCGCTTGCGTGCAAACCGCGCCGCGTCGTCGCGCTTCGAATCGAACGCGCGCGCCGGCCGTTCAGGCGGCGGCGCGCGCGGCCTCGGGCGTGTCGAGTTCGAGCATGAACGCCTGCACCCAATCGTCGGGAATGATCGGCTGGTGATAGGTGCATTCGCCCGACGTCACCGTCGACCCGTGCAGGCGGCCATCGGGAATCAGCACCATGTCGCCTTCGAACATCTGCAACTGCATGCCGAGATTGCCCCAGAACAGCATCTCGCCTTCCTGGATCGTCACGAGCCGATGATCGTTGTGGACGTGCGTGGTCGAACACATTTCATGCGGCTCGACGAAGGTCTCGCGGTCGATGCCGGGGCATTCGGCGTCGATGCGCGCGCTGATGCGGCGCGCGAAGTCGCAGAAGCGCGGGATCGCCGAAAGCCACTTGAGCTGCTCGCCGAGGTCCCAACGCGCGCGTTCCGCGAGATGATCGCCTGCCACGAGTCCCTGCACGAATTGCGCGCGCGCGTTCGCGCCATACCGTTCGCCGACGGACTGCAAGGCGCGCCGCATACGCGCGTCGAGATCGGCGCGGCGGGCCTGGAGATCGCCGCCCGCGCGTTGCGGCGAACGCAAATGCGCGCACGCGCGCTCCAGCGCTCCGACGAACGCGAGCCACTCGGCCTCTGCCGCGAATGCCGCGCCCGCCAGCGCGAACGCGCGATCCGGGCGGCGCGCGAGCGCCAGCAGCAGGTTGGTTTTCGCCATGCTCGTGGGCAGATAAAACTGCCAGTACGCGTGCTGCTGACGCGTCACGCCCACATGCTGCGCCACGCGCCCGATTAATTCGTGATCCTGATCGTTTCCATCGGCGAAAGGCATTGCGTTGGCGGGCAATGCGTCGAAGCGGCCGCCCGCCGCCGCGCGCCCGAGCGCATGACGGCGGGAAGGCGCGAGCGCCCAGCGCTGGATCGCGATGAAACGCAGCCCTTCTTCGAGGTAATCGTTGCGCACGAGGCGCGCAAACGTTTCGCTCCAGAACACGCTTTCGTCGTCGGCGATGCGCGCAAGACGCTGCGCCAGGGCGTCGTCGCTTTCCTCGCCGCTCGCCTCGCCGCCGAGATACGAAAACGCATAGGCTTCGAGAAACGGCGCGAGTTGCGCGCCGAGCGTGCGCACGTCGTCGCGATAGAAGTCGCTGAAGCGCGCCCAGTCGGCCGCGCTCGCGCCGCGCGGCGGCCGCATGACGTCGAGTTCGTAGATGGAGAGCAGCGTGCGGTTCGAGGCCAGCGAAGGCAGGCGGCTCACGTTGTCGCTGCGCACGGGCTTCATGAACTTGAGGAACTCGAAATCTTCGGGGCGCAGCGGGCGGCGATGGAAGTCGTCGTCGAGCACGAGTTCGCCGA
Source organism: Paraburkholderia sp. J41 (assembly GCF_905220235.1). Taxonomy (NCBI): domain Bacteria; kingdom Pseudomonadati; phylum Pseudomonadota; class Betaproteobacteria; order Burkholderiales; family Burkholderiaceae; genus Paraburkholderia; species Paraburkholderia sp. J41. The sequence continues at coordinate 50,383 of NZ_CAJMZE010000003.1, read as the reverse complement.
CGCTCGCGCTGCGAAACGCCTGCGCCGCGGCGAATTGCTTGATGAGCGCGACATAGGCTTCGCTTTGCCCGGCGAACGCGCCGAAGTCGAAGAGAGCGGGATAACGCTGCGTCATGAACAAAGCTCCTTGTGCCGAGGTGCCGGCGAAATCGAATCAATCGGAATAAAGCGGGCCGCGCGCTCGACTCGCGGCAAGCGCGGCGCGCGGCGGCGCGGCGAACACCAGCGGCTCCAGCGCGGCGGCGATCTCGCGAATCAATCGCGCTCGCGCGGTTTCCACGAAGAAGTGGCCGCCTTCGAGCGTGCGTTGGCGAAATACTCCCGCCGTTTCGTGACACCACGCCGACAAGTTTTCATTTCGTTCGGATACCGAATCATTCGTGCCGCCGAAGGCCCAGACCGGGCAGCTCAGCGGCGGTTCACGACGGGTTTCGCGCGAGCGCGCGCGGCGCGCCTGAGTCGCGCAGAGATGAAAGTCGGCGCGCAGCGCGGGCAATGCGAGGTCGAGAAATTCGGCGTCGGCGAGCAGTTCTTCGGCTGTGCCGCCAAGGCGCCGCAACTCGGCCACCATTTCCGCCGTGCTGCAATCGAGCCAATGTGTCGGGCGCGCCTCGTCGAGTTCGCGCTCGCGCGGCGCGACACACGCGGCAACGCCGAGCCAAAGCGGCTCGCAGCCGTGCCGCTCGCGCAGCGCATGCGCCAGCTCCAGCGCGACCAGCGCACCCATGCTGTGACCGAACAACGCGCAAGGCCGCGTGCGCGGCGGCCCGTTGGCCTCGACGGCGTCAAGCAGCGCCTCGATCAAGCCAGGCCAGTCGCGGCACGCGGGCAAGGCCCGCAAGCGGCCATGGCCCGGCAAGTCGAGCGGCACGCAGTCGATCCACGGCCCCAGCGTCTCGCCCCAGCCGCGATAAGTTGCCGCATTGCCGCCCGCATAGGGCAGGCAGTACAGCGTGAGCGCCGCTCCGTCGTGCCTCGCCGACATGTCAGGCTTGCGCGCCTTGCGCCGCCATCGCCTCGCGCAGGCTTCGCGGGCGCATGTCGGTCCACACGGATTCGATATGCGCGAGGCATTCTTCCTTCGTGCCGCGCTTGCCCGCCGTGCGCCAGCCTTCGGGCAGCGCCTTGTACTCCGGCCAGATCGAATACTGCTCCTCGTGGTTCACCACCACGTCGAACACGGTGTTCTCGTCGCCCCAGCTCATTGCCGCTCTCCTTAGCTCGAATAGATGAATCCTTATCAACCAATGCAAACGTAAACGCTAATCATTCGCATTTCTTTTTTAACGTTAGTAGCTGCCTTTTGCCGTGTCAACCTGACTCGATGAAGAGGGTGTGCTTCGTCAGGAATGCGGCGATGAATTCCCGTGCGCAGTCAACGACTTGCCCTCGCCTGCGCGCCAAGGCTCGCGTGCGGCTGAAAGCGGATAAAAAACTGTTGGGGAAAGGGGCTTTATGGCGCGTGTCACGATCACCCGCTACCCTCGCGCGCACGACGCGTTTTGCATTCACCGCGGAATTGCAAAATGCATCATTCGGCAAGATTGACCGTCGGCGATCATTCGGCATCCGAATTAATTGCCGAATTTCCCGTTAATCGGCTGCGGCGTCGCTAACCGTTTATCGCCATGCCGACGACCACGCGACGCACGCCATCGCGCCCGGCAATTCGTCGAGCCAGTGAAACCGCAGCGCGTCGGCGTGCGCGCCGGGCACCGTCGCGGCGCCGCCGTCCTCGCGCGGGTCGATCGAGAAGGACTGCAAATCTTCGGCAATGCCGACACCCACGGCCTTGAGCACCGCTTCCTTCGCGGTCCAGATGCGCACGAACGCGCGAGCACGCGACGCGTCCGGCAAGCATGCCAGCGTCGCGCGCTCGGCTTGCGTGCAGGCGACGGCGCTGAGCGCGCACCAATCGGCGCCTTGCGTCAGCAGTTCGACGTCGATGCCGACCTCGCGCGCGGACGAGAGCGCGAGCAGCGCGTGCGCGCCGCTGTGCGAGACGTTGAACGCGAATGCGGGCGCACCGGCCGGCGCGGCCAGCACGGGGCGGCCGTGCGCGGAGGCGCCGAAGCGCAACGCGCGCGGCGGCGCACCGAGGCGCTCGGCCAGCAATTCGCGCAACGCGGCGCGCGCGAGCACGAAGCGCACGCGATCTTCGAGGCGCCGGAAGCGCTGCGCATGCTCGCGTTCGGCTTCGTCGAGATGACGCAGCGCCTCGCGGTCGAGCCCATGAGCCAGCGCGGGCGCGCAGTCGATGCGCCACACCGTGACGTCGTCGGGCCAACGCCCCGCAGGCTCGATCCGTTTTGCATCGCTCACGCCGAAATTCCCTTGCCGAATCCGCTGTCGGCGCACGCGTATGGCGCGCCGTCCCGTCGCGCAGTGTAGTTCAGAAACGGCCTCGCGCCGCACGACACGGCTCGTAGTGCCCACGCGCAGCTTTCATATCGTGCAACGCGCCTTCAGCGCATGGAAACGCCGCGCTTTTCGCGCGCGCGTGCAATTGCACATGGGAGAAGCGGCTTTTTCATCGTGAAAGATGCCGTGCAAGCCATTGAAATAACGGGAGATTTTGGAATCGACACGACGCTCGGGCGCGCGCCGGGTCCGCGTTAGACTGAAACCAATCGAGTTTTCTAATCGCTGGAGATAAAAAATGGACGTGTATATCGAGCCGTTGCCGAGAGGCCAGTGGGGACCCATCGACGGATACGCACTGGAATTCGCCGACGGCAGCAAATTCACCAACGACATCTTTCGCTCCGAAAGGCTCGCGATCAGCGAGATCCTCCTGCGCGGCTACAAGCCGCTGCTCGCGGACGTGCGCATAACGGACAAGCAAGCCGCCGCGCACTGGAAGCGGCCGTAGCGCCTGCGCGCATTCGCGTTTTTTCGACTCGCCGGCCGCCCATCGAGGCGGCCGGTTTCGTTGCGCCGCCGCCGCGCGCCGCTATACCGCCGCCGCGCCCTCACGCTGCGAACCCGGCGCCGGGCGCAGCAGCGGCTTCATGTAGCCCGCTTGCGGCGCGGCGAACCCATCCGTGGTCTCGCCGCTTTCCGCCGCGCGCCCGTCCTTCAGCACGAGCACGCGGTCGCCGGTGTGCTGCACCACGTCGAGGGAAAACCCGCTTCAGGCGCGTTACGAACGCACGACGCCCGCCGCCGCCAGCGGCACTTGCGCGCTCACGACCGTCGAACCCGGTTGCGACGCGATGGAGAGCGTGCCGCCCAGCGGTTCGAGCCGTTCGCGCATGTTGCGCAAGCCGAGCCCGGCGCGCGGGTCGGCGAGCATTCTGTCGACGGCGAAACCGCGCCCGTTGTCGGCGATCGTGAACGCGACCGCCGCCGGCGAAATGCGCAGCGTCAGCGCGCACTGCGTGGCCTGCGCGTGGCGCACGACGTTGGTCAGCCCTTCCTGCGCGATGCGGTAGAGCGCCGTCACCACGTCGTCGGGCAAGTCGGCGGCGGCGCGGTCGGCGTCCAGCGTGAAATGCAGGTTCTCGCTGGTTTCCTCGTTGAATTCGCGCGTGAGTTGTTCGAGCGCGGAAGGCAAGCCCAGGTCGTCGAGCAGCGCCGGACGCAGCGCGTGCGAGATGCGGCGCACTTCGCGCAGCGTGTCGCTCAGGCGGCCGAGGCTCGTGGTCAACGCGGCTTCGGCCTTGGGCTCGCGGCTTTCGCTGCGCTCGAAACGCGTGCTTGCCGATTCGAGCAGCAGCTTCACCGAAACCAGCATCTGGCCGATGCCGTCGTGCAGTTCGCGCGAGAGCCGCGCGCGTTCCGCTTCCTGCGACTGCACGACTTGCTGCGCGAGACGCTTGAGCTTGACGTCGGTGCTGCGGTATTCGCTCACGTTGAGCACCAGCGCGCACACGGCAATCACCGCCAGCGCCGCGAGCGCGATCGCGCCGATCCACAGCATGGTGTGCTGGATATTGGCGGCCGCGTCGCGATCGATATGATCGAGCGCCGTGCTCACGTCGTCGAGATAAATGCCGGTGCCGACCATCCAGCCCCAGCGCTGCAACGGCACGACATAGCCGAGCTTGGGCGCGAGCTTGCCCGTGGAGGGCCGCTGCCACAGATATTGCACGTAGCCGCCGCCGTGCCGCGCGGCGGTGATCAGGCGTTGAATGGTGAGCGAGCCTTGCGGATCGCGCAGCATCCACAGGTCCTGGCCGACGAGTTCCGGCTCGCGCGGGTGCATCAGCGAGCGGCCGTGCAGGTCGTACACGAAGAAATAGCCGTCCGGCCCGAAATCCATTTTTTCGAGCACGGCGAGCGCGCGCTGGCGCAACAGCGCGTCGTCGCGCGCGTTGTTCGCGCTGGCCTCGTAAAGCGGCTCGACCGCGCCCAGCGCCAGTTCCACGTAATGACGCAGCTCGAGTTCCTTGCTCGACAGGTAGGCCGCGCGCATGGTCGCGTCCTGCGCCTTGGCGAGCGTGGTAGCTTGATGCCGCACGCCAACCGCGATGCCGAGCATTGCGATCACGAACGGCACCAGCGCCAGCAGAAATATCTTGGCCTTGAGCTTCATTGATCCTGAACGACTGTAAGCGGGTCTACGTAATACTACGTAGCCAATCTACGTAATTGTGCGGTTGTGACGAACCGGGCGTTCGGGGATACTCGTCCGACTCGAAAGAGCCTGATTTTAAGGCGATTGTCGACGCGGCCGGGAGTCGCGGGCGTGCGGATTTTTACGGCGCGCGCCGCGAGCCGCGTTGCACAAACAACAAGAATAAAGGTCGGAGACCTGGTCAATCATGGTTCAGCCGCTTGCGCGCTTCTTGCGCCCCGATTGCGTTTTCATTACGCGACGTTACGCGAGCCGCGCCATGTCACGCTTGCCACGCCTCCTTCCTGACCGAGCCGCCTTGCGTACCGCGCCTTGCACACTGCGTGCATTTGAGCGCCGCGCTCGACCGCATTTTTCAAAATAGCCCCGGAGGAGAGACCCGTGACCGACCAACCTGATTCGAACGATACCGGAGCCGGCCGTAGCTGGCTCTGGATCATCCTGCTGATTCCCTACGCCGCGCTGCTGTGGCTGCCGTTCTACAACGACACCCGTCCTTCGTTCGCCGGCTTTCCGTTCTTCTACTGGTATCAGTTCCTGTGGGTTCCGTTGACCTCGCTGCTGCTGTACATCGTCTACCGGAGCGCCAAATGAACGACCTCAATCCCGTCAATCCGGTCGCGATGACCGTTTTCATCGCGTTCTTCGCGCTCGTCACCGTGGTGGGTTTCTTCGCCGCGCGCTGGAAGCGCGGCGACCTCACGCAACTGCATGAGTGGGGTCTGGGCGGCCGCCAGTTCGGCACCGTGATTTCGTGGTTCCTCGTGGGCGGCGACTTCTACACGGCGTACACCGTGATCGCCGTTCCCGCGCTCGTCTACGCGGTGGGCGCTTACGGCTTCTTCGCGCTGCCGTACACGATCATCGTGTATCCGTTCGTGTATGCCGTGATGCCGAAGCTCTGGAAAATCGCGCACGCGAAGGGCCATATCACCGCCGCCGACTTCGTACACGGCGAATACGGCGGCAAGTGGCTGCCGGCCGCCATCGCCCTGACCGGCATCGTCGCGACCATGCCGTATATCGCGCTGCAACTCGTGGGCATGCAGGTGGTGATCAAGGGTCTGGGCGTAAGCGGCGAATTGCCGTTGATCGTCGCGTTCCTGATTCTCGCGCTCTACACGTACACGAGCGGCCTGCGCGCGCCGGCGATGATCGCCTTCGTCAAGGACATCATGATCTATATCGTGGTGATCGCGGCGGTGTGCCTGATTCCGGTGAAGCTGGGCGGCTACGGCCATGTGTTCGACGCGGCCGATACGTACTTCAAGGCCAAGGGCGGCGCGACCGGCATTCTGCTCAAGCCCTCGCAATTCACGGCGTACGCGTCGCTCGCGCTCGGTTCCGCGCTGGCCGCGTTCATGTATCCGCACACGATGACGGGCGTGCTCTCGTCGGCGTCGGCGGCCACGGTCAAGAAGAACGCGATCTTCCTGCCCGCCTACACGCTGCTGCTCGGCCTGATCGCGCTGCTCGGCTACATGGCGATCGCCGCCGGCATTCACGTGAAGTCGGCCACCGACGTCGTGCCCGCGCTGTTCGGCACGCTGTTCCCTTCGTGGTTCGTGGGCTTCGCCGCCGCCGCGATTGCGATCAGCGCCCTGGTGCCGGCCGCGATCATGTCGATTGGCGCGGCGAACCTCTTCACGCGCAACTTGTGGCGTCCGCTGGTTTCGCCTTCGATGTCGCCCGCCGGCGAAGCCTCGACGGCCAAGATCGTCTCGCTCGTCGTGAAGTTCGGCGCGCTGCTCTTTATCGTGGCGCTGCCGACGCAGTTCGCGATCGACCTGCAATTGCTGGGCGGCGTGTGGATTCTGCAAATCTTCCCGGCCATCGTGTTCACGCTGTTCACGCGCAGGCTGAATTCGACGGGCCTGTTCATCGGCTGGCTGGTGGGCATCGTGCTCGGCACGACGCTCGCGGCGCTGCAAGGTCTGAAGCCCGTGTATGCGCTGCACCTCGGCTCGGACGTGTATCCGCTCTATATCGGCCTGATCGCGCTGGTGGCGAATATCGTCGTGACGGTGGCGGTCTCGTTCGTGACGCCGGCTCGCCAGAACGCGGCGCGCCAGGCGGCCGCTTGAGCCCCATCGCATAACACCGCCGCCAAGGCGGATTGAAGCTGGCGAAAGGCAGATGCAGCGCTTCGGCGCGCATCTGCCTTTTTTGTTTTGTCCTTGCCGCCTTGCGCGTGCTGCGCGTGGTGCGCGTGGTTATCAGGGCTTCACGAACCTGAGCGTCATGCGATCCGATTCGCCGATTGCGGCATAACGTGCCTTATCGGCATCACCGCCCGCGTAGGTGGGCGGAAGCGACCAGACGCCGTGCGGGTAATCCTTGGTGTCCTGCGCATTCGCGTTGATTTCGCTGCGCGCGTCCAGCACGAAGCCCGCTGCTTTTGCGTGCTCGATCACATAGTCTTCGCTCACGTAGCCGGTGTCGATCATCTGCTGCACGCTCGCGCCCGGCCGCGCGCGATGTTCCTCCACGCCCAGCATGCCGCCCGGTTTGAGCGCGCGATAGAACGCCCGCAGGTTCGCGTCGAACTGGCCGTCCTTCATCCAGTTGTGGATATTGCGGAACGTGAGCACGCGATCGAAGCGGCCGTTGGCGTCGAAACCCGCGAATTCGCCGGCGTGCAGCGTGCCCACCGTCACGTTGCCGTAGATCGCGGGCGCGGCCGCCAGCTTGCGCGCGTAGGCCGCGTCCGTCGCGCGATCCTCGTTCGCCAGTTGCGCCGAAGTGCTCACGTATTGCGCTTCGTAAAGCTGCCCGCGATCGTGCAGATACGGCGCGAGAATGTCCGTGTACCAGCCGCCGCCCGGCGCGATTTCCAACACCGTTTGCGCCGGGCCGACCTCGAAGAATCGCAGCGTTTCCAGCGGATGCCGATAGCGGTCGCGCGCCTTCGCTTTCTCGCCGCGCTGCGTACCCTGAATGGCCGCGTCCAGCGACGCCGCATCCACGGCCGAAACCGACGAATCGCGCGACACCGCTTGCGGCGGCGACGAGCATCCGGCGCTCATGAACGCGGTGCATGCCGCCGCGACGGCAAGAACGAGCGAGAGCGCGGGCTTGCGCGGCGCGCGGCGCGAGTGGTTGGCGAAGCGGGTAGCGGTCATGTCGGTCGTTCTGGCGGGTTTTTGAGTTGCCATACGATACAAGCTTTCCGCAACCGCCGCCCGCGCGCAAAACGCGCCATCGGCCGAGGATCGGCATCGCGCTCAAGTCACGCGGCGATCCTCGACAATCAACATGTCGACAGGAATGTCGACGGCAACGCCGCTCGTGGTCAACCCGGCTCGGCAATGCGCGGCAGGCGAATGGAGATCAGCAGGCCGCCTTGCGGCGCGCGGGCCGCGACGATCGTGCCGTCGTGCGCTTCGACGATGCCGCGGCAGATCGGCAGACCCAGGCCCGCGCCGCCCGTCGAACGGCTGCGCGACGCCTCCACGCGATAGAAGCGCTCGAACAGCGCGGCCAGCAACGGCTCGGGCACGCCCGGCCCGCTGTCGGCGAAATCGATCTGCACATGCGTGGCGTCCTGCCGGGCGGACACGAACACGTCGGCGTGCGCGTCGGCGCAATGCACGGCGTAGCGCATGGCGTTCTCCAGAATGTTGGCGAAAACCTGCTGCAAGCGCCGCTCGTCGCCGCGCACCCAGAGCGCGCGCTCGGGCAGCGCGACATGCTGGCCGATGCCCGCGCCCGCGAGCCGCCGCGCGCTCTTGCGCAGCGTGTCGCGCAGCGTTTCCGCGAGGTCGATTTCCTCGTGGTGATAGCGCAATGCGCCCACGTCGGCGAGCGAGAGGTCGTAGAGATCGTCGACAAGACGGCTCAGCCGTTTGACTTCCGCGCCGAGCGACTGCACGGCTTCGAGGCTGACCGGGCGCACGCCCACTTCGATCGCCTCGATCTCGCCGCTCATGACGGCAAGCGGCGTGCGCAGTTCGTGCGAAATATCCGCCACCAGCGCCGAGCGCATGCGCTCGTTGCTTTCGAGCGTTTGCGCGAGATGGTTGAAGTCGGTTTCGAGCTGGCCGATATCACCGCCGGATTCGGTCGGCACGCGCACGGCCAGATGACCGCCCGCCAGCGCGTGCGTCGCGCGGGCAATGCGCCGCAGCGGCGAAGCGAGCGCGCGCGCGAGCCACAGCGTGACCAGGATCGCCAGCACGCCCGCGGCGAGCGCGATGGCCCAGCTCGCGCCCTTTTGCGACTCCTGGAACCGCAGGTCGCCCGCCTCGGTCGCACGCTCGAACGGCACCATCAGCACCCAGCCGACCGTCTTGCCGTCCACCACGATGCGCCGGCTCGGGGAGCGCGCCGTGTAAGACGGATTGCCGAACACGTATTTGCGGTTGGCGTCGAGCAGCGTAAGCCGCGTGTTGGTGCCGATCAACACCGAAACCGGTTCGCTCGGCAACGGCGCGCTGCCCGCGGCGGCGCGCGCGTCGAGATCGTAGGGCCGCATGATCTCGTGCCACAAAAGGCGATTCTGCTGCACGAATTCCCAACTGCCGTGCTCGCGGTACGCGTTGGCGAGCGGCACGACGCTGGCCTCGAGCCGCTGGGTTTCCTGCTGCTTGAGGTAGCCGAGAAAACCGTACTGGAAGCTCAGATGCGCGCCGAGCGCCATCGCGCCGATCAGCAAAAGGTTGACGATCAGCATGGCGACGAACAGCTTGCCGGTGAGGCCGAGTCGTCGCGGGCGGGGCGTGGGAGCATGCATGCGCGTCATTCTAGGCTACGGCGGCGCGCCTGGCCGCCGCGCGCCCCGCGACAAGGCAGCGAGACACCGCATCCGCGTAACGAAAAATCAATGCCGATGAAGGCTTCCCGGACGAACGGGAAGGTTTTGCGTGTTCGCCTGCGGCTCCGGCGCGCCCGGTCCGCCGCGTCGCGCCGCACCCCGCCCCGCCATTTCCGCCGCGCCGATAGAAAGGACTTGACGCGACTCCGGATACGGCGTACCTTCAAGGGGTTAATCTTCTAGCTGTGTCTGCTCACCAGTCGCCGCGAATCGCGGTTCTCGTTGACCCTCCCCGCTTGATTTTTATTCGCAACCCTTCTGGGTGCGGTTATTTTTTATTCGTCTTTTTAAGGATTTCTTAGTGGAAACCGGTACCGTCAAATGGTTTAACGATAGCAAGGGCTTTGGCTTCATCACCCCGGACAAGGGCGGCGACGACCTGTTCGCACACTTCTCGGAAGTGCGCGGCACGGGCTTCAAGACCCTCGCCGAAGGCCAGAAGGTCAGCTACGAAACCAAGCGTGGTCCGAAGGGCCTCCAGGCTTCGAACATCACGCCGCTGTAAGTGGTTTGCATCGCGCTCTCCCTGTGGAGAGCGCGATTGTCCTGTCTCAGACCGTGGCAGTTGAGCGCCACGCGTATCTCGTGCGGGTTGCCTCGCGCGTGTTCCCTGCGCTTGCAGACCGAACATGCTGCGTGCCTGCGTACCCGATTTCGTCTTTGCGGTTGGCCAAGGTCAAGCGCCGGCGATCCCTGCTTCCGGTTGGCTCTTTACGAGCACGCGTTACCCCGCGCCTTGGCGGATTGCTGGCAATGGCCGGTTCGACTGCCCCGGCTTGCCGACGGTCTCGCCGCTCATGGCCCGCCCCCGCCGCGTTCGCGCATTGCCGCGGGTGCCGGCGATGCACGGAATGCGGGCGTACCGGCACTGTGCCGTTGGCGCATGGGGCGACGCACGCAGCGTTGCATATTTCAGGAGAAATGAATTTGGCGAAGGAAGAATTGCTTGAACTCGACGGTGTCGTCGACGAAGTGCTGCCGGACAGCAAGTACCGCGTGACGCTCGAAAACGGCGTCGTCGTGAACGCCTATGCTTCGGGCCGCATGCGCAAGAATCACATTCGCATCATCGCCGGCGACCGGGTCACGCTCGAGTTGTCGGTCTACGACCTGTCGAAAGGTCGAATCAATTTCCGGCACAAGGACGACCGGGCTTCCGCGGGCCAACCGCGCCCCGCCGCGCGTCGCCGCTAAAGCCGCTTTGCCGCCCACGGCGCGGCCTGTCTCGTGTCTCTCGACAGCCTCGACAGCCTCGACAGCCTTTCGACAGCCGACTGCGCGCCGTGGCCGCGCGTTCCGATCGCCGGACCACGCCAGGCACGGCGTCCGCCCGCCGATTCGGTATCGGCGCCGTATCAGCGCCGTATCAACCTCTCCGTGCCTGGATTCGATGCCGCGCAACCGCGCGCTTGAACGGCTGGCGACGGGCTTCCTCTCTCTCGTAGCGCCAACCACTTCCGCCCTGCCGGACTCGCCGCGCGCCCGCGCCGCGCCTTCGCTCACACGTTGAACTGCTTGCCCACGTAGTCGATGTGTACGTACATGGCGCGCTGCGCGGCGTCGGGGTTGCGGTCGCGAATCGCGTAGTAGATCGACTCGTGCTGATCGAGACGGCGGCGCGCCTGGCTTGCCGCGTTGGCGTTGTTGACGGTGGCGTCGTAGGTGTTGCTCGCGATATGGTCGCGCAGCATGGCGATCACGCTGGCGTAGAACTGGTCGAGCAGGCGGTTGTGCGAAGCGGCGGTCAGCGCGGTGTGGAATTCGCCGTCCGTGGCGGCTTCGGCGTCCACGTCGGCCTGCGTGACGGCATCGCGCATGCGTTCGAGAATGGTCTCGAAGCGCTCCAATTCATGCGCCGACGAACGCAGCGCCGCAAAACGCGCCGCCGCGCATTCGAACACGAGGCGAAATTCGAGCGTCTCGGAGCGCAGCGGCGGCGTATCGGCAATCAGTTGCAGCCACGGCGCGGCCAGTCCGGCCGGCTTCGCGCGCAGCAGATAAACGCCGCTGCCGCGCCGCGTCTCCAGCACGCCCTTGCTCGCGAGCCGCCCGATCGCCTCGCGCACCGTCGCGCGCGACACGCCGAACGATTCGGCGAGCGCGCGCTCCGAAGGCAAACGCTCCTCCGCCCGCCAGCGCCCTTCCCGAATGTCTGTCTCGATGCGCCGGACCGTCTGGGCCAGCGCGCCCGTCTGCTTCGAACGACTTTCCACTTTCGATTCTCTGTTCGCTTTTGCGCTCGCTACGCTGCGCGCTTCGTTGTGCGCTTCGTTGCGCGATGAAGGCGCGGAAAAAGTGGCCTGACCAATTTGCGCCCGTCTCCTGGCCGCCGGATCATGTGCTCGCGCCGGACCCGCAACGCTCGCAAGCCGCTACGACGAGCCGCGCCCGGCCTCCCCCCACAATCAGGAGGCACCATGAGCCAGGCTACGCTCGCCATCAAACTGCACGATCTCGACGACGTGCTCATCGCGCGCGGCGCACTCGCCGCCGGAACGATTCTCGCCGATTTCGACAATCTCGTTTGCGCCGCCGACATTCCCGCCGCCCACAAGGTCGCGTGCCGCGATGTCGCCGAGGGCGCGCCCGTGCGCCGCTACGGCCAGATCATCGGCTTCGCCACGCAGCCCATTCGCGCGGGCGATCACGTCCACGTCCACAATCTGTCGATCGGCGAGTTCAGCCGCGACTATGCGTTCGGCGAAGACCTCAAGGCCGTCGAACCCGCGGCCGCGCCGCTCACCTTCAACGGCTTTCGCCGCGCCGACGGCCGCGTCGCGACGCGCAACTACATCGGCGTGATCAGCACGGTCAACTGCTCGGCAACGGTCACGAAGCTCGTCTCGCAGCATTTCAGCGCGCCGGGCGCGCTCGACGCCTATCCGAACGTCGACGGCATCGTGCCGATCACGCACAGCTTCGGCTGCTGCATCGACCATCACGGCGAAGGCATCGCACAACTGCGCCGCACGATCGGCGGCTATGTGAAGCATCCGAATTTCGCGGGCGTGGTGATCGTCGGGCTCGGCTGCGAGGCGAACCAGATGGGCGCGATGTTCATTGCCGAGGGCGTGGAGCCAGGCCCGCTGCTCGTCCCGCTCGTGATGCAGGAAGAAGGCGGCACGCAAAAAACCGTGGACGCCGCCATCGCCGCCGTGCAAGCCATGCTGCCCGTCGCGAATCAGGCGGTGCGCGAACCGCTGCCGGTTTCGCACATCAACATCGCGCTTCAGTGCGGCGGCTCCGACGGCTATTCGGGCATCACGGCGAACCCCGCGCTGGGCGCGGCCGTCGACCTGCTCGTGCGCCACGGCGGCACCGCGATCCTCTCGGAAACGCCCGAGATTTACGGCGCCGAACATCTGCTCACGCGCCGCGCGGTGAGCCGCGACGTCGGCGAAAAGATCGTCGAGCGCATTCACTGGTGGGAAGCCTACGCGGAGCGCGAAAAAGGCAGCATCGACAACAATCCGACGCCCGGCAACAAGGCCGGCGGCCTCACGACCATTCTCGAAAAATCGCTCGGCGCGGTCGCGAAAAGCGGCTCCTCGCCGTTGATGGGCGTGTACCGCTATGCGGAGCCGGTCGATACGAACGGGCTCGTGTTCATGGACGCGCCGGGCTACGACCCGATGGGCGCGACCGGGCAGATCGCCAGCGGCGCGAATCTCGTGGTGTTCACGACGGGCCGGGGCTCGTGCTTCGGCGCGAAACCGGCGCCGTCCATCAAGCTCGCGACCAATTCGCCGATGTATCGCCGCATGGCCGACGACATGGACATCAATTGCGGCGACATCATGGACGGCACCGCGAGCGTCGAGCAAAAGGGCGAAGAGATTTTTCGCATGATCGTCGAAGTCGCCTCGGGCGCGAAAAGCAAGAGCGAAGCGCTCGGCGTGGGCAACGAGGAGTTCGTGCCGTGGATGATCGGCGCGCAGATGTGAGCGCTGCCCGCGTGAGACCGATGCGCATGTCGTGCCGTGTCGACCGGATGCAAGGACACGGTGCGGCGACCTGATGCAAGGGCACGATGCGATGACGTGACGCGATGACGTGAAGCATCGACCTGAAATACGAAAGCCGGCCGGACGCCAACGCGCGTCCGCGCCTGAAAAAGAAGGAGACTCAACATGAAAATCAAGCAGGCCATCGAGCGCTTTCCCGGAGGAATGATGGTCATTCCGCTGCTCTGGGGCAGCGTGCTCAATACGTTCGCGCCGCGCGTGCTCGGCATCGGCAGCTTTTCCACCCAGCTCGCGCACGGCGCATTGCCGATTCTCGCCGTGTTCTTCGTCTGCATGGGCGCCGAGATCCAGTTTCGCACCGCGCCGCGCGCACTGCGCAACGGCGCGGCCATCACGCTCGCGAAACTCGTGAGCGGCGTGCTGATCGGTCTCGTGGTCAGCAAATGCTTCGGCGCGCAGGGCTTTCTCGGCCTCTCCGGCATGGCGATCATCGCCGCCGTCACCAACGCGAACATGGGGCTTTACGCGGCGCTCACGCGGCAATTCGGCGACGAGATGGATCGCGGCGCGCTTGCCGTGCTCTCGATCCTGGAAGGCCCGTTCGTCACCATGGTCGCGCTCGGCCTTTCGGGTCTCGCGAAGATTCCCGTCATCGACCTCGTGGCGACGGTGCTGCCCATCGTCATCGGCATGGTGCTTGGCAACCTCGACCCCGACATGCGCAAGTTCCTCAAGTCGGGCGGCGATCTGCTGATTCCGTTCTTCGCGTTCGGTCTGGGCGCGCAAATCAATCTGCATGCGATTCTGGGCGCGGGCTTGTCGGGCATCGTGCTCGGCCTGATCACGCTGGCCGCGGGCGCGGTGTTCAACGTGCTGGCGTCGCGCCTCGTGGGCGGCTCGGGCGTGGGCGGCATGGCGGCCGCCACGACGGCCGGCAACGCCGTTGCCACGCCCACGGCGATCGCCGCCGTCGATCCGCGCCTGGGCGCGCTCGTTTCGGTCGCGACGCCGCAAATCGCCGCCTCGACCATCGTCACGTCCCTGCTCGCGCCGCTGATGACGGCCGCTTACGCACGCTGGCGCGCGAAGCGCGCGGCGACGAAGGCAGCGCCCGCCGTGCCTCTCGCGGCGCGCGCGGAGAGCACGCAATAAGGTGCGGAACCTGCGCGGCCGTGCAGGTTCCCGTCGGCCAACACGCCCGCACGCCAACGCGCCCCAACCGGGAAACGACGTGGAAAACAGTCTGCCGGCGCAAAGCCATCAGAAGGCGGCATTTTTTCTGCCCGCATACCGACGCCTGCCCGACAGGCGCTCGCCGACCCGAGGAGGCTGAAACGCCGCGCCGTGACGTTGACACGCCCGATGCACGACGCGGGCCGCCGCGTGGACCTGGCGGTCCCGGCCGGCCCTACCCGCGCGCGGAGCGGGATGCGTTCAGGCGGCCGTACACGAACTGCCCGAGATACCAGCCCAGCTCGGCACGGGTGAGGATGTCGTCTTCCGTCACCTCGGCGGGCTCGAGTTTCATCCGGCGCAACATCAGCTTGCCTTCGCGCGACGCAACCCACGCGCGGACGAAATCGCGCCTCGTTTTCGTGTCGGAGGCAACGTAGTATTCCCGGCCGCGCTGCGCCTCCTCGTTCAGCCGCGCGCGCGATTCCTCGTCGCGCGAGGCAATGCTCTGGACGACCGCCGCGCGAGACTCGTCCTTTTCGGCGCCTCCCTGAACCTCGGTGGTCAGCAGCTTTGCCTGGACCTCGACCATCGTGCGTTCGGCGTCGGACATCTTCCAGTTGTCGCGCAAGGCCCTCATCAGATAGCCGGACGGGCTTTTCTTCACCTGCCCGCGATGCAGCCTGAAACGGGTGTACTCGATCGCCTGCTGAATGCGCTCGTCCGTCCAGGCGTCGCGGTTTTCAGAGATTTCCGTGAACTGGCGCGGCGAGAGATTGAACTCGTCCTTGAGCACCTTGTAGACATGACTCGCATCCGCGAGACTCGCCATGACGGCGTCGGCCGTCTCCTTGCGCCTCAAGACGAAGCGGATACGGTCGATTTTCTTCGACGAAGTGGACTCGGTCCGGGTCTCGTAGGAAAGCTCGATATCCGATATCTCGTTGATTTCCTTGACGGCGGGCTCGAGCCAGTCGCGCTTGAAATATTTGAAGATGGCCGCGTTCGCGCCGATCTTGCCAGGCCAGGTCCGCATGACGTCGAGCGGAATCCAATCGGTACGCCCGGAAGGCACGCTCGGCAGCACCTTGTCGTAGATCGCGCGCGCGAGGCTGCGGGTGAACGCGGTGGAAATGCGCAGGCTTAGCCAGTGCGAGGTGCGCGGATCGCGGATATGCGGCACCAGCGTCGGATGCACGTCGAAGCGAATGCGCCCGCGATGAAACGCGACCAGCCCGATCAGCTGAACCTGCACCCAGAGATCGTCCTCGCGCGGATCGCGATCGCCTGGCGTGTTGGTGACGCGGATCTTCGCGTTCTGCGCCTCGTCGGCGATCGTGCGCAGATGCTTCAGATTGCGGCTGTCATAGCGCATCAGCCACTTGAAGTAGTTCAGCTCGACGTCGAACTGGTTGAGCGGCTGCGGCTCCTGGGCCACGAGAAAGTAGGCGGCGTCGAGAAATCGGCGGGCGGGCAGGCCCATGTTCACGATTTCGGTGAAGAAGTTGTTGCGCTGGTAGCCGATCTCGCGACTGGCTTCGTTGACCGGCAATCCGAGGTCGAACATGTCTTCGAACAACGCCAGGGCCATCTGCCGAGGCGTGGTGTTCGCTCTGCCCTGATCTGGATTGTCCGATGCCATTGCCGATGTGCCCGTCTACGAGTTTTGCGACTTTAACACTCGTGGGTGAGCTGTCAACACAAGGAACCTCACCATGCGCACCGGCGCCGCGACGCGTGGCGCAATCGCGCGAGACATGCACAACGGACCTCACCGTGCGCACACAAAACCTCACCGGCAGGCGACTTCGGCTTCGTAACGAACTGATTGCAATGGGAAATCACCGAAGTCGCCCGGTGCGCACACGGAACCTCACCTCTGTGGATAAGCGGCGAGCTGCACAACGCGCTTCACCTTGCCGTCCAGCAAAAGCACACCTTGACGTGGAAAGAATCTCACCTAAGAGGCACAACTAACCTCACCATCAGCACAGCGAATCTCACCTTTGCAGTGTCAAGCATCTGATTTAAAAGGAAATCCGTTCCGCTGTTTGTTTGTTCGTTCGGTATTTTAGGTTTACAAAAACAACCAACAAACGCGGAGCAACGAAAATCGTGTCCGGCATCGGGCACGCCCCCGGGGCTGAGTTGACTCGAAAACGAGGCCTCAAACAGGGTGAGGTTCATTGTGCTTGTGATATCTCGCGGAAATCTCGCTCATGAAGTGGTGTGATTGGGCGATTCGGTAACGCCCAAGGTGAGGTCAATTGTGCGTTCGAATGGTGCATGGTTCCACTTGAACGCTGTGAGCAGTCATCGGTGCGATGAAAACGGACCGAAGGTGAGTCCGTTTGTGCTCGGCAGGTTCGTTACGTTTGGTTCCGATCTGGCAAATTTGCGAAAATATCCAGAAAAATCACATGTTTACATGAAATTAGATCGCAAATTGCAAGCGTTTCCTGTATTCTGAGCTTTATCGAAATTTCTTCGAAAACCTCAGAATGGTAAAAACAAGCCAACTTCCTGCTGTTGACCGAACTGTGCTGTTAGAACAAATCAGCGAGTTCGCCGAAAAAGTATCCATTTTTACGGATGAGCTGCGGGAAACGATCCTCGCGCCGCGCCCGCGAAAGGCTGCTCCGGTTTTCAAGACCGGCGAGATCGCGGCGATGTGCAATATCACGCACTCGCAAGTTCAGTATCTCGCAACCAAGGGTGATGGCGAGCTTCCGCCTGGCACGGCTGCGGGCACCGGCCGCACGCGCACTTTCACCCTGGAAGAAGCGCGAATCTGGGTGCAAAAAGTCTCCGACATCTACCAGACTCCGCTGGTAACCGGCACCAGGGAGCCGGACGGCAAAATCATTATTACCGCCCAGCTCAAGGGCGGCTCCGCCAAGACTACGACAACAATGTGCCTCGCTCAAGGCCTGACGCTTCGCGGCCGCAAGGTGTTGGTCGTGGACCTGGACCCGCAGGCTTCGCTTTCGGAATTGTGCGGACTCTACGCCGAGAAGGACGTGACACCGGAAGACACCGTACTGCCCTACATCTACGATCAGGAAATCGAAGGCGGTCTTGGCGCCCGCATACAGTCGACGTATTGGGATGGCCTGGACGTCATCCCCGCGCATACCGAATTGATCGGGGCGGAGTTCCATTTGCCGGCCATGCAGAAAATCAAGCCGGGGTTCAAGTTTTGGACGGTGTTGCGTGAGGGACTGGAGCCGTTGCGCAAGAAGTACGACTACATTCTGATGGATACGTCGCCATCGCTTTCGTATATGAACCTGAATGCGCTGCTGGCCGCCGATGCGCTTGTGATGCCGATGGTTCCCGAAAACCTGGACTTCATCAGTTCGCTGTCGTTCTGGCGGTTGTTCTCGGATGTATCGAAAAGCTTTATCAAGTACGAGCAAGGCAAGAAGTACGATTTTATCTCCCTGCTGTTGTCGCGGGTCGACTACGGACGAACGTCGTCGGCGCCCATCGTGCGAGCCTGGGCCGAAAGCGCGTACGAAAACTGGCTGCATGCCATTGAGGTGCCCGCGAGCTCGGTAATGAGCACGGGGGCGCTGGCTTTTTCCACAGTATTCGATATCAGCAGCAGCCATAGCGCGGCAAAGGCATTGCAGCGCGTGCGTCAGCCGCTGATCGACTACTGCCGTTGGCTAGATGAAATTTACGAAGAAAAATGGAGGACCGCGCAATGAGCAATATGCGTGAACAGCTTTTGGCGAAGACCGCTGGTATCCGGAAAACTTCGGCAATTGCGGAAGGCGAAGTCCGGCGCACCGAGCGGACGCAGACAGCACCTGGGATGGCCGGTGCGCTTGCCGTTGCGCAACTGCGCATTCAGGAACTGGAGGCCGCCGGCGTCGCGTCTCAACTGCCGGTCGCTGACATCGTGCCGAACCCGTGGCAACCGCGACGCGTGTTTAATGACGCGCGACTCAGCGAGCTTGCCGAGTCGGTGCGCGAAGTGGGCCTGGTTCAGCCGATTGTCGTGCGACGCGTGGAGTCCGGATATCAGATTGTTGCAGGCGAGCGGCGGTGGCGTGTCCACAAGATGCTGGATCTGGAAATGATCAAGGGCGTCGTTGTGGAATGCTCGGACTCGGACATGGCGGTGCTGGCGCTGGTCGAGAACGTAAGCCGCGACGATCTGAGCGATTACGAGATTAGCGTTTCGATCAAGCGCACCGAAAAGGAGTTTCCCGACCGTAAGCGGTTGGCCGAGGCGTTAGGGCTGTCGCGCTCGGGACTGTTCCAATTTTTGAGTTTCGCAAAATTGCCGCCATTCATTCTTCACGATCTCGATATCCAACCGCGTTTGCTTGGCGCCAATGCGGCGGATGCCATCGCGTCGACAATCCGAAAATTCGGCGATGCAGGGCTGGCCGCCGCGAAGGAGGTTTGGCCTGAAGTGGTTTCCGGCGATTTGCCACAAGGGAAAGCGGCGGCGGCAATCAAGACACTGGCTACGCGCGGTGTAGCGCCGGCCGGATCTCACGAGCGGAGCATTGACAAGTTCTTTGCGGGGAAAGAACACGCCGGGTCCATAACGAAGGACGCCAATGGTTTTGCGGTCAAGTTTAAGCCCGGAGTGATGACGGAAGAACTTGAAGCGCAGATTAGGAGTCTTATCAGCCAGACGTTTCAGCATCGGCCGAAGTAAGCGGGCGTAGCTGTTGGATCAAAGATCGCCCGCCCTTGTGCGGGCTTTTTGTTGGGGTGGTCGTTTTGGACGGGGTTGGATTGAGTCCATAGTATGGACTCGATGGTTGGCCGTGAGATGTGTTCCGGGTTGACCGCGACCTAAGTGGGTGGTGGCCGTCGCGGGAGGTTTGCCTTTCTCGGTTCACGTCGCGGTTTTCGAGTCCATAGTATGGACTCGTTCGATTGGTCCGGATATGCGTTAAGCGAGCTCTCGAAGTGTAACGTCCATTGCGCGCGAAGGGTGCGGGCATTTGCTTTGGACACACTTCACATCAGGCAGCACCGCAGCGAGGCGACCGCAATATCACTGGGTTCTGACCGGGCCTCGCGCATCGCTAGCCAATTTTGTTCGGGCGGCCGAAGCGAATGCACCGAGTTGCTCGGACTGTAAGTGCCCGGAGTCGTCGAGAGTCCATACTATGGACTGAGCAGTGCTGGTCCGGCATAGCTTCGTCAGGGCCAATCTTTGTGGCTGCCCCCCTTAGCTAATTGCGAGAAAAATAAACCCATAGCGGAGAGATGGCCACTGCGCGAGCATAAACGGAGGCGCTGAACTAGCGCGTGCCGCATTGCAATCGCGCGATACTTATCCACACAGGGAGCCAAATGCGGTCGTTGAACTTACACTTGCCGCCCGCCTTGAACCGCACACGTCATTGGCCAATCCCGTCCGGTATGCCACAAGGATAATTTTGTTCGGCTGTAGGCGCAGGTGCCATACGATGTCGCCTTCAGTGTTGCACATCAAATTTCCGTTCGTGGAATGTCGATGCGTCGCTCGTCAGGGACACGCATCGAGAGGTAGGTAGCGCTATCGGCGCGGGCCTGATGCGAATGCGGCGCGTACTCGGGAACGTCGGTGTTTCGTGTGCGTTTCGTTTGGATGCTTTGGGGGAAATTTGGCGGAAGACCCCGTCGAAGCCGGATAAAACTGCACCCAAATTGATTGGTTGCGGTTATAGCGTCGTGCTAACTGCTTATATATCCGTCCGATTCAGTGCTCGGATTGCCAGTGCGCCTACTCAGCAGGTGTGCGGATGCACGCTGCAACGGCGGGGCAGCACATCCATGGCGTGAGACGTTGACGCATGAATAGGCTGCCACAATTCATGTTGCGACGGTAGCCACTGGATGCTTTCCATGAAGGCCGGCTTCATCAAAAGCTACTGGCTAAAGTTGTCGACGGCATTGAGGACAGGGCGGGGAATTCAAACAGCCGCCCTTTTAAACTTGGTCGTGGCCTTCGCTTTTTGATACCAATCGACCTTAAGTGAGATGCAATGGGAACTCCGGGTACATCTGAAGAACACGCGCGGCGCGGAGTTAAAGGTTCTTTATAGGTATTAGCCAGTCATCCTTGAAAGAACCACGCCGAGGCACTCGTTCGCCGCGCCACTGGCGCTCGGGCCGCCAAGGAGCGCTTCCTACCATGACGGCCAATACGTCTCCCAAATATATAGCGATCGAGCAGGGAGCCAAGTGGTCGATGAAGGATCCAACCACGATTCAACTCAGCACCCCGCCTCCTTGCTTGGATGCTCGACGGGTACAAAGACAGGCCACCTTTATCTCGCACCAGGGAGCAGTTCGCTATCTGTATAGACACAATTGTCTCGTGCGGAAACGGCCCGCCAAGCGAAAAAGCCCGCCTCTACAATACAATTTGTTGCAACTAACGGATCAATTTTGTTGGGTGAGCTCATTTTTGTCACGTTCCATCTTCGCTTGGTCAGGAAGCACGCAACTGACGATGGCTCCCGCTGTCGCCAGCAAGCTTTTCGTACTGACTTTTCACACCGAAAATCCGTGGAACAATGTAAAGAAAACCATGAGCCACAATAAAGGCAGACAGAACAAGGATTTAAGCGAAATTAGCGTCCCATGTTTCACGAAAAAAGGGACGATAGAAGTCGGAAATCTCATTTAGCCATTAAGTGGCAGCGAAGTTTAGTCCCGATACGCCGTCATGTATCAAAAAATACGTAATTTGTAGCGGAGACCTGAGGCGCAAAGTCAAAATATCCCCCAGCAAGGACCGACCGTTGGAGGGAATTTGCGCTGGGTGTCGTGGCGCTTGCGCAAATCAAGGTTCCCACGTGCCGCACATTCAACGTGACCAGATTTGGCAATAGAAAAACAGACTCGCCCCGCCGCGAGCGTCGCTTACGACACCGCGCGCAAAATTCGCCGCCGATCAGTCATGAACTCGAATTTTCACCGACGTCCGCGAAGCTGCGACGTCACCATACACATGAATATGAAGTTGCGCGGTAAGCACCACGCTAGTCGAGCCGCTTACGCGGCAGTGTCTCAATCGCCGCACGCGAACCACCAACGCAAAACGAAACCAAATCATTAAGCGACCGACGCCACCACCCGGTATCCCTGCTTTCGTTCATCGCTCACATAACCAGTGCCATCGAATCTCCACAGATAAAGCCTGAGCCGAACGACGTCGCTCGCTTGGCATTAGCCATGCGTGTCAACCCATGCGCGTGCCCAGGCCAACCCAACGTCCTGCGCTTCCTCTTCGGAATTGAACAGGTCCAGAATGCCGGAGGCTTCAACCAGTTTGTGGCCAAGGGTGATCGTGCCGCTTGCCGCGTAGCGCTCCGGTTCGAGCAGTTCGGCTTGTTGTGCGATGGCGTGGCCCCACAGCACATAACCTTTATATGACTCTCGTTCCATAAAAATGGTCTCGGTGGACACGCAAGCGTGCGGCTCGTACCGCAATTCGAGTGCCTATTATGACTCGCAGCGTGCGCGCCACCGTGTGCATTCGTGCGCGATCTTGATTCGTCGCGACGCTTGAAGCAACGCAAACCCAGGCCGCGAAATCAGCACGGATACGCGAAAAGATTCACGACCTGACGCACAACCACGACGTAAGCGGTGCGAGCACCGCGACGCATGCCGGCAATGTCGCGGTCGCAAGTCGGGCGTATTTATGGTCGCAACGAGGAGCGCTTCGGTTGCCAAGGTATCTCGGGCCGAACTGCATTTGCGATACGAAGGGTTGGCTGCAATCCCCGTCCGTTGGCGCCCGAAACGAAATCGTCTGTGTCGTCGCGCTAGAGGTTCGGTGGCTCGCCGAGGATCGCAAGAGAGGATGGAGCCGCATCGGTTGCGAACGCCATCCGATAAATCGACGGTCGATGGCGCGGCTGCGGTGCCTCATCGAAAGTCCGCGCGCCATAGCGGCCCACCAGGCGATGACGCCGCGCGCCGCGAGCGGTTACGCCGCCAATTTGAGCGCCTGCGCGAAGTCCGCGATCAGATCGTCGGTATCTTCGATCCCGGCGGACAGACGCAGCATGCCGTCGGAAATGCCCATTTCCTTGCGCGTTTGCGCGCCGGCCTCGAAGAAGATCGTCGGCGCAACGGGAATGATGAGCGTGCGCGTGTCGCCAAGACCGGTCGCCTTGATCGGCAACTGAAGCGCGTTCACGACGTCGATCATGCGGTCGGCATTGAGCAGTTCGAACGACAGCAGCCACGACGCGCCCTTGAACAGCGTCTGCGCGATCTCGTATTGCGGGTGGCTCTCCAAGCCCGGATAAAACACCTTGCCGATCGCTTCGTGCGCTTCGAGAAATTGCGCGAGCGCGAGCGCGTTGTCGCTGCTTTGCTTCACGCGCAAGGCGAGCGTTTCCGCGCCCATCGCAATGCTGTGCGCCTGCTCGGAAGAAAGCGCCGCGCCCATGTCGCGCAGCCCCTTCTTGCGAATCTGCAACAGCCCTTGATCCTTCGCCGCCGAACGTCGGTAGTCGTCGGCAATGTTCGGATACGCGCTCCAGTCGAACAAACCCGTGTCGGTCACCGCGCCGCCCAACGCCGCGCCGTGGCCCGCGATCGTCTTCGTCAGCGAATTGATGACGAGGCTCGCGCCCACCGCTTTCGGCTTGAACAACGCGGGCGAGGTGATGGTGTTGTCGACCACGTAGACGATGCCGCGCTCGCGGCAAATTTCGCCGATGCCTTGCAGGTCGGGAATCTGCGTGCCCGGATTCGCGATGGTTTCGACGAACACCATGCGCGTGTTCGGGCGGATCGCGTTTCTGACATTCGCCGCGTCGCAGGCATCGACCGTCGTGACCTCAACGCCCAGCGAGCGTAACGTGCCGAACAGGCTGTTGGTGTTGCCGAACACATAGCGGCTCGACACGAGGTGATCGCCCGCGCGCAGCAACGTGAGAAACGTCGCGGTGATCGCGGCCATGCCGGTGCCGAAGCAGATCGTGCCCGCGCCTTCCTCGAGGCTGGTGATCTTGCGCTCGAGCGCGGCGGTGGTGGGCGTGCCCTGGCGCGCGTAATTGAAGCCGCCTTTTTTCGTGCCCTGAAATACGCCGATCAGATCCTCGACGCGCTCGAATCCGTATTGCACGGACGTGTGGATCGGCTGGCGCACGCCGCCGTGCTCGCTGCCCGAAATCCTGTCGCCGTGAACGATGCCAGTGGTGAATCCTTGCTTGCCCATCCCATCTCCAATTCAGGTCGATTGCTTCAGGCCGATTATCGCCCGTAACCTTGGCGCGCGGAGGTTTTGACGCGTCTTTCGGCCGGCACGCGAGAGCTTCGGCGCGACGAACTTCGCGATCGCGTGCCGCCCCTCTATGCAACTAACTGCCAAGTCGGTCCGCCGCAGCCGGCAACTTCCGGCAAACGATGCAAGGCAACGATTCGATCGGCGCCGCAACAGCGAATTCGCCGTCCCGCGAGTTGACTGACTACGTCCGCGCGAACAGACTCTAGCAACCTCGATCAGCGTGGGAGCCAGCGTGGCCAAACCGGACCTTTCCGATCGCAAGCCCGCGAAAACGCACGCGATTGCCGCGCAGGCGGCCCCCTGCGACGAACTCGTGATCCGTGCGCAGCCGAATGCCGTCGATCGCCCATGCCGGCGCAAGCGCCTCGCGCTTGCCGCCACGATCCTCGGTTCAAGCATGGCATTCATCGACGGCTCCGTCGTCAACGTCGCGCTGCCGTCCATTCAGAGCGAACTCGGCGCCAGCGTCGCGGCCATGCAGTGGGTTGTCAACGCGTATCTGCTGTTCCTCGGCTCGCTGGTGCTGGTCGGCGGGTCGATGGGCGACAAGCTCGGCCGCCGCACCGTATTCGTCGCGGGCATCGCACTTTTCACGCTGGCGTCCGCCGCCTGCGGGCTCGCGCCGAACGCAGCGGCGCTGATCGGCGCGCGCGCGGTGCAAGGCGTGGGTGCGGCGTTGCTCGTGCCCAGCAGTCTCGCGATCATCGGCGCGGTGTTCGACGACGCCGCGCGCGGACGCGCGATCGGCACATGGGCCGGCGTCGGCGCGATCACGTCGGCGGTGGGGCCGGTCGCGGGCGGCTGGCTCGTCGACGCGTTCTCCTGGCGCGCGATCTTCTTTCTGAACGTGCCGATTGCGGTGCTCACGATCGCGCTCGCGATGCCGTCCGTGCCCGACAGCCATAGAGTCGATGCGGCGCAACCGCTCGACTGGCCCGGCGCGCTGAGCGCGGCGGCGGGGCTCGCGGCGCTCACGTTCGGTCTGACCGAGGCTTCAGCACACGGCTTCGCGCATCCGGTCGTGCAGTCGGCGATCGGCGGCGGCGTGCTCGTGCTTGCCGCCTTCGTGGCGATCGAAGCGCGCAGCGCCTCTCCGATGATGCCGCTCGACGTGTTCCGTTCGCGCGATTTCACGGGCGCCAATCTTGTCACGCTGCTGCTTTATTTCGGGCTCGGCGGCATATTTTTCTTTTTGCCGTTCACGCTGATTCGCGCTTACGGCTACAGCGCGACCGCAGCGGGCGCGGCGTTGCTGCCGGTTCCGGTCATTATCGGCGTGCTCTCGCGTTTTACCGGCGGCCCGACGAGTCGCTTCGGCCCGCGGGCGCTGCTGACCGTCGGGCCGGCGGGCGCGGGAATCGGTTTCGCGTTGATGGCGCTCGGGGCACGCGGCAGCTACTGGACGGGCTTTTTTCCGGCGCTCGTCGTGCTCGGCCTCGGCATGACGATCACGGTCGCGCCGCTCACCACAACGGTGATGAACGCGGTGACGAGCGAGCGTACCGGCGTGGCGTCCGGCATCAACAACGCGATTGCGCGCGTGGCGAGCCTGCTCGCGATCGCGGTGCTCGGCATCGTATTCGTGTGGTCGCACGACGCGGCGTTATCGGCGCGGCTCGACGCGCTGCATGTGTCTCGTGACGCGCGTCAGGCGGAACCGCCGTTGGAGGTGGATGCGCCGGGGGACCGCCGCGCGCCGCGCTCGCCCGCGGTAGCGCGCACGCAAACCGACGCCATTGTCGCCGCGCTGCGTGCGGTTGCGCTCGTATGCGCCGCGTGTGCATTTGCCGGTGCGGGCGTTGCGTTGGCAACGCTGCGGCCGCTCGGACATGCGACGCGTGATGAACCTGCGCAACAGTAAATCGGCAATTAATACGGTTAATACGCACTCCGTATTAACCGTGCGCCCGCCGATAGTGTCGATAAACTACGTTGTTTCGCCGATTTTGCGCACGCCCGCATAGAGGTCGAGCATCGTCATGTACAACGATGCCCGATCCGCCGACGAACCGCGATCTCGCATTCCGCCGATGCAGAAAATACCGGCCGCGCGGATAAACGGATGCGCCCCAGAAGGCGTTTTATCGCTACCGAATACGCGGAGGGAACGGTTTATATCCGCGCGAGCGGAATCGCCAAAAACTCGCCCGTTTAAAGCGCGCTCGGCATGACAGCCGACCGAAAGCTTATCGCGCTTCGATCTGCTCAGGTTTGAGGGTGGCGAGCCGTGACCCGGCAAACGGATCGTTGCGCCAGTCGACCGTATTGTGACTGGTCGACTCGGGCTCTCTGGATTCTTTTGCCGCCTTGACCGCGAAGTGCTCGAGGGATTGTCCGGCGCTGGTCGCCTGAACGACCCATTGCGGCGCGGGACCATGACCGTCCCAACTGTTACCGCTCGCATCCCGGTATTTCACTGAGCGAAGCCGCCGCTCGTCTTCGGCGATCGAGGCGGCAATGGCCTCGACCGTAATGCCGAATTCGGCCATTCTGCGTTGCAACCAGGCCACGATACTGTCCCGCTTTCTTTCATCCATCCTGTTTTTCTCTCCGCTTGGCACTCAGTTACGGAGTAGGCTGGTGCAAGTGATATGCCGCCACGATAGCACACGTCGGCCGCAAGTTCCTCGACCCGGCGATCAAGTTGTCGGCGGGTGTTCGAGCGCCGCGCGCCGCTGCTCGGCTTGTTGCTCCGCCTGTTTCTTCGCGAGATGATGCCCGACCACGCAACCGCCCACGGCTCCAATCACGGCGTGATGTCCCGCATAGTGTCCGGCGACTCCGCCGACCACGGCGCCTTTCAGGCAGCCGGCGGCATTGGCGCTGCTCATGGTTGTCAGTCCGAGCGCGGAAGCCAAAGCGATCAAAATAATTCGGTTATTCAATTTCATGAGGTGTCTTATGGAAAATCAATGAGTCCGATAGCGAGTATTCATGGCGATGCCATGAGCGTTCGTGCTAATTCAGCACGCGTCGAAGTGTAGATTGCGCGTTGGCGTCGAGGTGCAACGGGTGTGCGAGATTCGTAACGGCGCGTTAGCCGGTTCTGATCGGCGTGCGATCGAACGAGCGGCAAAAGACGAGCAATATACCTCTTCAACTGACGCTTTGCACAGGCACGGTTTTCGTCAAAGATTCGAATTGGCTTGCAGGGAATACAAATGGATTTCGCTTTGTCGTGAGAGCCGTCAACGCTTCGAATGCGGCACTTTATTTCGTCGATGTCGATTTAACGAATTCCGCTAGGTCGCGATTGAAACGACCGGGTTGCTCGATAAACGCGGCGTGACCGGCGCCAGCGTACACCTTGCGCTCGATGTGCGCATTCAACTCGGCGGCGCGGGCCAGCGTCCTGGCCGTGTCGACCAGCGCGTCATGGTCGCCGTAGATAAAAAGCAGCGGCACGCGCGCCTTGCCGACTCCCTCTGCGGCGAATACCGTCATCGTCGGAATGGCTTTCTGCATGTCCCACGACGCCATCGCGGCGTTGGCAAGCAACCGGCTGAACGTATCGGTATCCGGGCGATGGTTGAAACACAGCCCGACGAAAGTGCGCTCGCCGTCGAGATGCGTTTTCAGATCGGACGAATTCATGTTGCGATAAACGTCCGGATGATCGACGATCTGGCCCGGCGCGAGTTCGACCACGCCATCGACATAGACGCCGCCCGCAATCTCCTGATCGCCGTAGGCCGCGAGATAGTTGGAGATCACCACCCCGCCAAGCGACCAGCCGACCACCACGGGCTTTCTCGCGTGCGAGCCTTTGATGACCGCATCGAGATCGTCCGCCCAGCGGCGTCCATCGTGATACGGCGCCGCGCCGGCGGGTTTGTCCGAAAGTCCGTGACCGCGCAGATCGTAGGTAATCAGCCGGTATTGGCGCAATTCCGCGCTTTGCACCTGGGCTTCCCAGTTCAGATGGCTACCCAGCAAACCGTGGATAAAGATGATCGGCTGACCGTTGCGGTTGCCGCTTTCCTGCACCGCAAGCTTCACGCCGTCCTTCGAGGTGACCACGTAGCTTGCGGGGGCGGCGAGGGCGTCGGGCGAAACCGCGGGCAGCGCGCTCAACGCGATCGCGGCACTCAGTACGTAAGCGAACATTCGGGCGATCATGACGGAGTCCTTAACGAGTGAACAATGCGTCGAGCGTCAACCCTCACATTAATGTTAGAGTCAAGCGTTTTATGCTAACGTGCATTCATGAACAAGATGCCCGCTCCCCAAGCCCTGACGATCGGCGAAGTGTCGCAACGCACAGGCGCCAGCGTGCGCTCGATCCGTCATTACGACGAACACGGTTTGCTCGCTTCGGTGCGTGCGAGCAACGGCTATCGCATGTTCCCCGAGAAGGCGATTACGCAGGTCCGGCAGATCCAGCGTATGATCGCGACCGGTTTTACCATCGACGACATTCGCGGCTTTCCCGACTGCATGTTGTTGATCGAAGGCGCTCGTTCCTGCGACCAGATCAACGACGTGCAACGGCGGCGGCTCGACGCCATTGACCGGCAGATCGCGGATCTCGAACGGCGACGCTTGCGGCTCATTCAAACGCTGTCGGAAGGCGCGGTGCCGCCCGTGGATGGATCGCGCTAAATTCGAACAATGCGCGAATCGACTCGCCGGTGAAGTTCCAGCCGGCGGGTTGCGCGCGGCGACGCTTGAGAACAGGACGCGGCATCCCATATAAGCTATTGTGAATCAGCGTATTCGTCCCCCTTTACCGCCTGAGTGGCCTTTTCCGCCGAGTCGCGATATTACCGGTCGCGCTTTCGGCGATCTCGTCGCGCTTCAGTATCGCGGTGCGGGCGTATGGCTTTGGCGGTGCCGATGCGGTGCTTACGTGACCGCCGCGCTGCACGAGGTGGAAGAGGGCCGCAAGCGCGATTGCGGCTGCCGCGAGCAGCGCCGCGTATGGCGTTCGCGCCCCGGTTCGCCGGCGTTGCGCGGCGGCGAAGTGTTTGGTCAACTGACGACCGACCGTTACGCGGGCGACGGCATGTGGGTTTGCCGCTGCGAATGCGGCACCGAAGTCACGGTGAGCGCCGGACGTCTGCGCTTGGGGCAAGCGCGTTCGTGTGGCCGGTGTTTGAATCATTCCGGCGCGTAAGTCGCTTTTTGCATCACCCGATTTGGAGCGCGATTTTGGCGTGCGCTCCCATCCAGGCAGAGCACGACAAGAGAAGCCGGGGCGTTGCGAAGCGGACGTCGAGCGCGTGGCGTTGCGATCCTCGTCCAGTCATCGAATCGTTCGCAGTACAGCCCGTTGCGAACCGACATCGGGAAACGATGCGTATATCCGCGCGGCAAGCGGTAAATCGCCTTGCCGCCATCGACACAGACCGGTCGCGATGAGCATTTGGGATTCCTTATGAAAATGGAGGCTCTCAATGCCAAAGACAATACCTTCGAAAAAAAACTGACCGAGCGCTTCGGGTTCCGCGCGCACTTCCGTCGATAGCGGCACCGGGGAATGCAGCCACAAAGAATCCTCAAATCGCACGGCGTTCATTCGCGACGATACGCGCGAGCCACTGGTTTTGACCGGCTAACGCAAGCCGCACCGACCCAAATGGTCATCTCCACATCGGCGGCGCATTCAAAGCGCAGTGACAATGTCCGCACGAATCGTCGAGCGCGGTGCGGCACGGGCCGCTCGCTTTACCACCGCCATAGCCAACCGTTTTGTAAGGGTGCGGCTATTTGACTTGGTTTTACGGAGCGAATATTGCGGCGCGGCATGCTTCGAGGCAAAGGCGCGCGTTTTGCTCTATCGTTTTCCTGTCGATCGCCGATCCGCCGCTGTCACGCGTGCGGCGCATCGACCCCGCAGTCGCGTCCATCCACGCGTGATGCACCCGACGCGCGCCCAGCACCCGCATTGCTCACGCACCGCCCACGAGGAGCCCCGCATGGCTGAGGTCCCGAATCAGACGCCGCTGTCCGACGACATGCTGCGCGACATGAACCGCTACTGGTACGCCGCGAATTACCTGGCGGCCGGCATGATTTACCTGCGCGACAACCCACTGTTGCGCGAACCGCTCAAGCCCGAGCACATCAAGAACCGTCTGCTCGGCCACTGGGGTTCGTCGGCGGGGCAGAGCTTCGTGCTCACGCATTTGAACCGCGTAATCAAGGCACGCGACCTGAACATGATCTACATCTCCGGTCCGGGTCATGGTGCGCCCGCGTCGCTCGCGCATGCATATCTCGACGGCCATTACAGCGAGATCTATCCCGACTGCGCGGAAAACGAAGCCGGCATGCGCCGCTTCTTCGGGCGCTTCTCGTTTCCGGGCGGCGTGGGTTCGCATTGCACGCCGGAAACACCGGGCTCGATTCATGAAGGCGGCGAACTCGGCTACAGCTTGTCGCACGCGTTCGGCGCGGCGTTCGACAATCCCGATCTGGTGGTTGCGCTCACGATCGGCGATGGCGAAGCGGAAACCGGCCCGCTCGCCACGTCGTGGCATTCGAACAAGTTTCTTAATCCGATTCGCGACGGCGCCGTGCTGCCGGTGCTGCATCTCAACGGCTACAAGATCGCGAATCCGACCGTGCTCGCGCGCATTCCCGAAGAAGAACTGGAGATGCTGCTGAAGGGCTATGGCTGGAAGCCTTATTTCGTTTCGGGACACGAGCCGGAGCCGATGCATCAGAAGATGGCCCTCGCGCTCGACCAGTGTCTCGACGAAATCGCCGCGATCCAGAAACATGCGCGCGACAACGATGACCCGACGCGCCCGCGCTGGCCGATGATCGTGCTGCGCTCGCCCAAAGGCTGGACCGGCCCCAAGGAAGTGCATGGCCACAAGGTCGAAGGCACGTGGCGCGCGCATCAGGTGCCGGTGCCTGATGCCGCGACCGATCGCAAGAGCCTGCATATCGTCGAAGAATGGATGCGCAGCTACGCGCCGCACACGCTGTTCGACGAAACGGGCAAGCTGGTGGAGTCGCTGCGCGCGCTCGCGCCGGAAGGTGCGCGCCGCATCAGCGCGAATCCGCATGCGAACGGCGGCACGCTGTGCAAAGCGCTCGACATGCCCGACTTCCGCCAATTCGCCGTGGAAGTGAAGGCGCCGGCCGCGAGCTATACGTCGCCGACCGAAGTGCTCGGCCGCCACCTGTGCGATGTCATGCGCCGGAACATGACCAACTTCCGCGTGTTCGGTCCCGACGAAACCGCGAGCAACAAACTCACCGCGATCTACGAAGCTTCGGCTAAAACGTGGCTCGCCGAATCGGAGCCGGACGACGCCGACGGCGGCGAACTCGCACCCGACGGCCGCGTGATGGAGATGCTCAGCGAGCACACGCTCGAAGGCTGGCTCGAAGGCTATTTGCTGACCGGGCGGCACGGCTTTTTCGCGAGCTACGAAGCGTTCGTTCACGTGATCGACTCGATGTTCAACCAGCACGCGAAGTGGCTCGAGAAGTCGAAAAAAGAACTGGGCTGGCGCTTGCCGGTGCCTTCGCTGAACCTGCTCATTACGTCGCTCGTCTGGCGCCAGGATCACAACGGCTTCACGCACCAGGACCCCGGTTTTCTCGACGTCGTGACCAACAAGAGCCCGGACGTGGTGCGCATCTACATGCCGCCCGACGCCAACTGTCTGCTCTCGGTGGCCGATCATTGCCTGCGTTCGCGCGACTACGTGAACGTGATCGTCGCGGACAAGCAGCCGCATCTGCAATACCTCGACATGGACCAGGCAATCGTGCATTGCACGAAGGGCATCGGCATCTGGGATTGGGCTTCCACCGACCAGGGCTGCGAGCCCGACGTGGTGATCGCCTGCGCCGGCGACATCGCGACGATGGAAGCGCTCGCCGCGACGCAGCTTTTGCGGCAGCATTTTCCCGAGCTGAAGGTGCGCTTCGTCAACGTGGTCGATCTGTACCGGTTGATGCCGAACGACGATCACCCGCATGGCCTCTCCGATCGTGACTTCGATTCGCTGTTCACGACCGACAAGCCGGTGATTTTCAATTTCCACTCGTACGCGACGCTCGTCCACAAGCTCACGTATCGCCGCAGGAATCACGCGAATTTTCACGTCCACGGTTATCGCGAGCGCGGCAACATCAACACGCCGCTCGAACTCGCGATCATCAACGGCGTGGACCGCTTCACGCTGGCGATCGACGCGATCGACCGCGTGCCCAAGCTGCGCGGCGTGGGCGATCACGCGAAGGAATGGCTGCGCGGCGAGATCATCGCGCATCAGGACCATGCGTATCGCGAGGGCATCGACTCGGAGGCGATCCGTAACTGGACGTGGTCGGCATGAGCGCGCGCGATACGGTGTTGGCGCTCAACAGCGGGTCGTCGTCGCTGAAATTTGCGCTGTTTGCGCGCGATGCGAGCGACGGCGAGGACGCATCGAAACCGATCGTGGAAGGCAGCGCGAGCAGCATCGGTCACGACGACGGCCGCTTCGTCATGCGTGCGGCGGACGGCTCGATCCACGTGGATACGGCGCGCGGCTTCAAGACGCAAACCGACGTGCTTGCGCAGATTGCCGCGGCGTTCGACGAGCACACGCTTGCGCAGCCGTTGGCAGTCGGGCATCGCGTGGTGCATGGCGGCCCGCATCTGCGCGAGCATTGCGTGCTGACGGCGCGCGTGCGGGAAACGCTGGAAGCCTCCGTCCATTTCGCGCCGCTGCATATTCCGCCCGCGCTGGAATTGATCGACGAAGCCACGAAGATTTTTGGCGACGCGCGGCAGATCGTTTGTTTCGATACGGCGTTTCATCGCACCTTGCCCGATCGCGCCTCGCATTTCGCGCTGCCGCGCCGCTACGCGCAGCAGGGCGTGATTCGCTACGGCTTTCACGGGCTGTCGTATGAGTCGCTGGTGCGGCGGCTGGGCGCGTCGTTGCCGGCGCGCGCCGTGTTCGCGCATCTGGGCAACGGCTCAAGCCTGTGCGCCGTTCGCGACGGCATCTCCATCGACACGACCATGGGCATGACACCCACCGGCGGCGTGCCGATGGGCACGCGCACGGGGGACCTCGATCCGGGCGTGCTGCTGCATTTGATGCGCACCGAGCGGCTGGATGCGGACGCGCTCGAAACGCTCGTCAATCACGAGAGCGGGCTTGCGGGACTGTCCGGCGGCGAGAGTCAGATGCAGAATCTCGCCGCCCGCGCGCAACGTGGCGACGCGGACGCGGCGCTTGCCGTGGAGGCGTTCACGAGCGCCGTGCGCAAGACCGTGGGCGCATACGCCGCGTTGATGGGCGGCGTGGATCTGCTGGTATTTACCGGCGGCATTGGCGAGCACAGTGCGCAAGTGCGCGACGCCGTGTGCGATGGGCTCGAATTTCTCGGGCTGCGTGCGAGCGAAGCGAATGGGTCGCGGGCGAATGTGATTACGCTCCACGCTGAAGAAGAAGCGCAGATAGCGATGCATTGCCGCGCTTTGCTATGAGGCGAGCCGGGCGCGGACGTCATGCGTGACCGGCGGCATGGCATCGCGCGGCGATTGCATCAATCGAACATGGGGAGACGCATGATGGAAAAGCCCTTGAGAAGTTGCTCAGCGCTTGTCGCGCTGGCGCTGCTGTCGACGGGATGCGTGGTCGGCGGCGTGCAGCAACAGAGCGGGCCGCACTTGAGCCCGACGGAATGTCGCGATCTTGCAGCGCTCAAAAGCAACGCACCGCCAACGATGGCGGAACATCAAAGCGAGCTTGCGGCGCTGCGGAAAGCGGGCTACAACCCGTCGCCGTGGTACGACGATCCCTACTATCCCGACGATTTGCAGGCGGCGCAGCGTGTGGTCGATTATTGGTTTAATACGGAGTGCCAGGCGGGGCAGTCGGGGCAGTCGGATTGACGGGTACGATGCCGGCGTGCCGCTTCGCCACCGCGCAATCAGGCCGTGAAGCCGCCGTTCACGTCGATGACGGACCCGGTGATGAATGCGGCATCGGGTCCGGCAAGAAAGACGATCGCGGCTGCCACCTCGCTGAGCGCGGCTACTCGTGGGATTGCGTGCGCCTGCTCGAATGCCGGCGGCAACTGCTCGACCGAACCGAGCACGCCCGCCGCCATATCGGTGTCCATGACGCCGGCCTGAACGACGTTGACCGTGATGTTGCGCCGGCCGAGATCGCGGGCCGCGCCACGCGTATAGCCGACGATCGCGGCCTTGCTCGCGGCGTAATCGGTGAGGCCCGGAAAGGCGATGCGCGTTCCGACGCCCGAGCCCACCGAGATGATCCGGCCGCCCTCGGGCAGGACCTTCACCGCCGCTCGGATCGTGGCGATCACGCCCATGGTGTTGATCGCCCATTGCCGGTCCATCGCATCGTTGTCGATCTGCGGATCGTCGATGGTCTTGCCCTGCAACGCAATGGCGGCATTATTGACGAGAATGTCGAGCTTGCCGAGCTGCCCGACCACATTGGCAATTAGCGGCTCGGCGCAGGCACGGTTGCCCTGATCGGCCTGAATTGCGACGGCGCGAACGCCTTTCGCCTTCAGGCTTTCGACGACGGCGGCCGCCTTTTCTGCCGAAGCAACATAGCTGATCGCGACATCGGCACCCTGATCCGCGAGGGCAAGCGCCGTCGCGGCACCGAGGCCGCGCGATCCGCCCGTGACGAGAGCAACCTTGCCCGCGAGTGATTGGCTCATCGGATTGTCCTTTTCAGTGAGGTGGGAAGCGAGAGGGAACCGGACGTTCAAGCGACCGCCGGCAGGCCCAGTCGCGCGCGCATCCAGCCGGCCATCTCGACGATGCTGGCGTCGATCTCCGGTACCCGGCCGGCGCCCAGAATGAAATTGTGTTGACCGCCGGCGAGAGCGCGTAGCGTCACGTCGACGCCTGCCTTCTGCGCGCGTTCGGCAAAATCGATCGCATCGCCCGCGAGTATTTCCTGATCGCCGTAATAGATCATCGTCGGCGGCAACCCGGCGGGATCGGCATGTGCCAGATTGATCCGCGGATCGGATCGGGAAACGCCGGTGCCATCAAGCATCAGATCGCTAAAGCCGAGAAGCATCTCGCGGGTGAGCTGCTTGTCGAGATGCGCGTGCGTCTGCACCGTTTTGTGCTTCACTTCCATGTCGAACCAAGGCGACATCGACAGCACGGCGCCGGGCGTGGCCATCCCTTTGCGGGCGAGGGTGAGCGCGAGGTTGACCGCATAATTCCCGCCGATCGAATGGCCGATGCTGACGATCCGCGACGCGTCGAAGCCTTGTGACAGCAGCCAGTTGAACGCTGCCTCCACGTCGTCGAGCTGCGCGGGGAACTTGTTCTCGGGCGCAAGGCGAAAATTGATGATCAGCGCGCGCATGCCGGCCGCCTTGGCCAGGTGGGCGACTGCCTTGCGGTCCATGTACATCGAACTGACGACCGAGCCGCCCGAATGACTGTGCAGCAGCACATGATCGGGCGAACTGTCGACCGGAATGGCCCATATCGCCGGAACACCACCGGCATCTACTTCGGCGTAGGTCACGCCTTCGGGCTCGGTGGCAAGCATGTGCAGCCGTTCGGCCACATCCCGCTGCATTCTTATGTCGCCGGCAGGCCACCGATCGGCAAGGTCGGCGTAGAAGTCCGCCATTTGAAGAAGCTCGGCACCAGGCATGTCGTTCCTCGCGTCAGGTTAATTGCGAACTCAGAAATTGAAGGGAAAATATATTACCAATCGTTATAGTAACGAACGGTACGTTATTTGCCGGGCAGCGTCAAGCGTTCTATAATGATCGTTCTTGAATATCGGCTGGACGTGACAGGCGGCGTATGGGACGACACAGGGAATTCGATGAGAACAAGGCACTCGAAGCGGCACTGTCGGTGTTTTGGGAGAAGGGCTATGAGGGGGCTTCGTTTGACGATTTAAGCAAGGCCACCGGTGTTGCGCGCCCTGGGCTCTACGCGGCATTTGGCAACAAGGAAGCGCTGTTCCTCAAGGCTGTCGACCTGTACGAAAGCCGCTATCTTGGGTTCATGTCGGATGCGCTTGCCGAGCCCACGTCGCGCAAGGTGGTGGAACGCATCCTGCAAGGCTCCGCCGCATTGCATACGCGAGATTCAAGGCATCCTGGCTGCCTTGGCCTTAACGGTGCGCTTGCGTGTTCGGAAGATGCGGAGTCTATCCGCGTGGAACTTGTCCGACGCCGCGCGGCATCGCAACTTGCACTGCGTCGCCGGCTGGAACTTGCCCAACGCGAGGGCGATTTGCCGCAATCGGCGAAGTGTGCGGTGCTTGCCGCTTTCGTGATGGCCGTTTCACAAGGAATGGCGGTACAGGCGAAAGCAGGAGCATCCAGACGAGCGCTGGAGGCGCTGGCAAGCCACGCTCTGAGCACGTGGCCTTCGCAATCCGACTAATCCTGGCTGGATTCCCTTAAACAGGGCTTCGGACGATCAGCGGGATCGCGCATGGCACGAAGCCGCGGTGAATCGAAGGTGTCCGGCACGTGCGAGAGGCAGCAGACCTAATCGTTCCTTTGAACCCACGAATGCATCGAGCGATATGTGAAACGCCGGCACGCTGGAGCTATCTTGCAGAGCTTTCGCCAAGCTGCTCTTTCCCGCACTGGTCGGTCCGTGCAATACGATCGCGATGAGTGTCATATCTCTCGCCGGCAACGGTAGGTCGATCCGTGCCAATGATTGCACGACCTGCCGGATGTCATCGGTAACCGGCGCTCAGACGCCACTTGCTTGCGCGAGTGCCGCAATAAGATCGCCGAATCGTTCTCCCTGCACGACGATATGGCCGCGCAACGAGGCGGCGGCGGCTTCGCCATCGCCGCGAGCCAGTGCTTCCACGACAGCCTGGTGTTCTTCAAACGATTCGTTCATTCGCCCTTTCACGCGCAACTGCAAGCGGCGATAAGGTCTCAGGAGTTTATGCAATGCCTTTGCCTGATCGTGCAGGAAGCTGTTGTGACTGCCGGCGTAGATAAGGCAATGAAAACACTCGTTCAGGTGATAGTAGCCGTCGGTGTCGCCGGTATCGTGCGCCTCCTGGCAGGCGAGATGCGCGCGACGCAACGCCTCTATCTGCCCGGCCGTCATACGTCTGGCGGCTAGCCGGCCGCACATCGCTTCGAGTTCGGCCATCACTTCGAACATTTCCACCAGCCTGTCGAGGCTGATCCGCGCGACTACGGCGCCGTGCCGGGGCCGCATTTCCACCATCCCCGCGGAAGCGAGTTGCAGGAGGGCTTCGCGCACGGGCGTTCGTGAAACCTGGAAACGCGCAATCAGTTCCGCCTCGTCCAGCGGCGCGCCGGGCAGGAGAGCGCCCGTTGCGATGTCTTCTTCGATTGCCTCCCTTAGCTGATCCGCGCGTGTGAGCTTATTCGGCATAGATGGTCTCTCGTTTCGTCAAGTGAAGCATGGCTTACCGTACGCGTAAACGATAGTTGGAAATGCGTTACTGCAAATTATAAATACGTAAAGGCATTCTACGTATATTTAAGCATTCTAACTGCTTACAGCGGATTTTCATTTCCATCACGCAATCGTCGGCATTCCAGCCGACTTAAAGCATTGCCCGTTCTGCACGCCATATCGATCGCGGGTCGCGAGCGAGCGGCGAAGCTCGCACACTGCCCGCGAGAATAATTCTTGACGTCGCACCCTGCAATGTTGGGAGACACACCGATGAAATCACGTTATTTAGGAATCCTGTTGTTGTCGGGCGCGAGCACAGCTTTCCTGTCCAGTTGCGGTCACAGCGACAACAACAATCCGCCAGCCAGCGCGAAGGGCGCGGGCTTCATCAAAAGCTTCCAGGTCATTTCGAGCGCCCCGGCATTTGGCGGTGCGACACCCGCCGGCGCGGCTGGCCCGTATCAGGTGATTACGGCGGTCGTGCATGGCGAACTCGATCCGAACGATCCGCTCAACGCGAACATCGTCAACATCAAGAATGCGCCCGTCGGGTCGGACGGATACGTTGCCTATTCGACGGACGTCGTGATCCTGCGTCCGCAAAATGCATCGGCGGCCAAACGCGTGCTGTTCTACGACGTGGTCAATCGCGGCAGCAAGATCGGCGATGCATCGTTTATCGGCGGAGGCGCGCTCGATACCGGGGCGCCGCCGCCTTCGAGCTTTCCGTCGCTCCTGCGCGACGGCTACACGATTCTATGGAGCGGCTGGCAAGGCGATGTGCCGCTGAACGGCACGAGCGCGCTCGCCGGTGCCGGGTTGCTCGGAACGGCGTTTCCCGTGGCCGTCAACAAGGACGGTTCACCCATCACAGCGCTCTCCCGCGAGGAATTCATTCCCGACTATGCGGGCGGCAACCCCACGACGATTCCCCTCACCTACGCGCCCGCCGATCTCAACGACAAGACGTCCGTCACCTTCACCGCCCGTCAATCGTGGCTGAACGCGTACGGCAGCATTCCCGGCGGCGTCGAGACCTACGATGCCCCGTCGGTACCCGTCACGTCGTGGAGCTACACGAGTACGCCGAACAACGTGTACGAAGGCAACTATTCCGTGACCTTCACGCCGCCCGCCAGCGTGCCGGGACCGAACGGCCAGAGCGTGCCGCCGGATGCCGGCACGATTTACAGTTTCGTCTACAAGGCAGCCGCGCCGACCGTCGACGGCATCGGCTTCGCGGCGCTGCGCGATCTCGTTTCGTTCCTGCGCTACGAGAACACCGACGCGCAAGGCGTTCCCAATCCGCTCAACGACCTGAAAGGCGCGGGCTGTGTATCGTCCAGTTGCTCGACCAGCACCAACTTCGACATTGCCGTGGGCGAGGGCATCTCGCAGTCCGGCCGTTTCATGAAGGATTTCCTGTACCAGGGATTCAACGTCGACAAGAACGGCAAGATCGTATTCGACGGCATGTTCCCGATCATTTCGGCGGCACGGCGCACGTGGACCAACGCGGCGTTTGCACAGCCCGGCCGCTGGTCGAAGCAGCATGAAGACCACTTCATGCCGGGTTTCCAGTTTCCGTTCACGTATGCGGTGACGACCGATCCCGTGACCGGCGCGTCCGACGGCTTGTTGAAGCGGTGCTCGGCCACCGGCACGTGCCCGAAGATCATGCAGCTCGACGGCGCATTCGAATGGTGGGGCGGCGCCGCGTCGCTGGTCGTCACGGACGGCCGCGGCAACGATATTCCGTTGCCGTCCAACGTGCGCTACTACCTCGTGCCCGGCACGCAGCACGGCGGCGGCAATGGCGTCACCACGGGCAACCTCACGCTCCCGGTCACGGGCAGCCAATGCCAGTTGCCCGGATCGCCGGTCGAGGAAACGCCTGTCGAACGTGCGTTGATTCCGGCACTGGTCGCGTGGGTGGGGCAAGGCACCGCCCCGCCGCCTTCCCAATATCCGACTGTTGCCTCGGGCACGCTCGTGCAGCCGACGCAAACGGCAACCGGGTTCCCCGATCTGAGCAACGTCATGATTCCGAGCGGACCCGCCGCAACGCCCACGTCGCTGAGACTGACGTTCAATGGTGAGTACAACCAACTGTTCGTGACGGATTACAGCAGTGCGGTGCCGGTCGTCAACACGGCGCAGCAGTACACGATCCTCGTGCCGAAGGTCGATGCCAACGGCAACGAGACAACGGGTGTGCTGGTGCCCGACGTGAGCGTGCCTCTTGCGACTTACACGGGGTGGAATTACCGGGGTGCCGGTCACGCAATCGGCGACGGATGCATCTCGAACGGCGCGGCCATTCCTTTTGCCGTCAGCACGGCGGCGCAGGCGGGCGGAGTCGACACGCGGACAACCCTGAACGCGCTTTATGGCGGCAGCAGATCGAAATACCAGACGGCCGTGGCGACAGCCGCGAACGCGCTCGTCAAGCAGGGCTACCTGCTCCAGGACGATGCCAACAACCTGTTCATCTCCAACGCAGCACAGGTTTCGTCGACCCTGCTGCCGCAGCCCTGACGTTTCGGATCGAGGCCATGGTTCGATTCTGGAGTGAATGTCACACGATGCGCACCATCGCGCCGCGACAGATCGTGACGGTGTGCATCGCGGCGGCGCTCGCCGGCTGCGGAGGCGGCGGCGATGGCGGCAACACCGCCGGGCCGCCGCCTTCGCCTCCTCCCGTATCGCCGGCGGTCGCGTATGCGAACAGCGTCTTGCTCGGCAGCACGCCGGCCGTGGCGCTCTCCGTAGTCCCCGCCACCACGACGACCTCGCCGGTGCTTGTCAGCCCCGTCGCGGCGCCGCTCGTCATGGCGGGCAACAATGCGCTCGTCTCGCTCTATCA
The DNA here is from genome assembly GCF_905220235.1 of Paraburkholderia sp. J41. Classification (NCBI taxonomy): domain Bacteria; kingdom Pseudomonadati; phylum Pseudomonadota; class Betaproteobacteria; order Burkholderiales; family Burkholderiaceae; genus Paraburkholderia; species Paraburkholderia sp. J41. Next base: position 10,344 of record NZ_CAJMZE010000003.1, on the reverse strand, counting down.
GCCGGCGGCCTTCGCGGGCGCGGGCATCGCGTGTGTCTCGGCGGCGGCTGGCAGTATCGGCACCGTGACAGGCGTCAACGCCGGGGTGAACGTGAAAAGCGTGGCGGCGTTGCTGAACAACACCTGGACGCCCGTGACGGAGCCCATGGGCGCCTGGGCCAAGCTCGCTGCGAGCGCCGCTGTTTTCGACGGATGGGAAAACTGCGGCGCGAAAGCGGAAGGCGGCCCGTCGCCGGCGTCCACGCTGACGGTGAACGCGGACGACAGCTTCACGGACAACGTGTTCGACGGCAATCCCTCCACGACGGTACGCATCGTCGATCAGAGCTTCAGCGCGACGCAGGCCATGCAGATGCTTTCCGGCGCGGGCTTGACCGACACGAGCAACGCGCAAAATCCGCAGGTCATACGACTCACGATCTACGCAAATGCCGCATCGCAGACGTTACTGGTCGAGCAGGCCATTCCGGCGAGCGGCGCGACGAACGGGAACCCCGGCTACGTTGCGATCTATTTTTCGCGTCAATGAAGATGCCGATCGCGCTCGCCGCACAATCCGCGTGACCGGATGAAGTCGTAGCGGCCGCCTTCTTTGAAGTCCTTAAGGATAGGCTGATTCGATGCCAGGCACCTTGCTCGCGCTTGGCTGACGCCGCCACTTGGGAGCGGCTTCCCACGGCGAGTTCGTATTCCGCACTGGTCGCGCAAACCACGAACGGCGCGCTCGCGGATATCGAATTCGCGAGTTGGCGAGTTGGCGGCGCGCCAACGCACCCAAGAACCGACTCAACGCCCAACCCCAACCCCAACTCCAACCAATCCCAGAACCGGTCTCACAAGTCCTTCGAGCAATTCGCGTTCAGGGCGCGAGCGTGCGAGCACGCGTAGCCCGAGCAGCGTACCGAGCAGCGTGCGCGCGAGATCGTCGGCGGATTGCGCGCGCGGTATCTCGCCGCTTTGCTGGCCTGCCGCAACACAACGCCGGAAGAAGGCCTCCACGCGCACCAGCACGGCGGCGATCGCTTGCTGAAATTCGGGATCGTGCGGCGCGACTTCGAGCGCGGAATTCACGAGCAGGCAGCCTTTGCGTTCGTCGTCGTGGACCGAGCGCTCGATGATCTCGCGAAAGAACGCGCGTATCGCTTCGCGCGGCGACAGCGCGGTTTCGAAGCGCGCCTCGCGCGCGCCAAAACTGTGCTCGACATAATGCGCGAGCGCGCGGCCAAACAGCGAGCGCTTGTCGCCGAACGCGTTGTAGAGGCTCGCGCCCGTGATGCCCATGCTTTCGGCCAGATCGCGCACCGAGGTCGCTTCGTAGCCGCGCAGCCAGAAGCAATGCACCGCCGCGTCCAGTGCGGCGGCTTCGTCGAATTCTCTCGGTCGCGCCATGGCGCTGGGGTCTCCGTCCGCATGAGTGCCGGCGGCGCCATTGCGCGCCCCGGTCCGTTCCGATATTCTAAAGCAGTTGTTCTAAAACTGGCCGCCGCGCGAATTGAGCGCCGCCGCCGCGACGTGACACCACTCAAGACATATCGTGCAGACAGCGGAAGACCGCCTCAAGGCGCTGTTCGTGAAAGGGCTCGCGGGCGACGCGCCCGCGTACCGCGCCTTTCTCGAACAACTCACGCGCCATTTGCGCGGCTATTTGCGCCGGCGGATTCCCACCTTGCGCGACGACGTCGAGGACCTCGTCCAGGAGATCCTTCTCGCGGTGCATAATGCACGCCATACGTATCGCGAAGGCGAGCCGCTGACTGCCTGGGTTCACGCGATCGCCCGCTACAAGCTCACCGACTTCTTTCGCGGGCGCGCGCGCCGCGAGGCGCTGCACGATCCGCTCGACGATCACGACGACCTCTTCGCTGCGTCCGACGACGAACCGGCCGCGGCGCGCCGCGACATCGGCAAGCTGCTCGAACATCTGCCCGACAAGCAGCGTTTGCCGATTCAGCATGTCAAGCTCGAAGGATTGTCGGTGGCGGAAACGGCGCAGTTGACCGGGCTTTCCGAGTCGGCGGTCAAGGTTGGCGTGCATCGCGGGCTCAAGGCGCTCGCGCTCAGAATCAAGGGACTGGCATGAATACCGACGATCTCATCGACATGCTCGCGACCGGCGCCGCGCCCGTCGGCCGGCATGCCGGTGCGCGCCGGTTCGGCGTCGCGCTGCCGCTTGCCGCGCTCGGCTCGTTGTTGCTGATGGCCGTGGTGTTCGGCGTGCGCCCCGATCTGGCGAGCGTCGCGCACACGGCGCCGTTCTGGGAAAAGCTCGCGTTCGCCTCGGTCGTCATGCTGGGCGCGCTGGTTGCCGTGAGCCGGCTCGCGCGTCCGGGCGCGCGCGTCGGGGCGGCGGGCGGCTGGTTGCTCGCGTTGCCGGTGGCGTTCGTGTGGATTGGCGGCGCGGCGCTCGTCGCGCTGGCCGCGCCCGAGGATCGCGTTACGCTGCTGCTGGGCCATACCTGGCGCACCTGTCCGTTCAATATCCTGCTGTTGTCGGTGCCGGGTTTCGTCGCGGTATTTCGCGCGGTGCGCGGGCTGGCGCCTACGCGTCTGCGTGCGGCGGGCGCGGCTTCGGGGCTGCTCGCGGGCGCGATTGCGACCTTCGCATACAGCTTTCATTGCCCGGAGATGAGCCCCGCGTTCTGGGGCATCTGGTATGTGCTCGGTATGCTGCTCGCGAGCGCGTTCGGCGCGGTGATCGGGCCGCGGCTGCTGCGCTGGTAGCGGGCGTTCGTCGCGGCGGCGTTTCTAGAGCGGCACGAATCGGCACGAATCGGCACTAATCGGCGCAAATCGGCACGATCGGCGCAAACTGGCGCAAACCGTCGACGAATATTTTCGCACTGACACAGCGACCCACATCACGCACGATGTGCCGAGCGCAGCCGCGCGCTTTCGCACCCGGCTCGAAGATCGGATTCCGCAGACGGATGCCGATGAATAAATCGTTAGGTATCCGATGCTTTAGGGCGCGATCTACCAGCGCAGCAGTTTCGGCGCGAGCGCAGCGCCCAGCGCAGCCGTAATCGCCATCGCGAGCATGTGCCAGACTGCCCAGAACGGAATCGACATTTCGGGCGTATAGAGCGAGTAGACCAGTGTGCCCTGCGCGCCTGCCAGCAAGCCCACGCCCGCGCCGGTCAAACGCAGGCGCGTGGGCGCGAGGCGGCGCATCGCATGCATGATCGCGACGAGCGGCGGCAGCGAAAGCACGACGATATTGCTCGTGGTCACGTGCCACGTCGTGCCGAGCATCAATTGCAGGCGGTAGCCGGGCGGCGCCGCGAGCAGCACGCCCGCCGCCGCGCACAGCATCGCCGCCGCCGGCAGCGCTACCGCGAGCCACGCATGGCCCACGCGCGCGCCGGGGCGGCCGAGCCGCGCGGCCAGACTCATCGCCGCAACGACGATCGCGAGCGGAAACGCGAGGCGAATCCAGAACATCGTCGTGAGGATCAGCCAGGGCATGTCGCTGCGCACGCCATAAAGCAATACCAGCAGGATCGAGCTGCCCACGAGGCCCAGCGTCAGCGCGCGGCTCAAGTGGCGCGTGACGGCGTTGCGTTCGGCACGCAGCGGCGCGCCGGCGAGCCGGGCGACGAGATCGTCGGTGTCCATGGCGGGCGTCGCCGGGTCGAGAGGCGCAGCGAAGCTTCTACGATCGCGCGCGGCGGTCGCCGAGCAGATAGTCGATCGAGATGCGCCCCGGTCCCCACGCGGCAATCGCGAGCGCCATCGCGGCCCACGTGATGTGAACGGGCCAGCCCTCGGGCACCGTGAGTTCGATGATGCCGGTCATCAGCAGCAAGCCGAGCGCCGCGAAGCGCGTGCCGAGGCCGAGCACGAGCAGCACGGGAAAGCCCACTTCGCCGCAGGCGGAGAGAAATGCGAACACGGCGGGCGCCGGAAACGGATACGGGCCGCCCGGCAAGTGCAGCATGAATTCGTCGGTGAACAGCGTGATTGCCGTATCGCTCAATTGCAAAAAGCCGTGCCACTTGAGGATGCCCGAACGCCAGAACGGCACGGCCAGCGCCACGCGCACGACGAGTTGCACGAGCCAAGGTTGCGCGATCCATTCGACCGCGCGGCGCGCCTTGCCGATGGCGCTGGCGAGCGGGTTGGCGGCGGCCGCGGGCCGGGCGGGTTGGTCGGTCGTCATCGTCAGGCTCCGGTGCGGATTGCGGTGAACGCGCCGGCGGCGATCATGCCGGCGAGGTTGGCGGAAAGGTCGAACGAAGGCTCGGCGCCGATGGCGGCGGCCACGGCCGCGCCGAACGGTTCGCCGTCGAATAGCGCGCCCAGCAAGGCCGCGCCGCCCGCCGGCAGGCGCGAGACCGTCACGTCGTCGCCGATGCGCGTGACGAGCGCGTCCTCGGCTTCGTTCGAGGCGAGCGGCGCGGGCGTGCTGTCGTCGCGGCGATGCGTCGCGAAGATCGACACGGCGGCAAAGCGCGAGCGCACGATGCGCGCCGACGGATGCACGGCGAAGCGCAAGGTCGGCAGCGCCGCGGGCTCGATGGACGCGAGCGCTGCGGCGGCTAGCGGCGCCTGGTCGCCGGCGTGATAGGCGTCGAGCCACGCGCGCTCGATGCGCGCGACATCGGCGAGCCACGGCAACTCGCGCGCGTATTCGTATGCTTCGATGAACGCGGGGAAATCGCGGCCGTATTCGAACAGCAGCGGCGAAACCGGCGGCGTCGCACGCACATGAAAGCGCGCCATCGCGCGGAAGAATTCGACGCCGGTGATGCGCTGCACGGCCGGATACACGGCGGCGAGCGCGTCGATCAAACTGACCGTCACGTTGTTGCGATACACGTTGTAGCGCTTGACGACGCCGTTGCCGCCTGGCGCGGTCACGTCGCGGGGCGCGGGCATCGCGGGGTCGAGCAGGCCGCGGGCGAACGCGGTGAGGTCAGGCTGCATCGCGCGCGCTCCCGCAGGTATCGACGACGCGTTGCGCGCGCCGCGCTTCGGCGTGCAGCACGGGCCACGTGGGCAACTGGCTGTCCCATTCGATCAGCGTGGGCACGGGGCCGAGACGCGCGATCGTGTCCGCATACAGGCGCCAAACAGGATCGGCGACCGCGCGGTCGTGACTGTCGATCAGGAGCGGCGCGTCGTCGTCGTCGCGCTGTTCGCTGTGACCCGCCAGATGAATTTCGCCCACGTATTCGAGGGGAAAGTCGGCAAGCCAGCGCTCGGCCGACTCGCCCCGATTCGTTGCGGAGACGAACACGTTGTTGAGATCGAGCAGCAGGCCGCAGCCCGTGCGTTGCGCGACCGCGCGCAGGAAGGCCGTTTCGCTCAGCGTCGACGCGGCAAACGCGACATAGGTCGAGGGGTTTTCGAGCAGGATGCGTCGTTGCAGCGTGTCCTGAACCTGATCGACGTGCGCGCAAACCGTCGCGAGCGTATCGTGCGTATACGGCAGCGGCAGCAGGTCGTTGAAGAACGTGCCCGCATGCGAGGACCACGCGAGATGTTCAGAAACGAGCGCCGGCTCGTAACGCGAGACCACGTCGCGCAACCGTGCGAGATGATGCGGATCGAGCGGCTCGCGGCCGCCGATCGACATGCATACGCCGTGTACCGACAGCGGATGGTCGCGCCGGATCGCAGCAAGCGCGCGATGCGCGGGACCGCCCGCGCCCATGTAGTTTTCGGCGTGGACTTCGAAGAACATCTCGCGCGGCCGATGCGCCTGGATCGCGGCGAGATGATCGTGCTTGAAACTGGCGCCGACGGTGAGGGATGAATTCGTCATCGCTGAGATGGGACGACGCGCGCGGCGCCGTCCCGTTCCTCCGAAAGAGCGTTGCGGATCAGGACTTGATCGGCATGAGCGAGCCGTGGCCGCCGCCCGGCACCTGGATGCTGGTGCAGGTGCCGCCTTGAACGAACTTCCACGAGTTGCCCTGGAAGTCCATCGCCGACGTGCCCTGGCAGGTGGTGCCGGGGCCGGCGGCGCAATCGTTCTGGCCTTTGAGCGCGACGCCGTAGCACTTTTCCTTGTGCGCGGCGATGGCGGCGCTGGCTTCGGCCTTCGTGAGCGGCGCGGCATGCGCGACCGAGGCGAGCAGGCTGGCAACGGCGCCGGCGAGGAGGGCGGACGTGACGGTGGTTTTCGACGACATGGCAATTCTCCGGTGGTTGAGTAGTGGGTACCCGCAGCAGGTACACCCTCTAGTTCGCCGGGTTGCGCGCGCCGGTTACAGCGGTTTGGAAATTTTTCCGTGACGGGTTTCGAGCGTGCGATGCCGCAAACGTAATCGACCCTGCCAACGCGCAAATGGGCTTACGATGCGAGAGGCTTCGACCGCAGAGCGAGGAGAAGGAATTGCCGAAACGCGTGGAGGATCGATTCAAGTCACCTGCGGCGCACGCATCATGAACTGGCCGCTTCGCTTGCGCATTGTCTTGCAACGCTTCTGGCAACCCACGTGCGCGTGCATGACCTGCATGCTCGGAAGCTGGGCCAACGTGATGAGCGCGGCGCACTGGATCATCGCCATTCGTACCGGCTTTCTCACGAGCGCGCTGGCGCTGGTCCTCACGTTCACGCCCGCCGCGCGCTTGTTTCGCGAGCGCACGGGCAATGCGCTGATGGTCGGCTTGCTGGCGTGTATCGGCGATGTCGTGTCGCATCGCAGCGGGTATGCGCATCCCGTGCTGGAGCACGTGGCGACGGGCGTGACGTCGGGCGTGCTGGCGTGGATTGCGTGGTATCTGCTGGAAGCGCGTGCGCGGCGGTTGCGGGCGCTGTGGGCGTGGATTGCGAGGCGATGAAAGGCCGCCGGGCTGGAAGGCGAAAGCGCAACGGCCGTTCGCGCAGGACCGTAAGGCAAACGGCGGCGCGAGGCCGTTCCGAAAAACGATCGCCGGAAAAGGGCTAGCGAAGCATGCCTACTGCGCGACCGTGCCCAGATAATGCTGGGCCGCACGCATGACGTGGCGCTCCGCAAGCAGCGCGGCGAGCGCCGCGTCGCCCGACTGAACCGCGCGCAGGATGGCCGCGTGTTCTTCCCAGGTGAGCCGGATTTCTTCTTCCGTTGCGTTCATGAAAAGCCGGCGCGAGCGGTCGCGCAGCGTGCGCATCAAGTCGGCGAGCATGGTGTTCGCGCCCGCCGCGTAGAGCAGATCGTGGAACCGCGCGTTGAGGTCGAGCAGTTTTGCCGTGTCGCCGGAAGCGAGCTTGGCGTTGCCTTCGGCAAGCACTTCGGCCACCTTGGCGGCGAGTTCCGGCGTGCAATGTTCGGCGGCGAGGCGCGCATTGAGACCTTCGAGCGTGGCGCGAATCTGCACCATTTCGCGCGCGGAAGCCGGGTCGAGCGAGGCAACCACGGCGCCGTGCCGCGGCCGCACTTCCACGAGGCCCTCGGCCGCGAGCGCGCGCAACGCCTCGCGAACCGGCACGCGCGAGACGTTGAATTCCTCGGCGATGCGGCCTTCGATCAGACGCGCGCCCGGCGCGTACACGCCCGAGGTGATCGACTCCCGGATGCGCGCGGTGACCAGTTCGGAAAGCTGGCGGTGAAGAATGGGATTGGAGTTGGACGGCTCGCGATCCGTCGCCGCTGCTGGGAGATCCGACTGTGTGCTCATTGGGGTTCCATGCGCGTCCATGCAGGCCGGCCGGCCGTGCAAGCTAGATGTCGAATTTTAGCGCATTCGCGGTTTTTTGTAGACGATACACCTTGCGCCCTTGATCTCGCGCCGGTGCGGCGCGCGGACAACCAGGCGCGGACGACATCGAAAGACGCCCGGCCGGCGCGTGCCGGCCGGGTGGCGACGGTCCGCCGGCAGCGTCAGGCCGCGCGGGTTCGGCGCGCCGCCACGCGCCCGAGCAGCGGCACGAGCGCGGCGGCGGCCACGCAAACCAGCGTGCTCGCGGCCGCCGCGCTCACGCCCGGAATCTGCGCCAGCAGCGTTTGCAAGGCGGCGTTCGCGGCGGGGTCGGCGAGCAGCAATTCTCCGGCGATCCAGCCGAGCAGCGCCGCGCCAATGTATACAAGCGAGGGCAGACGATCGAGCAAAGCGATGATCAACCGGCTGCCGAACGCGATCACGGGCGCGCCCATCGCGAGACCGACGAACACCACCGCGAGCCGCGACGCTTCGGGCAGCGCCTGCGCCACGGCCGCCGTCGCCAGCGCGTTGTCGAGGCTCATCGCGAGGTCGGCCCAGACGATGGCCATCACCGCGCGCCACAACGCCGACGCCTGGCTCACCGAGGGATCGTCGCCGCCGGGGCGCACGAGTTGCGTGCCGATCCAGATCAGCAGCGCCGCGGCGGCCACGTGCATGAACGGAATCGCCAGCAGCTTGCCGATGACGCCGATCAGCACGATGCGCAAGACGATGCCGAGCGCGGTGCCGAGCAGGATGCCCGCGCGTTGTTGTTGGGGCGGCAGCGAGCGGCAGGCCATCGCGATGGCGATGGCGTTGTCGCCGCCCAGCAGAACGTTGACGAACACGATCTGCAAGGCGGCCCAGCCTTCCTGCGCAAGTGCCGCAGGAATCAGCGTAGAAGTCATGAGCGATCGACCGTCTAGCTGATCGCGACCGCGACGAGCGTGGCCGCCACGAGCCCGCAGACCACGGGCACGAACAGCGCGCGAACGGCGTCCAGCACCGGCACGCGCGCGAAGCCCGTGACCGCGATCAGCGACGACCACGCGACCAGCGTGCCGCCGCCCGTCCAGACCGCGCCCATCTGGCCGATTGCGGCGAGCGTGGAAGCGGGCATGTGAACCATCGGGGCGAGCGCGCCGGAGAGCGAGCCCGTCAGCGGCAGGCCGGCGAAACCCGAGCCGTCGATGCCGGTGATCATGCCCGTCAACAGCACGCCGAGCGAGACGAGCACCGGGCTGTGCGGAATGAACTGGCTGCACGACTGCACGAGTTCGAACAACAGCGAAGGAACGTGCGCGCCGGATTCGATGCCGAGAATCGGGCCCGCGGTGCTGCTGTCGCCGACGAAGAAGAAGCCTGCGATCGGCAGCACCGCGCCCATCGCCTTGAACGCGAACACGAAGCCGTCGATGATGTGGCCGGCCGTGCGGTCGAGAAAGCCTTTGCGGCCGTACGAGAGCGTCGTGAGCATCATCAGCACGGCCGCCATGCCGCCGATCAGCGAAGCCGCGTCGCCGCCGCGAATGACCGAGGCGCCGACCAGCCCCGGCCGCGTCATGATGACCACGACCGCGAGGAACGTGAGCGGCGTGACGACCGAGAACACGCGCGACCACATCTCGCGCCGCTGCATCGGGTTCGCGCCGCCCATCGGCAAGGTGAGCGTCGCGGCGCCGCCGGCGGACAGCGCGGGCACGCCGTCTTCGGCGTCGTCGTGCATGCCGCTCGTGCTGCGCGCGAGTTCGGCCTTCGCGAAACTGCCTTGATGCGCTCCCGGCTGGTTGACCGGATCGATCTCGCCCGACGATTCCCATTCGACCAGATTGCTCGCGCCGGGCTTTCTCACGTTCCTGCGCACCGTGAAGTACCAGCAGAGCCCGAGCGCGACCACGCCCGCGATCACGGACAGGAGCAGCGCGGTATTGGCGACGGATTGCATGTCGGTGCCGGCGGCCTTGGCGCTGATGCCGGGCGCGACCTTGATCACGTAGTCGGACGAAAGCGCCATGCCCTGGCCGGCCACGGCGATCGCCACGGCCGCGCCCAGCGGCGAAAGCCCCGCGTAGATGGCGGCCGGAATGAGGATCGCGCCCACCAGCGGCACGGCCGGCGTCGGCCAGAAGAACAGCGAGATCAGATACGTGATCAGCGCGAGGATCAGAAAGGCGACGTGACCGTTGATCATGATCTTCCTGAACGGCCGCACCATGCGCACGTCGGCGCCGATCTCGCGCAGCCCGTTGAGGAGCGCCGTCATCAGCGCGATGACGAGAAAGATGTTGAACAGCTCGTGCGCGGCGGTCAGGCTGCCCATGAAGATGGCTTGCAGACCGGTGAGCACTTTGCCCGAAAAGGCGAACGCGACGGCGAAGGTCGCGAGGATGGCCGGCACGACGACGTTCGCGCGCCAGATCATCGTGACGACGATAGCCACTACCCCGACCAGATAACAAAAGTGGGCCGGCGTGAGGGCGGTTAGCGGATGCATGGGGAACCTCGGCTCAAATAATAAAAGGTGCGGTGAACACGATTTCCTCGGGCGGCCGGTTGTTTCGCAGCGCATTCGAACGGGGATTGCGGGGCAAGGACGTCGATTCGACCCCGAAGGTCGATGCAAGCCCGCAGCGCCGGTCGAAGGAGTTATACCAGGCCATAAATGGTTCAGGAATCCGGGTTCCGCGGTTTCGCGGCATCACGCGGCGATGCCGG